>JBFLXE010000032.1:0-21972 GCA_040757455.1 Nitrospirota bacterium
TCGCTCGCAGCTTCCCGTGGATTTTCGCAGCCTGCCGCGTCCTTCTTCGCCTCCTGATGCCAGGGCATCCACCATGAGCCCTTCTTAACTTGACCCTTCTCTCTTCCCTTCTGTTGTCAAAGAACAAAAAAGCACTAAAAAAGTAGACCCCTTAACTATTCAACCTGTTCACCAGATCAAACTATTGAAAAGGTTTTTTCCTTAGAAAGGAGGTGATCCAGCCGCAGGTTCCCCTACGGCTACCTTGTTACGACTTCACCCCAATTACCGGCCATACCTTAGACGGCTGCCTCTCTGATTGCTCAGAGTTAGCTCACCGGCTTCGGGTACAGCAGGCTTTCGTGGTGTGACGGGCGGTGTGTACAAGGCCCGGGAACGTATTCACCGCGGCATGGCTGATCCGCGATTACTAGCGATTCCGCGTTCACGGAGTCGAGTTGCAGACTCCGATCCCAACTGAGACCTCTTTTAGGGATTAGCTCCACCTCACGGTCTTGCTACCCTCTGTAGAGGCCATTGTAGCACGTGTGTCGCCCTGGACATAAGGGCCATGATGACTTGACGTCATCCCCACCTTCCTCCAGCTCATCGCTGGCAGTTTCCTCAGAGAGCCCCTTTCGGAGCAACAGAGAATAAGGGTTGCGCTCGTTGCGGGACTTAACCCAACACCTCACGGCACGAGCTGACGACAGCCATGCAGCACCTGTGCTGGCTTTCCCGATTTCTCAAGAATCATCCCCCTTTCGGGTTCTTACTACCAGCATGTCAAGCCCAGGTAAGGTTCTTCGCGTAGCGTCGAATTAAACCACATGCTCCACCGCTTGTGCGGGCCCCCGTCAATTCCTTTGAGTTTCAACCTTGCGGCCGTACTCCCCAGGCGGGGCATTTAATGGTTTCCCTTCGGCACAGAACCCTTACGAGCCCTACACCTAATGCCCACCGTTTAGGGCGTGGACTACCAGGGTATCTAATCCTGTTTGCTCCCCACGCTTTCGCGCCTCAGCGTCAGTGCAGTGCCAGAAGGCCGCCTTCGCCACTGGCCTTCCTCCTGATATCTACGCATTTCACCGCTACACCAGGAATTCCGCCCTCCCCTCACTGACTCAAGTAAAACAGTTTCTGAGGCAGTCCTATAGTTAAGCTATAGACTTCCACCCCAGACTTGCTCCACCGCCTACTCGCCCTTTAAGCCCAGTGATTCCGAACAACGCTCGCCACCTCTGTCTTACCGCGGCTGCTGGCACAGAGTTAGCCGTGGCTTATTCCTTGGGTACCATCACTATTTTCCCCAAAAAAAGGAGTTTACAACCCGAAGGCCTTCATCCTCCACGCGGCGTCGCTGCGTCAGGCTTTCGCCCATTGCGCAAGATTCCCCACTGCTGCCTCCCGTAGGAGTCTGGACCGTCTCTCAGTTCCAGTGTGGCCGTCCAACCTCTCAGCCCGGCTATCCGTCTTAGGCTTGGTGAGCCATTACCTCACCAACTACCTGATAGGCCGCAGGCCCATCCCTAGGTGTGTTTCCACTTTTACCACAAGCATCCCAGCTCGTGGCCTTATGCGGTATTAGTCCGCCTTTCGGCGGGTTGTCCCCCTCCTAAGGGTAGGTTACCTACGTGTTACTCACCCGTCCGCCACTATCTCAAGATGCAGGATACAAGATACATGATCCACGACCCTCCTTTTATCGTGTATCTTGCATCCTGAATCCTGCATCCTGAAACCGTTCGACTTGCATGTGTTAGGCACGCCGCCAGCGTTCGTTCTGAGCCAGGATCAAACTCTCATATATTAATCTTAAATCGACTAAGGGCATGCTACGCACTTTTTTAGATTTTCAAAGAACAATAACCGACGAGAATTTATCTTATCTATAATCCTAATGATTTGTCAATGGGTGTCAATGGGTGGTCCATAATCCGTAAAGAAATGGACGGCCTGGATTGAGGCAAAATTCACGGGTTTTGACAGGGAGCTGTTGCCCTGAAGGCAACTGCGGATTTGCAATAGTTTAAAACCTCACCCAACAGGTGACCTATGAATATGCACAGAGGTAGTTTAATTTTGCCGAAAAACTGGCCCTCCATTTCCAGAGTGAGAAAGATGATTTCGGATTATGGGTGGTGCGATGCGGTTGACAAAAGAAATCATCGCAATTAGAATTTGAAAACTTCAAAAATTTTAGCACAAAGGAGGATTCGAATGACCAAACGATTATTGATCTTTATAGTCTGTCTGTTTCTAATATCAGGAAGTGTCTTTGCTCTGGAATTTTCTGCAGATACAGTCATGACGTATAAAGGGCAGGATAAAACTGTCGGAAAAATCTATTATAAGGCCGACAAATTCAGAATGGATCTCAAATCCCCTGAACCAATGTCTGTAATTACAAGAATCGACAAGAAAGTCATCTGGAATATTATGACAGCTCAGAAGATGTATATGGAAATGCCATTCGAACTTCAAAATAGACCGATGGTGGAAGAAAAATTTGAAGGAGAAATCGAGAGAAAACATGTTGGCAACGAAACAATAGACGGGCATCCGACAAAAAAATATCTTGTTACTTATAAATCCGGCCGCGAAAAACATCGGATTTATCAATGGTGGGCGACTGATATAAAATTCCCTGTTAAATCTGCCGCGATCGACAATTCCTGGGTTCAGGAATACAGAAATATAAAGATAGCTCCACAGCCGAACAGCCTGTTTGAGCTTCCCGGGAGGTACAAAAAATTTCAGATGCCGGGCGGAATGCATATGAAGCGATAAAAATGGCGAATTGATGAACAGTTGATATAATTTTATTATGAAGGAAGCAATGTTTTATGAAAAGCTCGGTGACAAGAAAGTCAAGTGTTTTCTCTGTTCGCACCATTGTCTAATTAAAGAAGGTAAGAGAGGCATATGTTATGTCCGCAAAAACATGGATGGAACTCTCTACAGCCTTGTTTATGGTAAGGTCATCTCAATGAACATTGATCCTATTGAGAAAAAGCCCCTCTTTCACTTCCTCCCTGGCTCTTCGTCTTTTTCGATCGCGTCTGTCGGCTGTAATTTCCGGTGCGAGCACTGCCAGAATTTTGAGATATCTCAGTACCCAAAGGAACACGAAGATATTATAGGTGAAACAATGAGGGCAGAAGCCATTGTGGATACCGCTTTGCGTTATAGGTCTGAAAGCATTTCTTATACTTATACAGAACCGACAATTTTTTTTGAATTCGCCTATGACTGCGCAAAAATCGCTCACGAAAAGGGTATTAAGAACGTTTTTGTGAGTAACGGATACACAACACCCGAAGCTACCAGGGTCATAGCACCCTACCTCGATGGGAACAATATAGATCTTAAAGGGAATGACGACTTTTATAAGAAGCTCTGCGGCGCGAGACTCGAGCCTGTAAAGGAAACGGTCCGGCTCATGAAAGAACTCGGAGTGTGGGTCGAAGTCACCACTCTCATAATACCGGATTACAACGACTCTGAAGATGACCTGAGAGAGATAGCCGAATTTATCAAGTCTGTTGATCCGGCCATTCCATGGCATGTGACACAGTTTTATCCCACCTACAAACTCACGGACAAACCCCGAACCCCTGTAAAAACCTTGCGTAGAGCCAGGGAAATCGGGTTCGAAACAGGTCTTAAATATGTGTATGAAGGTAACGTCCCCGGCGAAGGCGGCGAGAATACATTCTGCCCTTATTGCAAGGAACTGATCATAAAAAGGTTCGGGTTCTCGATAATCGAAAACAGGATGGTAGACAGGAAATGCCCGAAGTGCAAGAAAGAGATTGATGGTGTCTGGAGGTAGTTAGAGAACCAACATCATCAAGGCCGCATCTTCAACAGGATATTGATAATAGTCTCTTCTTACGCCCACAATCTTAAACCCAAGCCGCTCGTAGAATCTCCTCGCACCCATGCTTGAAACTCTCACCTCAAGATAGACGAATCCGCAATCCTTCTTTTTCAATTTATCTATGACATCTTTCATAAGCGCAGTTGCAATCCCCGTTCTTCTGAATTCAGGACGAACTGCAAGATTTAAAATATGTGCCTCTCCATGGATATAGTTGACGCACGTGTAACCAACGACTTTGTTATTTAGCAAGGCCACTCGCGTCAATGAATTCGTTTTATGGATTTCGTTTAAAAAGGCAGCTTCGGACCATGGTGTCGAAAACGACATACGCTCTATCTTGAGTATCTCATCGAGATCCTCTTCATGCATTTCTCTGATTACAACATTAGCCATCCCACTTAATCTCTGCCTCTGACCTTCTCAAGTAAAAGGGAACGAGTCCTAATGGATCAGAAAATTCACCTTTTGCGGCTTTCCTCAGGCCGAGTGTCGCAACATTGGATGGCGAAGGGATCATTTTCTCTGGCGATGCAAAAAACGCTCTGTCACCCAAACAGTCTGTTAGCCTTTTCCGGTAAATCTCCGCGCCTTCACCCGTGAAAATGATTTTTTCCCTGGAAGAATTACTTTTATTTTTTTCGTCTTCATCACCACTTTTATCGCCCGAGAGAAAAATATATATTCTTGCGAGAAGGTTATCCGTGTTCGTCGACACCTCTGGGATTATTCTTACAAAGCTTTCTTTTTCCCACTTGAAGAGAGCTGCAAAGACCTCCTTTTTTCGGGCATCAAGCATCGGACAGACCGGATAACGGCAGTATGTGAAATGCCACGCCAGCGCTTCGAGTGTGGGTACCGCAACTATAGGTCTGCCTGTCACGTAGGCAAAACCTTTCACCGTACTCAATCCGATTCTCAGCCCGGTGAATGAACCAGGCCCGATGGCAACTGCGAATGCATCCATGTCGGAAATCTTAAGGCCTGTTTCTTTGAATATGTGATCCACCAGAGTCATAAGCCTTTCAGAGTGGGTTGTTTTGATGTTGAGCCTCACCTCTGCCAGCAATCCGGATGAACCGTCAACAAGGGAAACGCCTCCCAGAAGCGTTGATGTCTCGATCCCAAGAATTCTCATTTTTTAAAACAACTAAGACTAATATACATTCATCCCTTTTGCAAAGTAAATCAAGTCCCTGCCGGTTGGAAATTTCGTTCAACGTCTGCAACTCAATCGCTGATATAATATCTTATGGAACAAAATTTTTTGGTATTTCTCCTATCGGCGGTAATAATATCCTTGTCCGGAGTACTCTCCCCCGGTCCCATGACTGCGGCAGCAATACAACAGGGATCGATATCTGGACTTACGGGGATATTCATTGCTCTTGGTCATGGCGTAGTCGAAATGCCTCTCATATTCATTATTTCTCTTGGCGCAGGAAGCATATTACAGTTAGACGGCATTCGCATCTTCATCGGGATTGCAGGTGGCATCTATCTTCTTTTCATGGGGAAAAACCTCTTGCGAGTTAAAAAGAATGCAGAAAATATAGAAGTCCGAAAAACCCCATCTTCTTTCTTTTCAGGGATTATCCTAAGTATAGGTAATCCCTATTTCTTGCTCTGGTGGGGGACAGTGGGCGCCGGGCTCGTCTTCAGTGCAGCCAGATTCGGCACATCAGGCCTGTTTCTCTTCGCAATAGCCCATTGGTTCTGCGACCTACTTTGGTACAGTTTCCTTTCCCTGACTTCTTTCAAAGGGATCAAGATGTTAGGAGCCCGCATCTACGCAAAAGTCAGTCTTCTCTGCGGCGCGGCAATGCTTTTCTATGGTGGAATCTTCATAGTAGGTTCATTTAAGATATTACTTTGACCTATCCGATAACTACCGGAGATCACACGCCTCAGGCTCCCCCGTAGCCGATCGCCACATTCCCCTTTTCAACAATCACTGGCACTTTGCGCACTCCGTTTGAATATTTAAGCATTTCCTCCAGTTTAGAACTGTCAATCTTTACGTCGAAATAAACTGCCTTCTCTCCATAGTCCGACCTGGCCTTTTCGGTAAACGGTCAACCAGCTTTGCCATAAATGATCACCTTGCCCGGCATCTCTTACTTCCTCCTTTATGTTGATGATAGGTAATTTCGGGGATTCTCCGATATGGATTTCGTAACCAAATTCTTATCAAAACCTAATCTCACAAGCCTTTCGGACGACTCAACAATGGTCATGCATCCGCCAGAAAGTGCACCGTACGAATCCATAACCGCACTATGTTTTGAAGATGTCTTCGACTCCTTTACGGTATCGGACACTATTATAACTCTGTCCGGTCTTTTCACTCTGAAGATGAGTTCAAGTGTTCTTATATTGAGATGATAGGGGTCTGCGATCACCTCGATATAGACGTCGGGGTTCAGAAGGCCGAATCCTGCGATTCCGGGCTCCCTGTGATGGAACCCGCGCATTGCATTAAATATATGGGTAATCCCTCTCGCGCCTGCATTAAATCCTGCTTCCGTTTCAGCATATGAGGCTTCAGAATGCCCCATGCTGACGATGATGCCCATATCAGCTATCTTCCTGATGAGTGTCAGAGATCCCTTCATTTCAGGTGCAACAGTGATGACCCTCACTCTATCCTCAAATCCGTCGATAAGTTCTTGAAAGGTGAATACGTCCGGTTCGGCAAAAGACGCTGCCTCCAGGGCGCCGCATTTTGAAGGATTCAAGAACGGACCTTCAAGATAAAGTCCGGCAATTCGCGGTGTTTTCTTCATTGCCCTGCTGACTGTCTCCATATTTTTTCTCATAGTCCTGATGGTAGAGGGATAAATGGCTGCAAGGATCTCGGAGACGCCCGAGTCTGCATGTGCTTCGGCGATTCTAACAATGTCTTCATCGTCAGTCGACGTTGTATCGTATCCCCTTATTCCGTGAGTATGTATGTCTATGATTTCCATTCTTCTGCTAATGCCGTTTCGTCAATCTTCATCAGGCTTCATTTGCAACATTTTTCAAACCAGCCTGCTTGGGCAATGGCCATTTTTTTGCTATGATAACACAACAAAATGAGAGAGGGGAAAGAACAAACCCTGATTACAATGGGAGATTTCTCAATCGATGAGATGGATCATCTCATTCGGCAAGCTTCTGAAATCGAAGACGCCGGAACAAGAATCGATTTCCTTTCTGGAGGGTTCCTCAATTTACCCTATCAGGAATCAACTCTGATTGGAGATATAAAAACACCAGAGGTTCTTATTATCAATCTAAAGGGCGTTGACTGTTTCACGTTTCTCGATTATGTGGAGGCCATGAGATTATCACATTCTTTCACTGAATTCAAAAAAAATTTAAGGAGGATCAGATACAAATCAGGCAACGTTTCCTTTAAAAACAGAAATCATTTCTTCACGGATTGGAAAGAGAATAATCTAAATTTTGTCTCGGATATTACCGTGGAAATTGGTGGTCACAGGATTATGAGAATTCAGAAGTATCTCAATCAAAAAGCTGGCGCTACAAGCTTCATACAGGGTATACCGCCCAAAAAGAGGGAAATTGTGTACTTGCCGTCCGGAGCAATTGATCAGCCGGTTCTTGATAAACTGCGCACAGGTGATTATGTCGGAATATACGCCATGTCAGAAGGTCTCGATGTTACTCATGTAGGGATCATCATCAGGAGTATAGATGAAGTTTATTTGAGGCATGCCTCTTCAAAAGAATTTAAAGTCATCGATCAGAATTTCATGACATACATAGCGGACAAACCAGGAATCGTCGTTCTGAGGCCAAAGGGGCCGCATGAAGGTTAATTCATTTAATTCATAAATGTATCAGACAGATACGCCATTCTTACTGGCCAGGCCGGAGATCTCACTCCGCAATTTCCATAATAGCCATAGCCCGGGCAGAGCGGTAATGAAGGTGATAAAAAAGAAATTGCCCCAGCCGATCCACTCTACGACAAAGCCAGATGATGGTGAGATGAATATCCGGCCCAGGGCCGCTATTGAGGACAATAAAGCATATTGGGTAGCCGTATATCGTTGATTGCACATCGCCATAAGAAGGGACACGAAAGCAGCCGTGCCCATTCCCCCCGTAAAGTTCTCAAAGGCGACGGCGAAAATCAGCATTCCATAACTCTTTCCTGTCATAGCAAGTGCCATGAATGAAAGGTTTGAGACGGCCTGCAGAAATCCAAACAAAAGCAGAGACCAGTAAAGTTTCAGCCTAACCATCAGAGAGCCTCCCGAGACTGCACCCAGGATTAAGGACACAAACCCGAGGCCCTTATTTATCGTTCCGACATCGCTCACTGAAAAGCCCATTCCTCTGATAAGAAAAGCAGTGGTCAGTGCGCCGGCATACGCGTCACCTAATTTGTACAACACTATTAAAATCAGCAACAGCAAGGCTGATTTTCTTGAGAAGTAGTCCTTGACAGGTCCCAAAACCGCCTCTCTAAGGCTGCGAGGAGGAACTATTTTCGTATCAGGCTCCTTGCCGAGAAGTGTCGATATTATTCCTATCCCGATCAGAGCCGCCATCATCAAATAAGTCTGACGCCAGCCTATTTGCTCAGAAAGAATAAGAGCGAGTGCGCCGGATACCAGCAAGGCGATGCGATATCCCATGACAAAGACGGCAGCACCGGCACCACGTTCCTTTTCGTACAGTATATCTGTCCGGTAAGCATCGATCACAATGTCCTGTGAGGCAGAAGTAAAAGCAATTGTCAAGGCCAGTGCTGCCAGAAGCCACGGTGCCTCTTCCGGCGAGCTAAAGGCCATTGCCGAAATTCCGAGAATCAGGCCCATCTGAGCAATAATTATCCAGCCGCGTCGTCTTCCGAAGCGTGGAGGTACAAAACGATCCATGAGCGGCGACCAGAGAAATTTGACTGTATAGGGGAGGCCGACGAGGGTAAATATTCCTATCGTATGCAAGTCTATGCCGGCAACCGTAATCCATGCCTGTAAGGTGCTGCTTGTAAGGGCAAGAGGAAGTCCTGATGAAAAACCAAGGAATGTGACGACTGCAATTCGCCGACTTCGGAATACGCCCAAATAGGCTGATATTTCAGATTTCAATTTTCCCCTTTATATAAGAAACACTATTATATTAATGAAAAGAAGGGATTTTTGGTAATATCGTGTAAATAAGGATATAATTTATTTCGGGCATTAACAAAAAATTACGGATATGAAAACATCCCGGTATCTGCTTACATCCTTCAAAGAGTTGAAAAAGGTCTTTGAGAATGAAAAGGCGCCCTCAAATACTGTACCTGCCAGAGTGAAATCTGACGAAGAAATATTCCGTGATGCCATGGCAGATGTAAGGGAGATAAAAGAGTTCAGGGAATTGCCTCTCAAGAAGCCTGCCCGGATCATACAGAAAACCGCGCCTGTTGATGACTCGCCAGAGATGTTGCGACAGATCATTCAGGGTAAAAGAAAGATTAAATTATCCGACACCGGAGAGTATATTGAATGGGTAAGCCCACATATCAGGAAAGATATCACTCAAAGATTGCATGAGGGCCATTTCTCTGTACAGGACTTTATTGACTTGCACGGTATGACCGTGGATGAGGCCGAGCAGGCTCTGAATACATTTTTCAGTGAAGCTATCAGAAAGCGATTATTCTGTATAAAAGTGATACATGGAAGAGGTTTGAGATCTGCAAAAGGACCGGTTTTGAAAGAGGCATTGAAAAAATGGCTTTGTGGACGCTTCAGAAAATGGATTCTCGCTTATTCCACTGCGAAAGATTGTGATGGCGGCCTGGGCGCAACATATATCATATTGAAATCGAGATATTAAGGGCTGTTCAAATTTGGAGTATATGGAGAGGGGAAAATAGAACATACACTGAAAATAAAAATATACTATGAAGACACAGACGCAGGCGGCGTCGTTTATTATGCGAATTACCTTAAATATCTGGAGCGCGCGAGAACCGAGTTCTTTCTCGATCGTCACATAAATGTTGCAGAATACCATGATAAAGGTTATTTTTTTGTTGTCATCCATGTGGACATAAACTACAAAAAGCCGGCCCGCCTTGGCGATATAATAGATGTGACGACGAACGTAGCAGGGATGACGAATGCAACGATCACTTTAAGACATAAGATTTTAAGGGGGGCCATGCCTATTGTGGAAGCGAACGTGAAAATCGCCTGTATAGACAGAAAGGGTAAACCGCAGAGATTACCCGAAGTTTTCAGTCAATTGGAGGTCTGACGGGGAGTGGACAACGAGATATCCTTTCTCACATGTATCTCATGTATCTATGGCTAACCATAACAATAATCACGGCCAAACACTAATAACCACATTTATTGCTGACGATCACGCTGTTGTGCGCGATGGATTGCATCTTCTTCTCGAATCACAGCCGGACATAAGAGTTGTAGGGCATGCTGCCAACGGGCGACAAGCGGTGAAGGAAGTCGCGAAACTCTGTCCCCACGTGCTCATAGTGGACATCGCCATGCCGGGACTCGATGGCGTAGAAGTGACGCGTCAGATCAGGAAAGCCTGTCCCGGGACACATGTCATCATTCTATCTATGTACGCGACGACGGAGCATATATACCAGGCATTGCAGGCAGGGGCATGCGGTTACGTCCTGAAGGAATCAGCGGGTGGGGAGGTAATCAATGCTGTTCGCACTGTGAATGCCGGCCTTCGCTATCTATCTAAAAAGATCGACGAAATTATGGTAGAAAATTATATAAGCCAGCGCCTCGCCTCCGGCCTAAAAAGCCCCCTCGAAACTATCAGTCGTCGAGAGAGAGAGGTCTTGCAGTTGGTCGTAGAAGGCAAGTCCAGTGCCGAGATTTCGGTTGCCCTTTCGTTGTCGCCTAAGACTGTCGAGACATATCGAAGCCGGCTTATGCGGAAGCTCGGTATTAACGACATACCCGGGCTCGTTAAATTCGCTATTCAACACGGTATCACACGGCCGGAGTGAGATATGAAGTGAAATCAGACTTGTCAAAATGAGAAAATTGATATGGCTGAATACCTCATAAACACAATGAATCGACAAGATATTTGTATGGCAAACCTCATTTTGTTAATAGATGAATCAGGATAACACCCCTGTTTATGTGCAAGAATAACGAGGATTGATTTTAAAAGGTGTCGTCATTGTGTTTCTTCGGCATCCAGCCATATTTCAAGTATTATGGACAGCAGTGAAGTGGAGTCTCAGAGAAGATCTTTAAACGCTACAAGTTCGGAGTATCTGTACAGGGTTGACATTGCCTTGCTTGTGGTTGGTATTCCTGCTTCTTCCAGGGCTGCAACTGGATTCAGTCCGCCAACAATTACCATGCCTGCTTTGTCCATGCCCACTGGCATCTCAAGCAGGGGCTGGTTCGGACTCCCGAAAAGTAATATGCCACCTATGCCTTTTTCTCGCATGGTCTTACCAAGCTCATTTGCCTTTTCAATGCTCACAACAGGAATTTCCCGGAAACTCGCGAGTATCTTTCCGGAGTTTTTCTTTACAGCGCCCAGGACATCCGTCATCTTACTCTTAATAAATATCTCGAGGGGGTCTAGCGACGAGCCATCGTAGCTGATCAGTGATGTGAATCTAGCCGGGTCAGAATCTACCTGAAGTACACCGCCGAATTTCGACGTCACCGGTATTCCCGCCTTAAGGAATATGCCGTTTATCGTTACGCTGCAGACAGTACCAAAACCCGTTCGTCCTTCGGGGACTGTAATGTCCCCAACCCTTTCACCGCTTCCACGCAGTGCGACTTTATCAGACATAATATAGTGTGATTGGAAAACAGGCTTCATTATCTTGAGAGCTTCCCTCAGTTTCTCCTCCGGGAAAAAAGATACATTGAGTATTATGTCGCCTGCCATCGTGTCCAGATTAAAATTTGTGAGATAAGAGAGAGTTTCAATTTTGCTGATAATGAAGCCGACTTTTTCTGAAACGAGGGCATGAGAGAGTTCCTCTTTCCCTCTCTGCGTAATCTGCCTTCCTTCTTTGCCAAAAACGCGTGTGAATCCTCTCTCGTCGAGTATCCTGAGATGATATCGCACAGTTCTCTCCGTAAGTTCCACCCCGTGTAGTTTCAATTGCCGGGAAATCTCCCGTGAGCCGAGTATCCTGTCCTGATTTTTTTCGAGAACCTTCAGAATTGCCAGCATCGTCTTATTCATCACGGATCTCTCACAGAGGCTCAACCCTCACCGCACACATCTGTGTCTCCAGCGATTTGGATACCGGGTCAACGTCGGGATTAATAAGCTGATTGAACGCTGCCGCCGTGCTCAACACGCCTGGTGGTGTCGAGCTCGTCAATTTTGCTGTGCCTTTCATCTCTCCCCACCGGGAGATAACTCTGACTTTTTCTCCTTCTTTGATTTCATAATCTAATGCATCCTTCGGATTCATGCAGATAAAGTCTTTCTTCCTCAAAAGAGTGAAACCTTCGACGTTCTGGCTCAGGATACCATTCGAATAAACATCTTTTCCCCTGACTAATATCAACGGAAAATCGACGTCAGATCTCTCTGCCGGAGGGTTATATTGAAGAGGCATTAGCCTGAATCTGGCCTGTAAGGTACTTATTTCACTGCTTTTCTTTGACAGTACAGATAATATTTCTGAAAAAATATCTCCGGAGCAATTGAAATCAAAGCCCTTCTTTCCGAGCATCTTCGCAAGATCACATAGTATCTGCCAGTCAGCCATCGAATTTGCAGCAGGTTCCAGCGCCTTTCCTACCAACCGAATACGGCCCTCCGAATTGGTGAATGTGCCATCCTTTTCAGCAAAGCTTGCCGCTGGAAGAATGACATCTGCAAATTTAGCTGCCTCGTTGAAGAAAATGTCTTGAAAGACAACAAACTCTGCCTTGCTTAAAGCGGACTTTATTTTTTTGGGCTGCGATATGTTTACAAGATCAGAACCCACTATATAAAGAATCTTAATTCTTTCGTTATAAGTGGCCTCTAATATATCCATCAGCGGCAAACCGGGTTCCGCCGCGAGGGTATCGCCCCACAAGTATTCTAATCTCCTTCTTACTTCCGTCGAAATCACCGGCTGATAACCCGGATATAAGTCAGGCAGGCAGCCCATATAGAAAGCCCCGAGAGTATTATTCTCAGTAAAAAGAGGAATTAAACGACCTGATCCCTCTTCGATATTGCCTGTAATCATAGAGAGATTGAGAATAGCAAGGACGCTGTCCCTGCCATGAGCATAACGGGTAAGTTCTTCAGACCAGACCGTAACCGCCGGCTTGCATGCAGCATAAATCCTCGCTGCTTCAGCAATCAGATCTTTCGGCACCCCCGTAATTCTCTCCACCCTGCCTAATATGAAGTCTTCAAGAGATTCTTTGAATTCATCAAAATTATCGCATCTCCTGCTTATAAAGAAATTGTCCAATAAACCTTCACCCACAATTACACCGGCCAAACCCGTAAGAAGGGCAGGTTCGGTGCCTGGATAGGGTTGAAGCCATATATCAGCATGGCGGCAAAGGTCAATCTCCTTTGGACTCACCACAAGCAGCCTTGCGCCTCTTTGCCACGCTTTTTTCAGTTTAAAACCCATTACAGGGTGAGAATTTGCAGGGTCTGCTCCCACAATCAGAATGCAGGAGGCATTATAAATTTCTGAAAATCCATTTTCATTTTTTGACGCTGCCTCTGTTGCATGTGGCAGAATAGGGCCGAATTCCGCGCGGTTTCCTCCGGTAACCTCAAGGAATGAATATATAGAGGGCGCATCTGAAAGTCTCGCAGGAGTATCAATGTTGTTACTTCCCATGACAAGACGCGCAAATTTCTGAGCGACATAATTATCTTCATTCGTACACTTTGTCGATGCTATTAATGCAAATTCTCCTTCTCGAAACTGCTTTAATCTGCCGGCTGCCAATTTTAGCGCTTCCGTCCAGGCGACTTCTACAAATGAACCTCCCTTCTTTATCATCGGAGATTTAAGTCTATTAGGAGAGTGAACAAAACTCAAGCCGAAACGACCTTTCATGCATAAAAGCCCTTCATTTACCGGGTCTTCGCGGTTTTCCTTAATGCTTACAATCTCATCATCGCGGATACCCAATAAAATACCGCATCCGACTCCACAATAAGGACAAATGGTCTTTATTTCAGAAGCTGGACGCCGGACATTCCTGAAAACTAACGCACCGACCGGACACCGGATGACACATTCTCCACACGAAATGCATCTTGAATCAGCTATTGGTTTATCGCCGAAGGTAGCGATCTTCGTGTCATTTCCTCTGCCTGCGAAGTCAACAGCGCTCAAACCCGTTACTTCCTGACACGTCCGCACGCAGATGCCGCAAAGCACGCATTTGTTGTGATCTCTGACAAAAAATGGATTCGATTCATCAAGGGGCAGTTCATATCGGGGCTGCCTCAGGCGCTCCACATTCTTTTTATCTATTTTCATGAACGCCCTGATTCTCTGTAATTCACACTTCCCTTTCTTAGCGCAATTCTTGCAATCCATATGATGGCTGGCAATGATCATTTCAACAATCGGACGCCGCACTTTATCAAGGTCAGGACTTTTTGTCTTTATCACCATTCCGTCATTCACCGGTGTTCGACAGGACGTCACGAGTTGTCCGTTTTCGATTTCCACGAGACAGACGCGACAGCTTCCAGCGGGCTTTAGATCAGGGTGATAGCATAGATGGGGGATATAGATCCTGTTCGCCAATGCCGCTTCAAGGATTGTGGTACCTTTTGGAACCGCAAAATCCTGACCATCCATTTTTATAGAAACTGTTTGCATTTTATAAAGCCTTTTTTAACTCTCATAACTTACAAACCCCTGCAGGACAGCGTTTTTCAGATATGTGAGCCTCATATTCGTCTCTAAAGTAGCGGATGGTGGTCAGCACCGGATTCGGAACAGTCTTTCCGAGTCCGCATATAGAACTCTTCCTTATTGCTCCGCTCAATTCTAAAAGAAACTCAATATCTCCGACCCTACCCTTGCCTTTTGTGATATCATCCAAAATCTGGAACATCTGTCTCGTTCCGAGCCGGCAGGGAATACATTGTCCACAGGATTCCCTCTGGTTGAAATCGAGAAAATAGCGCGCAACATCAACCATACAGGTATCTTCGTCCATCACAACCATCCCTCCTGACCCCATAATAGAGCCGGCCTTCTTAAGAGAGTCAAAATCAACAGTCATGTCCAGCATACTTTCAGGGAGACAACCGCCTGATGGTCCACCTGTCTGGACTGCTTTAAATGCCTTATCTCGGGGTACTCCGCCTCCGATGTCATAAATAATCTTTCTGAGAGTAATCCCCATAGGCACTTCTATAAGGCCACAATTCACTACTTTGCCGGTCAGTGAGAATACAGCAGTTCCTTTACTTTGATCTGTTCCTTTACTTGCAAACCACCCCGCGCCATGAAAAATAATAAGTGGAATATTGGCGAAGGTTTTAACATTATTCAAAAGCGTAGGCTTATTCCAGAGCCCTATCTCTGATGTTCGGGCTCGTGGAAGTGGTTTAGGTCTTCCTCTTTTTCCCTCGATCGACCGGACCAGCGCAGTAGATTCACCACAAACAAAAGCGCCTGCTCCCTGAAATATCTCCATGTCAACACTAAAATCACTGCCAAATATATTTCTTCCAATAAAACCACTATGTCTTGCCTGCTCAATCGCAATTTTTAAACGTTTCACTGCCAGAGGATATTCTGCCCTTACATAGATGATGCATCTACTGGCATCAATTGCATAAGCAGCGATAATCATGCCTTCCAGAACTGAGTGGGGGTTTCCTTCGAGAACAGAACGGTCCTGGAATGCTCCGGGATCTCCTTCGTCAGCATTGCAGATAACATATCTCTCATCTCCAGAGGCATTCCTGCATGCCTCCCATTTGATTCCTGTCGGAAATCCTGCGCCACCGAGTCCTCTTATCCCTGAACGTTTAATCTCGAATATGACTTCATCAGGGGTCATTTCAAAAAGCGCTCTCTGCAACGCCTTATATCCGCCGACAGCAAGATAATCTTCTATATTTTCAGGATCGATCTTCCCACAATTTTTCAATATATTATGCTCTTGCTTTTTGTAGAAGGGTATATCCCGATAGAAGGGGATTGGACTATCATTAGCCGGATCTCTATAAAAAAGTCTCTCCAGGGGCCTTCCTTTATCAAGAATCGATTGAATAACCTCAGTTGCATCATCCGGGCTGACCTTAGTGTAAAAGAGACCTTCCGGCTCAACAACAACTATTGGCTCCTGCTGACAGAAGCCCTGACAACCAGCGCGTTTAATTTGAATAGAATCTCCGAGATTCAGTCTGGCCACTTCTTTTTCCAAGGATAAAAAAACTTGTTCAGCACCGACAGATATTCCACATGTTCCAAGACCAACGAGAACGACATGTCGGCTATCGGACATCTTCTTCTTCCTCATTTAAGGTCAAGATGAGTTCTTTTACTTTCTCTAAATTCAGCTCGCCGTAAACACTCCTGTTAATCCTTATGCATGGCGCAAGGGCACAACAACCAAAACAGGCCACACTTTCAAGGGTATACTCTAGATCAAGCGTTGTTTCCCCCTCTTTTATTCCTATTATTTCTTCGATTTCATTCAGAATTTGTGGTGCGCCACGAATATGACATGCAGTGCCCCTGCATATGGTGACGCGTTTTTTACCCAAAGGTAAAAGTCTGAACTGGGCATAAAAAGAGGCAACAGAATAAACATGGCTTTCAGGAACACCGATGAACCGTGCTATATCGAGCATCACCTTTTCCGGCAGATATCCGAGACTGTCCTGAACTTCCTGAAGTATCGGCACCAGTTCGGCGCGTTCACCTCTGTACGAGGCCAGTATCTCTTCCAGAACTATTTCCTCCATTTTTGTTCTCTATCTGATTCTCGCGAAGTCCTCACGGATCCATGGTCTTTTGCTCTCTAAATTACGGTCGAAACTCAACGTCACGCACATCCCGCGGCAGATGCCGCATCTGTTACATTTGTCTGTGTCAACATAAATATTTCCATCCTTTGCAGAGATGGTTATCGCTCCCGTCGGGCAACTCGCCTCGCAGAAAGGTGACGGACAGTATTTGTAGCAAATTAAATTCAGCATCTTTCCCCTCCTTATCCTAAGATATTTTCGACTTCTTTCATATCCGCATCCATTATATAGGTAATGCCGGAAACATCCGTCGCCTCTCGTGTTAGAGCCATCAGATCATCCCTGTCTATGTACTGAAGCGCGAATTTGCGGGCCCCTGCCATCAACTGTCTTAATCCGACCGCGAGCCGGTCATAGTAGGTGTATACTGCAATGGCAGCCGACGGTATATTCCTAAAATCTTTGCCATACTTCTCTTTAAGCTGCGCTGCCCCCGCAAAGGTACGGAGAAGCGCATCTTCATATTCTTTACCTTTTCCAAAAGCATCTTCTATATGCTGACCCTGATTTTTGCCCACCATCCCGGCGGTCAGAGTTGAACGTCCCATGCACACAGCCTTCACAAATGGAGCCCCCAATGCGATAGCCTTAAAAATCTGATCCTCCAGGACAATACCGCCTGCTATGGCAACGGATGGAATAAATTCACCTTTTTCCTTAAGTCTCTTCAGATATTGGTACAGGAGGCTTTCAAGATAGACTGTGGGAATTCCCCATTCGTTCATCATGCGCCACGGGCTCATTCCCGTCCCGCCACCGGCTCCATCAACAGTCAGCAGATCTATCTTCGCAGCTGAAGCGAACTTCACGGCTCTCGCCAGATCTACAGGCCTATAAGCGCCAGTCTTGAGGGTAACGTATTTGGCGCCAATTTTTCTTACTCTCTCGACCTCTCTTAAGAACGGTTCTTCATCGACCATGCCGAGACGCGAATGTCTCTCAAATTCGGCTATGCCACCAAGCTTATGGCTTTCCTGGATGACCGGATTTTCCGGATCAGGCAGAACAATATAGCCTCGTTGTTTTAGCTGTAATGCTCTCTCAATGGTTGGCAGCTTCACTTCTCCACCTATGCACTTGGCCCCCTGTCCCCACTTAAGTTCGATGCCTTCAACGCCCAGTTGCCCGATAGCATACTCGGCAACGCCAAGGCGGGTGTCCTCCACATTGAGCTGTACAAGCATCGTCCCATAGCCTTCATACCAGTCCTTATATATCTTCACTCGTCTTGCCAGTTCGGGTGAATGTATAATTTTTCCATTACGAATTTCTGCTTGTGGATCCATACCACAAACATTCTCACCGCATACGAGAATGGAGCCGCTTATTGCCGCACCGACAGCCGTTCCCTCCCAGTTCACCCTCGCAATCTCAGTGGAACCGAGAGCACCAGTGAAGAAAGGTACCCTCATGGGTATCCTGGTTCCGTTTCCGTTGATCTCTGTTTCGACAGTAACGGCAGGAAACGTCGCTTTGTCCGAATCAGCTTCACAGCCGATAGCACCCACACACGTGCCGTGAATGTTAAAATGAGAGTAATCAACGGGGTAATCCTTTTCTGACCCCGAAATGACTTTTCCAAAGGGCTGCGGATAAATAACCTCCCTTCCTCTCAGAGCGGATCTGCCGACCTCGCAGTAGCCCGGGCATCCGTCAACACAATTGACGCATAAGCCAGAGATTGGTGAGGCTGGCACTCTTGTTGTTGTGACGGTTGCAGCACTTGCATTCGGTTTGCTTAGACTCATCTTGCCCTCCTTCTATTTAGATGTTTAGTATTCTTTTATTTCTTCGACGCAGTATTGAGTATTTCTGACGCGAAGAGACAAAAAAATCTATGACTCTTTACTTCAAATTTTTTTTGTTAATGATTTGAATTCTTATGTACATAGCAGCAAAAGTTCCGCTTTATCACCTCCTTGATTCTTCCATAAAGACGGAATCTCGTCTTTCAGATAAATTGAATCCCCCGCTCCCAAGGTTTTCTGTCTATCATTGATTATGACCGTGAGATTCCCTCTTAAGACATATATCAGTTTCTGCCCTTCTTCAGGAATCATTTGCCCTCTTATGTCCGAATATGGCTCAATAAAAATCAGTCTTCCCAACATATTCCCATTCTTGACGATCATGAATTCCTTCAAGTCATCTCTATTCGTCACCGGCGTGGAAAGTACCATTTCTTTTCTGATAAGCCACTCCGCATCCTCCGCACTTTTTTCTCCCAATATTGCTGCCGGCGCTACGCCAAGGGCATTGCATATCTGAATGAAGGAATTCAAGGAGGGACTTATTTGATTGTTTTCAAGCTGGGATATAAAGCTGGGCGTGAGATCTACCTTGTCGGCAAGCTCCTTCTGGCTAATACCGATTCTTGTTCGCAATTCTTTGATCTTCGTGCCCATGTCGGGCGCAACTTCTTTCTTTCTGGCTGAGATCGAAATCACCTTATTGCCATCTATTTCGAAAGAATGGGGTTTGAATGCCACCCTGTTCGAACGGCCAGGCCGTCAAGCTTCAATGCCTTCATATACAATTTATCTTTTCTTTTATAGAGATCGAGCACGACCTGGGTTATATGCCTGAGATTCGCTTTAAACGCCTGGCTATGAGCTTCTTTCTCTAATATCCAGTAGGCCACAGTTCCGAGGTCGTAAAGGCGGGGACACATGTAAGTGAAAAACTTATACGTGCTGTCTTCGCTTCCCCACAAATCCTGCATTCCCGTAAGACTGTCGAATATGTATCTTTTTCCCAGAGAAAAAGTATCTTCGATAGAATTGAGTACTCTTGTAAAATGCTCTATATCAGCCGGCTTTTCTACTCTTATAACTGCGGAGTTCGTTGAATTCTCATAAAATTTCATGAAAGCCCTGTCATTCTTGCCCTTTCCGGATGTGAAACAATCGAAGAGGATAAAGTTCTCCTTCGCTTGGAGTTCTCCGAGTTGTTGAAAAATACTATAAGGAGAATGATTGAAACTTACATAAATGACGTGCTGTTCTTTTGAGGAGGACTGCTCAACGACAAAATTCCGAACAAAAGCACCATACGAAGTTCCAGCCTCAACCTCCCAGACCACATTATCCCCTATGTAAAGAGAATCAATGAGGTTATCGAGGTCTTTTATGCCGGAAGATATCTTCATTATCGGCAAACGGCTACCTAATGCTTTGCTTGTAATTTAAGTAATATTTAAATCTGCTGTCAAGAAATTTTTCGTAATCAATGGAGTTTTAATCTTATGCTATAAAAGAGCCACAATAGATGGGATTTTAGAAAGTAATAGATTTCGGCAGGTAGTTTATCCCCCCTCAACTTTCTGACAATCGAGGGCACATCTATTCCGAGGGGGCAACTTTTCATGCAACGCCCACAGGTCAGACAGAGTTCAAGCTTCTTCCTGATTTCTTCATCCGATAAATAGCTGTATGCCAATCCCTTGCCGCCAAGATTCTTGCCCGAGGCAAAATAATTCCCGACAGTGTTGTACATCGGACAATGCAGGAGACAGTTGCCGCAGTCGATACAATAAAGAATCTCTCTGAATCCTTTATTGATGATTTCTCTCCTTCTGTTGTCGAGAAGAATTAAGACCACCTCCTCCGGAGAATGAACTCCTTTAAAGAATCTCTTTTCGACATCAGCCGTTTTGCTCATGCCGCTGATTATCTCCACAAAAGAAGGGATTAAAGAACCTGTTGCATTGAAGCAGATTATTTTCAGCATGTTTATCGCATCTTCTAAATTCGGATAGACCTTATCGACGCCCGTAACGACTATCTGTTTTCTCCTACGCATGACTTGATAAATATTCCCCTCGTTATGGGCGAGAACTATCGAGCCTTCCTCAGCCGTGATCGCATTTGCACCTGTGATTCCGACACGTGATTTCTCTATATAGGTTTTTATCTCGTCCTTAACAAAGCTCACAATCTCATCAGGATTTTCACTGATTTTTCTACCATAGAATTTGGAGAGCCCTTCAGCGATCTGTTTCGCGGACAGATGTGCCGCCGGACCAGTGGGATGTGAGGGTTTGCACCTCAGCACCTGAAGAATGCGGTCTCCAATATCTGTTTCGATGACCTCGATCCCGTCTGATTCTAAAGCTGCTCCGAGTTCGATCTCTTTTGTAACGTTTGATTTCGATTTCACAACGAGTTTCTCACTTCCTATCTCTCGAAGAATGCTGGCGATAGCTTCTTCCGCGTCTCTCGCGGGAAAAACCCTGATACCGTTTTTTTCTAATTTCTCGACAGCCTTGTTCAGAAGCTCTTCATTTCCGACAGAGGACTCCCTCACAGCCTTCAGTTTTTTCTTCTTTTCATCAAAACCGGCGGGAATATTCTTGTTCTGACGTTCTTTCACCGATCTGAAAGCCTTCCTCAAAGCGAGTATCTCGTCAAAGTTCATGTGTTATTTTGGCTCTTCTGCTGCGGAAATATCAAATATTGATGGGCTGAACTGGCGATCAAAGCACTGGATATATACCCCGTAATATATAATTACCCAAATCCAGCGATAACGACTCATTAAGATATGCCTAATATCGCTCAAATCAGCCATACACAAGGTTTTGCATATCATGTAAACTATCTTCATCTTGATCACCTGGAGGGTGAAGATGAAGAAGATCAAAAAGGTAAATACCGCAAAAAGAGTCAAGATCATCCTTGAAGAAGATGCTACCCTTATCAGTTACGGAGGCGGCAGCGGCCTTCTCATAGATGAATTCATCCGTAAACTGGAGTTGCCCCAGATGATCGATGGTCTGGTAACAGTCAAAACTCGTGAGCGTGGATACAGGGAATCCGAGGCTGTTCTCGGATTGGTGATCAGCATGATAACTGGAGGAGTCTGTCTCGACGACCTTGTTGTTCTGAGGGAAGAAGAAGCCTTCAAGACGATTTGGAGACACGGAGATATTCCTCATCCCACTACTATGGGAGATTTCCTCAGAAGATTTAACCTCGGCCATATTAGCCCACATTATTCATAAATTTTTCATACATGAGGATTTTAAAGATTTTTGGAGTCGATCGGAGCCAATGGAAGACGAATACGCTGCAGTTTTATACCGAGTCACGCTCTGATTTTACAAAATC
>JBFLXE010000033.1:0-21964 GCA_040757455.1 Nitrospirota bacterium
GAAATTTCTATTTAGACTTTATAAAGAGTTAGAAGAACTTTACAAATGGGTTTTGACCGAAATATCCGAAATGATGGCTGAGATTTCTGATGATGAAATATAAAGGAGAATTTTCAAAACCCGAATAGAATATCTTATACGCCTCCAGTTGAATTTATGTTTGCTGTTACTGAGCTTATCGGAATTCAGGAAAAAACGAATTATCCAACAGGTTCTTTAACTGAGAGTCTATACAAAGATTTTGGTGAGAAAGACCGTTTTTCAGTCATTCAAAAGGCTGTATGGCGAGGTAATAAATAAAAACAGAACGCAACATGTATTTGAAGGAACAGAATAAAATCAATGATTTGCAGTGGTTGTGATTATAAGAATGATTATAAGAAAAATGCACCTGAAGGCATATGCAATGTCCAAAAAAGTGAGGATGGTTTACCGGTTAGATGCATTGGACTTTGGGCAAAGGAGTGGAGAAAGAGATTTAATTATATTATCAAGAAGATTGAGTATAGAGCTTTATATATGTATACTTATTAAAAATAGTTTTATAATTTAGATTAAAAATATTATGAAGCCAAAATTATTAGCATTTCTTCTTTGTGATGCTATTGTTGCAGGGCCCGAAGGAAAAACTAATCTTTATGGCATATTTGATAAGATTCAAGGTAAAAATTTTCCAGTTCGTCATCCACAATTAGGTATTTTTTGGAGATGTTTCGTACCTGAAACCGGGGAGATTGGAATAACCATTATCAGACCTGATGGAACGCCTCTGCTCACTCTCGACGCCGTTATGATTGATAAAACCCCTGGAATTTCACAAGGGATCTATATGCTATCAGGAATCGAATTTCCTTCACCTGGGGAATATGAATTCCGTTTGATTTATAACGGAATTGAAGAAATAGCATCTTTCATCCTCATAGTTGAGGAAATGAGATAATTTAAAAAAACAAAATTGGAGACAGTCACAGTATATACTGGATCGTTATTCAAGCAAAATACACCTGCTATTTTTCTTCAGCATGGTAGTCCGCCATGCGTTGCAGTCTCAGGTGCAGTTACCTTTGGTTTAGCTTCACAAGAATTTTTACCATCAATAGCAATGGCTGGAACGGTCGTGTTCGTGGTTAACCAAACTCCTTTAGATGGCAGTGTTATCAATTATGCACTTTATGAATTTGCAAAAAAGATTGCGATGATAAAAGAAGTATTTGCTTTGACATATGAAAGGGAAAAGGAAGTTATTCGCATATGGACATTTATCGAAAAACGAGATAAACAGGTTAGGAGAAATATTTATAATCGAGAATTGGAGCTCATGGATGCCTTCCCAACTTTTACATTTGATTTTAATGTCGTTAGCCTTGAGAAATTGAGAACAAAACATCTGATACCTGATGACTTACAAGGTTATCTGGTCTTTTACAGAGGATGATAAAGTGGCTACTAAAGAACAGCACCTCCAGAAAGCACAGCATAATGAGAGATTTTTTAATTCTTTTAATTTTGATACAACTACTTTTCTGGACTGGGTAATAACCGGAATCTTTTATTCTGCTTTGCACTATATTCGCGCTATAGCATCAATGCATAAATTTGAAAATATTGCTTCATATGGGAAACTCGATAAATTATTTAATCGCCTATTTGTTTTGAAGCAAAACCCTGCTATCTATTATGATTACAGGCAACTTAAGGATGACTCTAGGGACGCAAGGTATGAGATGGTAGAGTTCACTAAAGCAGAAGTCCAAAACCTCAGGGATCAAGAATTTACTCGAATAAAGTCATTTGCCTTATCTTTAATCGAATAAGGATAAGCCAGCCACTCTGGGAGTATGCTTTTATCACATATATTTTCAAGTAAACACAAGCGGAGGTAAAAATTCTGAAAAGAAATCAGCAAAATCACTCCAGCAGGCCAAATGAAATTATCACTCAATAATAACTCGAATGCTGTTCACGAAAATGAAGCAGTATATTCTCCGGTAAAGCCGAGGGTACTATTTAAAGATTTCAAAATTCTAAATGGAAAAGAAATGAGATTGGTGGAGCGAGTAAACGAGATGGATTACAAGCAGATAAAATGTAATTGTACCCGGTAGACAAAACAATAGAATACTAACACCGAAAGGGCAAGAGGTGGTTGATACTTAAAAGAATGAACAATGGAAAGGAATAACATGTCATTCAAGAATATCCCTGTAACGAATGCATACCGCTTGATTAATCATGGGCCGACTGTTCTTATAACCTCAAAGCTCGGAGAAAAAATTAATGTTATGACTGCGGCATGGCAGATGCCTGTGAGTTTCAAGCCCGTGCTCGTAGCTGTTTCCATAGGCCATGAGAGATTTTCTCACAAACTTATATTGGAAAGCCGTGAGTTTGTCATTAACATACCACATTATGAAATGGTTAAAGAGGTGCTGTGTTGCGGGACACATTCAGGAAAAGATACTGACAAATTCAAGGTATGCAAACTTACCCGGTTAAAAGCCCAGAAGGTCGGCGCTCCTCTCATCAAGGAGTGCATCGGCAATATCGAATGCAAACTTTATTCCCATCATGATGCGGGTGACCATACCATCTTTGTAGGAGAGGTAGTTGCTGCTTCTGTTAAAGAAGGCATCTTTGATGGCTACTTAAAAGTCGATCTCAATCAGGCAAAAACCCTTCATCATCTTGGTGGTAGAACATTCTGTCATCCTGACGGTATCGATCTGCCTTAATGGCGGATTGAAGATCAATGAAGAACAGATAATCTCCCCTTTCTGTTAAAATAATAAGTCGATGAGTTTATTGCATTTTTACCGTAAACCTGCCCTTTCTCAGGCAAGGAAAGAACAACTGCTCGCGACTGTCAAGAAGAGCATATTGCCTGTCATAAAAGATATAGAAACAGAATACTGTTTTTATGTTGAGGTCACTGACACTTTGACAGATGAGGAGTTAAACACACTTCGATGGCTTCTTGCCGAGACATTCGAGCCCGAGAATTTTGGCGATAAAAGTTTTTTAAGCAGTAATCCCCCCTCACCCCCCGTTAGCAAAGGGGGGCAAAGGGAGGGGCGCTTTAGCAAAGGGGGGCAAAGAGAGAGGCACTTAACTAAAGAGGCCGCAAGGTGGGATTACCTTGTTAAAGGTATGAGAGGTGACTTAATTGTTGAAGTTGGTCCAAGGATGAACTTTACTACTGCATGGTCAACTAATGCGGTGTCGGTGTGTCATGCATGTGGATTGACAAGAATTACACGGATTGAGAGGTCTAGGAGATATAAATTAATATTTGAAGACAGCATTCGAGGGTTCCTGCCACAAGCGGGTCGCCGAGGCGACAAGGATTCGAGGGTTCACGACAGCAAAAATCAATCACTTGAATCCTTGGTCCCCCGACCCCTTGAACCCTTTCATTTAAAAAATTTTTTGGACCTCGTTCATGACCATATGACAGAATGCCCCTATCCTGAACCACTCACCACCTTTGAAACAGGAATAAAACCAGAGCCTGTTTACATTGTGCCTTTAATTGAAGAAGGAAAGGATGCACTCAGAAAGATAAACACCGAAATGGGTCTGGGCCTTGATGAATGGGATATGGACTATTACTATAACCTTTTTGTGAATGAACTGCGCCGCAACCCCACGAATGTTGAATGCTTCGACCTCGGTCAATCCAATAGCGAACATTCAAGACACTGGTTCTTTAAGGGCAAATTGATTATTGACGGAAAGGAAACGCCTCAAACACTCATGGAAATAATCAAATATCCTTTGAAGGTCAACCCCAACAACAGCATCATAGCTTTCAGAGACAATTCAAGTGCCATACGGGGCTATCACGTTGTTTCAATTTTGCCTGAGAGATCCGGAATGCCTTCGCCATTCAAAGAAGAGAGACTAACTTACCACATAATCTTCACCGCTGAAACGCATAATTTCCCGACTGGCGTGGCACCTTTCCCGGGAGCTGAAACAGGCACGGGCGGGAGAATAAGAGATATTCACGCAACCGGACGAGGAAGCCTGGTTGTTGCAGGCACTGCGGCGTACTGCGTTGGTAATTTCTGTATCCCCGGATATGATCTGCCATGGGAAGATACTTCTTTTGAATATCCAGGTAACCTTGCGTCGCCTCTTCAGATTGAAATCGAGGCCAGCAATGGTGCATCTGATTATGGAAATAAATTTGGTGAACCTGTTATTCAGGGTTTCACAAGATCATTTGGCTTGCGATTGCCGGACGGCGAGAGAAGGGAGTGGGTAAAGCCGATCATGTTCACCGGTGGCATTGGCCAGATTGATGATAGACATCTTGAAAAAGGAAAAGCTGAAAAAGGAATGCTTGTGGTAAAAATCGGCGGCCCGGCCTATCGCATCGGTATCGGCGGCGGGGCCGCATCGAGCATGATACAGGGAGAAAATATTGCCGAGCTTGATTTTAGCGCTGTGCAACGCGGCGATGCTGAGATGGAACAAAAAGTCAACAGGGTAATCAGAGCTTGCGTAGAGATGGGAAGGAATAATCCTATCATGAGCATACACGATCAGGGTGCAGGCGGCA
The DNA here is from genome assembly GCA_040757455.1 of Nitrospirota bacterium. Classification (GTDB taxonomy): domain Bacteria; phylum Nitrospirota; class Thermodesulfovibrionia; order Thermodesulfovibrionales; family SM23-35; genus Kmv42. The sequence continues at coordinate 4,565 of JBFLXE010000033.1, forward strand.
ATTGTAATGTAGTTAAAGAGATCATCTATCCTGCCGGGGCACGGATAGAGATAAGAAAAATCCAGGTCGGTGACAATACTCTTTCGGTGCTCGAAATATGGGGAGCAGAATATCAGGAACAGGATGCTTTGCTGATTCAGCCTGAAAGAATCGAAGAATTTCATTCCCTATGCAGGAGAGAGAAAGTTCCGTGTGCTGTCATTGGGCAGATTACGGGAGACGGATATATTGTTCTTCACGATGAGACAGACGGAAGTGCCCCTGTCAATCTCGATCTCTCGAAAGTTCTGGGAGAGATGCCCCAAAAGACTTTTAAGACCGATAGAATAGAACCAAAACTTGAACCTTTGATATTCCCGCGAGACATCACTATAAAAAAGGCTCTTGAGAGGGTGCTCCGCCTGGTTTCCGTGGGTTCGAAAAGATTTCTTACCAATAAGGTCGACAGGTCGGTCACGGGTCTTGTTGGCAGGCAGCAATGCACGGGTCCCTTACAGCTGACATTATCTGACGTTGCGGTGATCAGCCAGAGTCATTTCAGCCTCACAGGTTCGGCCACAGCCATTGGTGAACAACCCGTCAAAGGTTTGATAAGTCCAGAGGCAATGGCACGCATGAGCGTCGGAGAGGCGCTAACAAATTTGGTATGGGCTAAGGTGAGCGCCTTTGAGGATATAAAGTGCTCGGGCAACTGGATGTGGGCTGCCAAGCTTCCCGGCGAAGGTGCAAGAATTTACAGTGCGGCTGTGGCATTGAGAGATGTACTTGTTGAACTAGGAATAGCCATCGACGGAGGCAAGGACAGTTTATCAATGGCTGCAAAGGTATTTGATTTATCAGGCAGGACAGAGATGGTTAAATCGCCGGGGTCACTTGTTATCTCTGCTTATGTAACGTGTCCTGATATTACAAAGGTTTTAACACCCGATGTAAAAAGACCTGGTGAGAGCAGATTACTTTATATTGATCTGGGAAAAGGCAAATACCGGATGGGAGGCACTGCATTAGCACACGTGTATGGACAAATCGGTGATAACTCTGCCGATGTTGATGACCCTCAACTGCTGAAGCGAACATTTAATGCAGTACAGAGACTGATCTCAGAGGACCTCATTCTTTCGGGACATGATAGAAGCGACGGCGGCTTGATAACAACGCTTCTTGAAATGGCATTTGGAGGAAATTGCGGATTGGAAATTAATCTGATCCAGGATGCAGGATGCAGGATGAAGGATGAAGAATGCAGGCATGATGCATCAGGTATCATGCATCAGGTATCAAATCTGATTAATCTCTTATTCTCTGAAGAACTCGGATTGGTTATCGAATATTTACCAGAGCATGAAGACATAATAAAATCTTATCTCAGGACTGATGGCATTCCTTATCAAATAATGGGAAAAACGACAAAAGAAAAAATAATCATGATATCAATCAATGGCCAATCTGTCTTGCAGGAAGATATGAGAGCCCTTCGGGCTATCTGGGAGGAAACGAGCTATCAGCTCGACAGACTTCAGGCAAACCCGGAATGCGTGGAAGAGGAAAGGAAGATGAATTTCGACAGACAAGGTCCGAAGTATGTTCTCACGTTTACTCCAGAAAATCCCCCCACCCCCTCTTTAGAAAAGGGGGGTAAGAAGGGATTTGAAAAAGGGAGAAAAGGTGGATTAAATGATACAATTCCAAAGGTTGCCATCATTCGTGACGAAGGCAGCAACGGTGACCGCGAAATGGCATCAGCTTTTTTTCAGGCTGGCTTTGAGACGTGGGATGTCACGATGACTGATCTTGTTGAAGGCAGAACAATACTCGATCAATTCAGGGGCATTGCTTTTGTTGGTGGCTTCAGTTATGCCGATGTCTTGGATTCAGCGAAGGGCTGGGCTGGAGTTATCAGATTCAACAAGAGATTATACGAACAGTTTCAAAGATTCTATGAAAGACCCTATACGTTCAGTCTTGGTGTCTGTAACGGTTGCCAGCTCATGGCACTTCTTGGATGGGTACCGTGGAGAGGGCTCCCTGACAGGCTTCAGCCACGGTTCATTCAGAACAGGTCGGGCAGGTTTGAGTCGCGGTTTGCGACAGTGCACATTCTGCCAAGTCCGGCCATAATGCTCAAAGGCATGGAAGGGTCTGCTCTGGGCATATGGATTGCGCACGGTGAAGGAAGACTCTATTTCCCGGACGATAAAATTCGCAAGGATATCTTGAGTCAGCATCTCGCACCCATAAGATTCGTCAATGATAATGGAGAAGATACTGAGTCTTATCCTCTTAATCCGAATGGCTCTCCTCACGGTATCACAGCGCTCTGTTCACCAGATGGAAGGCATTTGGCGATGATGCCTCATCCGGAAAGGACATTTCTGAAGTGGCAATGGGCCTATATGCCTGAGGAATGGGGGAAAGACCTTGTTGCCTCGCCCTGGCTCAGGATGTTTCAGAATGCCCGGGTCTGGTGCGAATCCGTAAAGAACTGAAGTCTGAGTCTACTATTTCTAGTGAGACCATTTTCATTCTCGTAGATAACATCCATGGTTCTACAAGCTCACCATGACAATGTCACCCTGAGCCTGTCGAAGGGTGGATTGTCCGAGCCGGACAATGACAGAATGGAAATTTTAGACAGGCTCTATATCTCAAATATATATTCGCGATAAATGTTTCATATTCCTTTGTGCTGACGTGTCACGTAGGCGTTTGAATCATAGATTATTTTATTGGGCTGTGATATATTTTTTTTATGATTCATGATCTGAGGTTTCACGGTAGCACAGGTCCCGTGGAATACTTCGCTTTAGTCGGCGGAGCCAGCTCGTACAGCACATATTTTTACGAAGAAAATCCGTCCAGCATAAGATTTTTCTCCAGAGGAAACGAATTCACGATGTCACTTGACGGTGTCCATTATAAAGGGACCGGCGGGAGTTTCTGCGAATACATGTTCGGCGTAGAGAAACCTTTCAAAGATTTAATGAAAAAGATTATAGCAAACAGGCTCATAATGTTTGGCGCCTTCCTGGATGATGACGAAAAAGTCGTTTTCACAAATGATACGGAGGGAAAGGAGTCATTCTACCGCATCTTTCTTCACGGACATGCCGTGAAAAATTACTACTTTTTTGTCTCGTCAGACTTCAGTGGAGAATATAAAAAAAGGCAGAAACATATTCTCGGTGCTGTCGGAAAATTTTTAAAGAGAACAGATCTCCTCATTGATGAATACCAGGATACAGAACTGCTGAAGGAATTCATATCCGCTCTGGATGAGCAGGATTCTACTGTCTTTATATTCAAGCTCATTCACAGGGGGAATCAGGAATTTTACAAGGCATTCAGAGATCTTTATTTTAAAGGAAGGATGCTGTCTCACAGTGAAGAACTTTACATTGGCGATGTGGCATCAAGATATGAGATTGATCTTTACCAGCAGGAACGGATGAAGATAGATATAATGTATAAACATCCTGATAATAAGCCAGTTGTCGATGAATACAGAGACATTCTTGTTAGTGCGATCGCTCGCGAGACTTTCGAGGATTCCGAATATGCGCGGCTCAAGAGGCTGCGCACTCTTGGAATAAGAAACAACATACCGAGCGTCCTTTTCGAGACTCTTGATGACCTGCTCCTGAAAGGCGAGAAGATTCAGGAAACCGAAGAACCGGACTATCTCAGGGAGACCCGCTCCATACTTCAGAGCCTTTTTTTCAAGGATCCTTCACTCAAGCAGCATATAATAAATGAAGATATTATTAGATTGCTGAAAGCCAAACAGATGGCTATTGTACAGGGAGACAAGGGTTTTGAGCAGATACTCCTGGATACCGTGAGGGCATGTGATGAAATCGTACGCGAAAACAATGATTATAGCCTCTTTGAGGAATTTACCTCGATAGTCACATATTTTGACAGGTTTGACAACGTCTGTAACCTGTTAACCCAGTTGGCCTTTATGGAGAATATGACATTTACGGAGGACTCCTTAAGAAGCTTGATAGGAAATAAGAGGGAGTTCGACAAATTGGACAAGAAGTTCTACGATGAGATATTCATAGACGGACTGCTAAGCAACAAATATATCGCCAGTTATGGAAAATTGAAAATAAGCACACTGGCGAAGGGAATAAAAAAGGTCTCTGCGGGAGATTCCTCATTGAGAGACGTGGTAAATGAATTGGCAGTGATCAGCCACGAGGAGATGCTTTATCATCATGTTCATGCTGCCCTGAAAGAGAGAATGCGCAGTCTTTTCCCGGGACTGGATACGAAAAAAGCAAGAGACAAAATAAGGGAAGATATTTCGCGAGAGCTTTCCGCGAAAGGTTTTATCGGGGATATCTCCAAGAGGCTATTTGATAAGGTATTCTTTGACCTTAAGAAAGAGTCTTTCTATATGAACCACCTTCTGCCTCTCATCATTCAGACCGGAGATATCGGTTTGAGGGAAGATTTCCTCAACAACAGCGGCCTCGACAGATTCTATGTTGAAACTTTGGAGAGGGAATATTTTGAAAAGAAAGAACTGGAACCGGTTCTCCTTGAATCTCTTCTTATTGGAGGCGGCGAGCGGATTTGAACCGCTGCATAAAGGTTTTGCAGACCTCTCCCTTAGCCACTTGGGTACGCCGCCGTTTATAGCCAAAAGCTATGAGCACAAAGCAAAGAGTTCAGAGTGATTAAAAGGAAATAGTCTTGTAACTCTTGACTACGAACTCTATGCTAAATGCTAATATGGAGCGGGAAACGGGGTTCGAACCCGCGACCCCAACCTTGGCAAGGTTGTGCTCTACCAGCTGAGCTATTCCCGCATTTGTGCCCCTTAACTTGTCAACAGATTATAAGCTATAATGAACGATGTTACTAAAAATACTAATCGAAAGGACTGATTTTGTCAATACTACTTCCTGATTTAGAAAGCTTTAAGTCTCTCTCATTAAAAGGAAATCTCATCCCGGTCTATGGAGAGATACTGGCCGATACTGAAACACCTGTCTCCGCAGCAATCAAGCTTGGCGGTTCACCGTCATTCCTCCTTGAGAGTATGATCGGCGGAGAGAAATGGGCAAGATATTCCTTTCTCGGTTCGAGACCGTCAAGGATCCTGAGAAGCTGGGGTAACAAGATAGAGATAAAGGATAATGAATCGGGGACCCGAACATTCGAAATCGACAATCCCTTTGATGTGATAAAGAAGGAACTCACATCTTACAGTCCCGTTGACGTCTCTGATTTGCCGCGCTTTTACGGCGGCCTCGTCGGGTATATCGGATACGATATGGTCAGGTATTTCGAACAGATTCCTGATGAAAGGAGGCCGGGACTTAGACTTCCCGATGTTTTTTTGATGGTCACAGATACTGTGGTGATATTCGACAATTTCAAAGGAAAGATAAAGGTCGTCTCAAACGCTCACATAAACAATAAGTCCCCCGAGGATGCTTACAGAGAAGCGGGGGGGAAAATTGAAGGCATAATTGAAAAATTAAGGAAAGTCCTTCCCAAGGGCCGGAGGAAAAAGGGTGAAAAGATAAAGACTCATGAGGAAGCTTCGGATATTCATGGCTATGCGTTTTTAACAACAGAGGAGTCCTTCGAAAACTCAGTTCTTCGGGCTAAGGAATACATTTTGTCAGGAGATATAATACAGGTTGTCCTTTCACAAAGACTCGAGAGGGAATTTAACCTTGACCCGTTTAACATATATAGGGCACTGCGTGTCATTAATCCATCGCCCTATATGTACTATATTGATACAGGTGATGCGCAGCTTGTCGGTTCCTCACCCGAGATACTGGTGAGGCTTGAAGGCAGAAAGATAATACTGAGGCCCATAGCCGGCACACGGAGGAGGGGCAAAACAGAGGAGGAGGACAGAAACCTTGAGGAAGAGCTCAAAACTGATCCTAAGGAGATTGCAGAACATATAATGCTCGTTGATCTCGGCAGGAATGATGTCGGCAGAGTCGCCGAGATAGGCTCGGTGAAGGTAACAGAAATGATGAATGTTGAAAGATATAGTCACGTAATGCATCTTGTCTCGAATGTGGAAGGCACCCTCAAAAGAGGTCTTGATGCCTTCGACGTTCTTGGAGCATGTTTCCCTGCCGGCACGGTGACGGGAGCACCAAAGGTGAGGGCAATGGAGATAATCGAGGAACTGGAATCTCTGAAAAGAGGGCCGTATGCAGGTGCCGTCGGATACCTGAGTTATTCGGGCAATATGGACACATGCATTACCATCAGAACTCTCATCATTAAAGGCAATAAGGTCTATGTTCAAACCGGTGCAGGCATAGTCGCTGACTCAGTTCCACATAGAGAGTATGAGGAGACCCTGAATAAGGCGATGGGTATGATGAAAGCAGTTGATTTAGCGGAGAATGAATTGGACCTCTCACGTTACAGGGAGTAAGAATGTTGTTAATGATAGATAACTACGACTCGTTCACATACAATCTCGTTCAATATCTGGGAGAGCTTGGCGAGGATATAATAGTCTTCAGAAATGATAAGATTACGATCGGCAGGATAAAAGAATTGAATCCTCACAGGATTGTTATATCGCCAGGCCCCTGCACTCCCAAAGAGGCTGGCGTCTCAATTGAAGTCATAAGAAATTTTTCTGGCCAGATACCAATTCTCGGCGTTTGTCTCGGCCATCAGTCAATAGGTGCGGCTTTCGGAGGGGACATAATCAGGGCACCGCGCCTGATGCACGGCAAGACCTCCCAGATATATCATGATGGGAAAACAATCTTTGAAGGTCTCCCGAATCCCTTTGAGGCAACGAGATATCACTCTCTTGTCATCAAGAGAGAGACGCTTCCTGATTGCCTCGATATTACGGCATGTACCGACATTGGCGAGATAATGGGTGTAAGACATAAGAAATTTATAGTGGAAGGTGTACAGTTCCATCCTGAATCGATACTTACAAAGGTGGGGAGGGACCTCCTGAGAAACTTTCTGAGATTGGGATGATGCGCGATGCATGATACATGCAAATGAAAAAATATTTTAGGAAATAAAGACATGATCAAGGAAGCAATAAATATGCTCGTGAACCATATCAACCTCTCAGAGGGGGAAATGTCCGAGTGCGTGAAGGAGATTATGGAGGGAAGGGCAACAGAAGCCCAGATCGGCGGTTTTCTCGCAGCTCTGAGAATCAAAGGTGAGACGGTCGAGGAAATAACTGGTGCGGCAAGAATCATGAGGGAAAAAGCGACCACTATAAAAGCGCCCGAGGGCGTTCTGGATACCTGTGGCACAGGCGGTGACATGTCTCACACTTTTAATATTTCTACGACAACGGCTTTTGTGGTTGCTGCCGCCGGAGTTCCTGTTGCGAAACATGGCAACCGGTCTGTATCGAGCCAGTCAGGGAGTGCTGATCTGCTTGAGGCACTGGGCGTAAAAATAGACCAGCCTCCTGACAAAGTTGAGAGGTGCCTCTTCGAGACAGGCTTTGGTTTTCTCTTCGCGCCCCTATTCCATCCAGCCATGAAATCTGCGATTGGACCCCGCAGGGAAATCGGTATTAGAACCATTTTCAACATTCTCGGTCCGATAACGAATCCGGCCGGCGCTAAAAGACAGATACTCGGTGTCTTCTCGGATGAGCTGACCGAGACTCTGGCCGTCGTCCTTGAAAATCTCGGCGCAATAGAGGCTATGGTTGTTCACGGCGAGGATGGACTGGATGAAATCAGTATCTCCAGCAGAACAAAGATAGCAAGGCTTAAAGACGGAAAAGTAAAAAGTTTCTTTCTTGAACCGGAAGATTTCGGCATATGGCGGGAAGACATCGAACAAATTCGTGGAGGAAACAAGGAGAAAAATGCGGCTATTACGGTGTCGATTCTTAATGGCGAAAAGGGTCCTAAAAGGAACATAGTGCTGATGAACTCTGCCGCTGCCCTGGTTGTTGCGGGAAAGACAGAGGATCTCCGGATTGCTCTGGAGATGGCGGCGGATTCGATAGATTCCGGCCGGGCGAGGAATAAACTCGAAGAGGTGCGAAAAATAAGCAATGCTCTTTAAAGAGATTTTTTGTGTCTGCACCGGGGATGACTGTCAGGAGGACATTTGGCTGTTAGGGTAGGCGTTATAGGAGTTGGATATTTGGGTCGGCATCACGCCCGGATTTATTCGGAACTTGAAGATGCAGAACTTGTCGCAGTCGTTGACATTGAAAAAGAAAAGGCAGACACGTATGCGGAAAAATACCGATGTCAATCATGTACTGATTACAGGGATATCCTGCATAAAGTCGAAGCGCTGAGCATCGTCACCCCTACGACATCTCACTTTAATATTGCCCTCGATTGCCTGAAGGCAGGCAAGGATATATTGATAGAAAAGCCAATTACGGTAAATATCACCGAGGCTGACGAACTGATCAAAAGTTCGGAGGTCACCGGCCGAATTGTGCAAGTAGGACACCTCGAAAGATATAACTCGGCTGTGCTTGCGGCTTCGGGCATGATCAGACAACCCATGTTTATCGAATCGGAAAGGCTATCGCCTTTCCTTGGCCGTGGAATAGATGTTGACGTCACGCTTGACCTCATGATTCACGACATAGACATCATTCTCAGCCTGGTTTCGTCGCCAATTAGGGAAATGAGAGCTGTAGGGGCGAAGGTTCTTACGGACAAGATCGATGTAGCTAAAGCATGGCTGGAATTCGACAACGGATGCATGGCGCTGGCTACCGTTAGCCGCCTGTCCCCAGAGAAGCAGAGAAAGCTCAAGGTGTTTCAACAGGATGCATACATATGCATTGATTACCAGACTGCAGAGGTGAAACGCCATTTCCGCACTGAAGAGGGTGGGATATCTTCCGAGATAAGAAAACCCGAAAATATGGAACCTCTGAAGGAGGAGCTCAAAGATTTTCTCCGCTGTGTCCGCGAGAGAAAAAAACCGACAGTATCTGCAAAAGAAGGAAGAGAAGCGTTGAAGGTGGTTCTCGAAATATCAGCCATTATAAATAACGGAAAATGAAAACGAGTGTGGATCAGGAATCAGTCGTTCAAATGGTTGATTTGAGGAGACAGTTTCAGGAGATCAAAGATGATATAATCTGCGTGTTGACCGAGGTGCTTGAAAGCAGCCAGTATATACTTGGCTCCAAAGTTTCAGATCTCGAAAGGAAGATAGCTGATTTCCACGGCGTCAGGGAAGCAGTGGCCGTTGCCTCCGGTACTGATGCCTTGCATCTATCACTTGATGCTATGGGCATAGGTCAAGGGGATGAGGTCATTACAACGCCCTTTACTTTCTTTGCCACTACCGAAGCGATACTGTATACGGGAGCCATTCCTGTATTTGTTGATATTGACCCGGATACATTCAATATAGATGCAAGCCAGATAGAGGCGTACATGACCACAAAAACGAAAGCGATCTTACCTGTCCATTTGTTCGGGCATCCCGCAGACATGAAAGCAATAACAAAGATTGCAATGAAATATAGACTCGGGATAATTGAAGATTGTGCTCAGGCGTTTGGCGCAGGAATAGATGGCAGAATGGTCGGAACTTTTGGAAACGCGGGATGTTTCAGTTTTTATCCCAGCAAAAATCTCGGAGCGTACGGTGACGGTGGCATGATAATACTTAACAATTCAAAAATGGCCAGCAGACTGAGAGAGCTGCGAAACCATGGCTTAAGGAGTTCATACAGGCATAGGAGGATCGGGTTTAATAGCAGGCTTGATGAGATTCAGGCTGGAGTTCTACTTGTGAAATTAAACCGTATCAATGAGTACAACAGTATGAGAAGAAGGAATGCCGCGCTTTACAATGACCTTTTGTCAGGCAGGGTAAAATGTCCTGTGGAAAAACGCGGTGCATTTCACGTTTTTCACCAGTACACTATTGCAAGCAAGAAGAGAGACGCGATACAGCAAAGACTAAAAGACCATAACATATCATCGGTTGTCTATTATCCGGTTCCCTTACACCTTCAGGAGGCGCTTAAATTTCTTGGTTATCGCAGAGGGGATTTCCCCGTAGCCGAAAAAACAGCCAGAGAAGTCCTTTCTTTGCCTATTTATCCCGAGCTCGACCCATCGACAATAAAGAGGATAGCAGAGATAATAAAAAATGTTGTCTAATACCCAGATCCGGCGGTAAACAAGCAAGTTGCTATGAATCGTGTAATGATTATCGCTGGTGAAAGCTCCGGCGAATTGTACGGGGCTCTTCTTGCTAAAGCACTCAGAAAAAAATTCCCCGGCGTCACTATCACCGGAATTGGCGGTAAGAGAATGGAGGAAGCGGAGGTGACACTCGTATCGGAAATATCTGATGCCTTTGGTCTCACGGAGGCAGTATCGTCATACCGCAAAATCAGAACTGCGTTCAAGAACGCCGTCCGGACGATTAAGTATCTTAGACCGGACGTTGTAGTTCTTATCGATTACCCTGATTTCAATCTGAAAGTTGCGGAAGTGGCAAAATCCGTTGGTGTGAAGATCCTTTATTATGTGAGTCCCCAGGTATGGGCATGGCGCAAGGGCAGAGTGAAAAAGATATCAGCACTTGTTGACAGAATGGCTGTCATTCTCCCTTTTGAAGAGAAGATATACAGGGATGCAGGGGTTAAATGCGAATTTGTGGGACACCCGATGGTTGAGGAGATCGAAGCTGTGTTGGAATCTACAATGAAAAATTTACCCCCCCTTTGCTCCCCCTTAGTAAGGGGGGGAGTGGGGGGATGGTCTCTGAATCCTGAATTCAAACCTTGCCTTAAATCTGACCTTGGTCTTGATCCAACAAAACCTCTCCTGTCCCTTCTCCCCGGAAGCAGGCCCCACGAATTAAAAAGGCTTTTACCGCTAACTCTAGATGTGGTAAGGCAATTCAAGAATGAGTTCACTGATTATCAATTCTCTATACCGCTCGCTCCAAACACAGATGAAAAGCAACATGCTCTTCATCTCGAATCTCTCATGCGCGAAGAAGTACCTATAAAGAAAGGAGAATCTGTAAGGGTACTCGCTGCGTCTGATATTGCTGTCGTTGCTTCTGGTACAGCAACCCTCCAGACAGCCCTTCTTGAAGTGCCAATGGTCGTGATATATAAACTTTCGCCGCTCACGTATTTATTGGGTAAAATGATAGTAGATGTAAAGTACATATCCATTGTTAATATACTCGCAGGCAAAGAGGTCGTCCGTGAACTCCTTCAGAAAAGAGCAAATCCTGCGGAAATTCTGAAAGAGATAAGAGAAATCATAAAAGGGAAAACCCATAGAGAAGAAATGATTCTTGCTTATAAATCTATCAAAGAATCATTCCTTGGGAAAAAAGCGTCCGAGAGGGTTTCCGAAATGATATGCGAAATGGCAGGATGGTAACGGACGAAATATTGTGACCATTAAACGTTAGAATTCTTCTATGTACTATGTTTACTCTTTATAGTTTTTTATACACGATTTTCATCATCTGTCTTTTCCCATATGAATTTTTTAAAAGGCCAAAAGACATTAGAAAAAAATGGATAAGTGACAAACTCGGCTTACATAATCTATCCTTCATCCGAAGCCCTTCCATGTCCCCCCTAAGGATTATCTGGATTCACGCAGTCTCTGTGGGAGAAGTTAGTGCTGCTCTGCCTCTGCTGAAAAGTCTGAGAGAGAGATATCCACAAAAAGAGATTATTCTGTCCACGATTACAGACACGGGCCAGAAGATTGCGAAGGAGAAAGCTCCCGAGGGAACCAAGATAGTGTATCTGCCTTTTGATATTGCTTCTATACTGAGAGCAGTAGTGAAAAAGGTGAGGCCGGAGGTACTGATTGTTATGGAGACAGAACTTTGGCCTAACCTTTTCAGGATATTCAAAGAATATGGAATACCCGTCATGCTTGTTAACGGAAGAATTTCTGAGAAGTCATTTAGAGGATATAAAAAGATCTCCTTTTTTATGAGGCGGGTTCTCTCGTACGTCGACTTCTTCGGCATGCAGGACGAAGCATATGCCGGGAGAATGATAAAACTTGGTGTCCGTAGCAGCAAGGTTATGAATTTAGGTAATTTTAAATTCGATACAAGACCAACTTCACAGGTTCCTCAATGGACCGAAATGATAGAAGGGCCTGTCATCACAGCGGGTAGTACACATGAAGGAGAAGAAGAATTTATAACTTCTGTCTATATTGAACTTAAAAAAGACTTTCCTGATCTCAATCTAATCGTTGCACCGAGACATCCCGAGAGGTTTAAGAGCGTTGAAGAGATGCTGAGGTCAAAGGGCCTATCTTTTATAAAGCGTTCAGAGTTCAGCACTCCTTCCCTCACCCTTCCCTCTCGAGGGGGGCAGGGGTGGGGGGGAGACTCCGAACTCCGAACTCCGAACTTCAAACTTCAAACTCTCAAAGGAATTATTATCCTTCTCGACACCGTTGGTGAGCTGTCCGCTATTTACGGCATAACCGATATCGCAATTATCGGTAAGAGTTTTAGAGGATATGGAGGACAGAATCCCTTTGAGCCCGCCTTCTGGGGCAAAGCGATAGTATGCGGACCCCATATGGAGAACTTCCCGGTCATCAAGGACTTTTTCCGTTCGGGTGCAGCTTTACAGGTCACGGAAGAAAGGCTCTATCAGGCCTTAAAGGATCTGCTGTTTTCTCCTGAAAAAGCCGGGGAGATCGGTCTCAGGGCACAGGACTTATACAGGAAAAATAGAGGTGCGGTTCAGAGGGCGATGGAAGTCATTGGTAAATATGTTTCTTAGCATAGTGTTTCACAGATCGGATGTTTACAGTGCTCTGACATATTGGAATCTGACTTTTAAGTCCCCTGGATTATCCTCCTTGCGGCTTCCACGTCCTCTTCTCTCACCAAAACCTTAACTTCACCCATCTTGCCTATATTCACCGGATAGGGTCTCACTTTTGACGACCTGATGACTACAGATATTCCGCCGCTCTCTAAGATATCTTTGATAATCTCAGCCTCAAGAGTGTCATATGTCACAAGAATCTCAACCCACTTCATTGTATTTTATTGCCTGTATCCAATTCTCATCACTCAAATTTGTAACACCACTGAATTATAACAGGATGTGTGGAAAGTGATGTAAAATATTTCATTGGAATCTGCGGAAGATAGATTGAAGTAAATTGATAGTGCAATGACTTAAGAAATAAATTCTTTAAAATATGATGGCGGTTACATGTCGCTTTACTGTCGGATGGATACCCATCTTCTTTTTAGTGAGTCTTTTGCCTGTCCCGGCAGATGCTCTGCATACATCGATGGAAATTCGCACAGATGATGTGATAGTCCGGTTTGATAAGTCAACGGAAAAAACAGCAAAGGATGTTGTAAGTCTTTATCCGGCAATAAGAACCGAACTCGTTAAGGCTATTGGCTGGCGCATAGATTTCAGACCTGTCGTTATCATCTCTCGCGGACGGGAGATTTTCGAGAGGATGTCTGCAGGTGACCTGGTTATTGCATTTGCTCTGCCAGAAGAGAATATCATATTGCTTGACAACTCGAAAATATCTCCCCAGCCCCTTGTCCTGAGGTCAGTAATGAAACACGAATCATGCCATCTTCTCTTGCATGCTCATGTAGCAGAAGAGAATCTCCCACGATGGCTTGATGAAGGGGTATGTCAGTGGGCAAGCGGAGGTTTTGCCGAGATTTTAAGTGAAAACAAGGACATCCTTGCAGGTGCTTCTGTTTCGGGCAAATTGACGAGTATGAGGGAACTCAGCACTTTCCCGAAAGATGGTCAGGGTCTTCTTCTTGCATATGAAGAAAGCAAGAGCCTCATTGAATATGTAGTTAGCGAATACGGCACATCAGGCCTCCTTAGAATTCTTGGTTCTCTTAAGGGCGGTGAAGCGACGGAAACTGCATTCAAGAAGAGCCTGGGAGTTACTGTCTCGGAACTGGAAAACCAGTGGGCTGATAACCTCAGAAGAAAATACACTAGATTTTACTATATTAGCCGCCGTATCTATCTGATACTATTTTCAGTGGCGGCTCTTATTACCATATATGGTTTTATCAAGATGATGCAAAGGAAAAGGTCTTACGTGGATGAGGAGAATGACTAAAATAAGTAGAATGATTATAAAAGTGCAACAAAGCATATGAAACATCTTTTGCGGCTCAAGGAATTTGTTCTCAAATATAGCAAGAAGGGTTTAACCCCTGATGAAATTGCCCTTGGCATTGCCCTCGGAAACTTCATAGGTTTTATACCAATATTCGGCACTCACACTGTCATCGCACTCGGTCTTGCTCACACCTTCAGACTCAGTCCTTTTTTCGTAGTGCTCGGCACCCAGATATCAAATCCACTCTCATTTCCCATTCAGCTTTTTCTTAGTGCAGAGATAGGAAGCCTGGTACTAAATGGAAAACTTCTCGATATCAAATTTTCAGGAGATTTAAGTTATCTCAGTCACTATATAGGCCCAATTCTCACAGGAAGTCTCATCCTGGGAATTGCCGCATCCATCATATCTTATATTTTGATTAAGACTATCTTCCTTTTAAGGAAGACTAAGGAATGAAGGACTTTTGTCTCTTCGAGAAAATAAGCAAACCAGCATGACAGTTATTGAATTTCTTTACTATTTGGGCTATTTATTCAAGAAAAGTCGGGCACTAAGAAAGCAGAAGAAGTTACCCTGCAGGGTTATCAGTATCGGCAATATTACGCTGGGAGGCACAGGCAAATCTCCTGCTACAATAGCCCTGGCTCGAGAAGCAATGGAAAGGGGATTCAGACCTTGCATCCTCACCAGGGGATACAAAGGTTCAGTAAAGGGTCCGACTTTCGTTAGCAAAGGGAAAGGCCCGTTGCTAACTTTACGCCAGGCCGGAGATGAAGCATCTCTTTTATCTGAGAAGTTAAGAGATGTCCCCATCGTAAAGGGCGGAGATAGATATGAAGCGGGTATGTTCGCCCTTCGCTTTCTGGAATCAACCCATAGCCCCGATCTTTTTATCCTTGATGACGGTTTTCAACACTGGGGTCTCTACAGAAATAAAAATGTCTTACTGATAGACAGCACCAATCCCTTCGGTAACAGAAAATTATTCCCGCTCGGAATTTTGAGGGAACCAATCGGTGGGATAAAGCGGGCCGATATCATTGTGCTAACAAGAGTAGCCAATATAGAGCATTCGGATTCACTGAATCAAAGATTAGGAGATAACTCCTCTTTACTATCCTCAGGTGGACTTCTTCCAGGAAGGAGGATATGTGAGGGGATTCTGAAGCAAGGATCGGATGTCATTGAACTGCTTGATGAAATAAGTCGATACACCATAAAAACACCCGTCTTCTTTGCTGAACACAGGCCATCATCTTTAAGACTGACAACCGAAGAGACTTTACCTCTTGAATGGGCAAAAAACAAGAGATTTTTTGGATTCTGTGGCATAGGCAATAACGAATCTTTCAGAAAAACGCTTCTTTCTCTTGATCTGGAGCTGACGGGGTTCAGGGCGTTCAGAGACCATCACGCATATCGCCAGAATGATATTCGTGAAATACTTAAACTCGCGAAAAAAAGTAAAGCAGAGTGGATTGTGACTACGGAAAAAGATATAATGAGACTCAAGGATTTTAATATGCCTGAGAATCTGGTTTCGTTAGTCATTGAATTCTATATTGATAAGAAGTTTTTTGAAGAAGTATTTAGGCCGGAATGAAGGATAAAATGGAGGCTCCATGGTCAGATATATAAATGTAAAAAGTAAATCGAGGAATGAATTTATCGATATCACTCAAATGGTGCAGAATATGGTTAAAGAGGCAGGGGTCGCAAAAGGACTCTGCCATTTATATATTCCCCATACAACTGCCGGAATAACGATAAACGAAGGTGCGGACCCAAGCGTGCAGCGTGACATCTTGAATACCCTGAGCAGACTTATTCCGCATGAAATGAATTACGCCCACAGGGAAGGCAATGCTGATGCCCATATAAAATCTTCTCTGGTCGGAACTTCTGTCAATGTGATTATCGAGGAGGGTAAGCTATTGCTGGGCACGTGGCAGTCGATTTTCTTCTGCGAATTTGACGGACCGAGGCACAGAAGAATAGCAGTCAGTTTTGTGGCGGGTTGATGTCTTACGACCAGGCTTCTTTTGAAGTCCAGGCCCTTCGCGAGGAGATCAAAAGGCTCCGGAAAACACTCACCGAACTCACCCCTTCTCTCGAGGCTCTTCTAAAACGCAGAGGTTTCAGGATATACAGAAAAGAACCTTCTGAAGATCTGCTTCTGCCAGAAGAGAAATTCGTGAAGGGTTATTATGAGATGATGAAAAAATATTCCTTCCGCCTCTTTCTGCGGGAGCTCATAAAATATCAGAAATTTTTCAGGCTTGAAGATATAGTACGGTATGCCACTGCCTCTGTCACGAAGGAATATCTCGACTATATGATGGAAATCGGTCTAATCGAAAAGACGTCCGACGGATTCAGACTTTCCATCATCCCTATAAAAAGCTTTGGAGAAACCCTCGAATGGTTTACTGCCGAGATATTCAAGGTGGAATTTGCTGCAGAGGCGATATGGGGGATAAGGTTCAAAAGGCCTATGGTCGGTGGCGATTATGACCTGATTGCAAAGGTGAACGGTTCGATTTTATATATGGAGATAAAATCTTCACCTCCGAAGCAGATATATCAGAACGAGATTTCGGCATTTTTTGACCGGGTTTCTGACCTGCGCCCGGAAGTCAGTATTTTTTTTATGGATACGGAGTTAAGAATGAAGGACAAGATAGTTCCTATGTTTGAAGAGGAATTAAAGAAAAGATACGCAAAACCTCCGAATGTACTCAGAATAGAAAAAGAATTATTTCAGATACGGGACATAATATTTATAATAAATGCCAAGGATAGTATTATTGCCAATATCGAGAAAGTATTAAGCTGTTATTTCAGGAGGAGCCAGTGAAGATGACCATTATTGTACACAACCGATAAAGAAAAATTAACAGCCCGCATTTTACTATGTAATTCGTTACATAATCCGATAACATAATTTACTTACCTGTTTCAAAAAAATCAATATTTCCAAATAGTTACAAAGTGGCATAGTGTTTGCTTTGTTTTAAATTGCTCGGATTTTCAGAAGAATTTTTATTCTGAGAGGTGCGTATGAGAATAAAAAAGAAATATTTGACGGTTTTTATTTCGATACTTATGTTGATTATTTTAATCCAGTCTGTTCATGCCACAGATGATCTCTTTTTGACAGGGATTGTGAGGAGTATCGATTCTCATTCAGGAATCGTTACGGTAGATGTGAAGTCAGAGGGATGCAGTGGAGTCAGGAGTTTCAGGTTTGAAGATGTTTCTGCTTTTGCCTACCGCATAGACAAGAAAATTTCTTTTT
>JBFLXE010000034.1:0-21756 GCA_040757455.1 Nitrospirota bacterium
ATTCCCAGCCAATTGCCTGTATAAAGAGAGCATAGAGTATGCTTTAAAACAGATAGAAAAGGTAAAACTATGATGTTTTCACGCAGGATTCAGGTTTATCTATTTTGATAATGCAGCCACATCAGGGATAAAGCCTGATATGGTATCCGAAGCGGTATGCGACTGCCTGAAAAATACGAATGCCAACCCCGGAAGATCAGGTCATTCATTGTCTGTTAAGGCAGCGGAGATTATTTACAATACCCGTGAAATAATAGGTGAATTATTCAATTTCAACAAAACTGAAAATATTATCCTCACAAAGAATGCTACTGAAGCTTTGAATATTGCAATGTATGGCATATTACAGTCAGGAGATGAAGTTACCGGATAATCATTGATGACATTTTCTATAGACTATAGAATCTCCTTGATCAGAATTAATTAGGATTTTCTCTTTCGTATTGCACTTTCGCTTCTGATATTATTAAATATTTACTATGTCAGAATTAACCCCGTTGATGAAACAATATTTCGCCATCAAAGAAAAATACAAGGATGCAATTGTCTTCTTCAGACTGGGTGATTTTTATGAGATGTTTGGTGAAGACGCTGAGAAAGCATCCAGGATATTGCAGATCGCGTTAACGACCAGAGATAAGTCCAAAGAAGATCCTATTCCCATGTGCGGCATCCCCTATTTCGCCTGCGAATCTTATATCACGAAACTCCTTAAAGCCGGGTATAAAGTCGCCATATGTGAGCAGCTCGAAGATCCTAAGGAAGCCAAGGGCATTGTTGAAAGGGACATTGTAAGGGTTGTTACTCCCGGTACGCAGATTCCTGAAAATCCGAAGGAAAATTCGTATATCCTCAGCCTGCTTCCCTGGGGCGAGAAACACGGCATAGCCGTGGCTGATATTTCCACGGGTGAATTCCTTCTCTACGAGACGGATAAGAATATCCGGGATGAGATGTACAGATTTGAGCCTCAAGAGGTACTGATTCCTTCGGGTATAAAGGATAATATTCATTACAAGGAGTCTCTGAATGAATTTTACATATCTTTTTATGCAGATTGGTATTACGATTACGCAGAAGCATACAAGACTTTGCTCAGACACTTGAGATTCTCCTCCCTTGATGGATTCGGCTGCGACGGGATGAACGCAGCCATATCTGCAGCCGGCGCTCTCGTCAGTTATCTTGAGGAGACACAAAAAGAGACATTCCGCCTTAAGAAAATAATGACTCTCGGACACGACTCCCATATGTTTCTGGATGCTGTGACACAGCGGAATCTTGAGCTCATTCATAATCTCAAAGACGGGATGAGCGAAGGGACTTTGCTCCGCGTCCTCGACGAGACGCTTACTCCAATGGGCGGACGGTTCCTGAGATCCTCGATAACAAAACCGCTGATCGACATCCGTGAAATAAGAGAACGCCTTGATGCTGTCCATTATATGTGCGAGGATTACGCGCTGCGTGAGGAACTGAGGACGTCTCTCAGAAGAATTCAGGATCTGGAAAGACTTTCGGCTCGGATAGCTTCAATGAATGCCAATGCCAGGGACCTCATTGCATTAAAGAATTCAATAGCCCAGCTGCCGAGGGTCAAAAGATCACTTGGAGCCTGCAAGAACTCTTATTTAAGTTCTTTGGCGGAAGAAATAGCTGACTTGTCAGCGGTGGAGGAACTAATTGAGAAAAGTATAGTTGATTCACCTCCCTTATCCACGAGGGATGGAGACATTATAAAAAACGGCTTCAATTCAGAGGTCGATGATCTCAGGAATATTTCCCGGACAGGCAAGGCATTCATAACAGAACTGGAGTTGAAAGAGAGGAAAAGAACGGGTATTTCTTCCCTGAAAGTGGGCTATAACAGAGTCTTTGGTTATTTTATCGAAGTGTCTAAGGCGAACCTCCATATGGTCCCTGAAGAGTACATAAGAAAACAGACCCTTGCCGGAGGAGAAAGGTTCATCACGCCTGAATTAAAAGAATATGAATCCAGGGTGCTCGGGTCGGAAGAAAAGCTCAAAAGTCTGGAATATCGAATCTTTCAGGACATCCTGGATAGGCTTCAGTCAGAAACAGTTTTCATATCAAAGACAGCCTCTGCACTATCATTGGTTGATTTTCTGGCCTCTCTTGCCGTAGTTGCAAGAAGGTATAACTATGTAAAGCCTCTTGTTGACGATGGTGGAATAATTGATATTAGAGACGGAAGGCACCCTGTCCTTGAAAGAATTCCTCTGGACGGAAAGTTTATTCCGAACAGCGTATATATGGATACTGAAGATGACCGCCTTCTCATCATTACGGGCCCAAATATGGCGGGCAAATCAACATTTATGCGTCAGATTGCGCTCAGTTTAATCATGGCACAAATAGGAAGCTTCGTTCCTGCATCAGAAGCAAAAATAGGAATAACTGACAGGATATTTACGAGGATAGGCGCCTCTGATTACCTGACAAGAGGACAAAGCACCTTCATGGTGGAGATGATAGAAGTCGCGAACATAACTCATAATGCAACCGATAAAAGTCTTATAATCCTTGACGAAGTCGGGAGGGGCACGAGTACATTTGACGGTATAAGCATTGCGTGGGCTGTCGCGGAGTATATTCTGAATGAGGTCAAGGCGAGGACTCTTTTTGCAACGCACTACAACGAGCTCACGGAACTCAGCCTGACTCAGGAAGGCGTAAAGAATTATAATGTTTCAGTGAAAGAGTGGGGAGATGAGATTATTTTTCTGAGAAAGGTTGAAAGAGGTTCAGCTGATAAGAGTTACGGGATACAGGTGGCGCGGCTGGCGGGACTTCCCGAAGGCATTATAAAACGTGCAAAAGAAGTGCTTGCAAATCTCGAAAAAGAGGAATTGAATGAAACGGGCAGGCCGAGGTTTGCGGAGAAGAAAACGAAGAGGGGTAAAGGGCAGCTCGACCTTTTCTCTTCATTGACTGACTCCGTCGTCTCTGAAATCAAAAACCTAGATGTGAATAAGCTTACGCCAGAAGAAGCATTCAATAAACTCCTTGAAATGAAAAAGAAAATCAGTCTTTAATTATAGACGGAGTTAATATACGAGCCTGGGATTCGAAAAATCGTAACATTGAGACATTATGGATAAGAGACCTTCACCCAAGTCTCTTCTTAAACCGCATCGAACTTAACGTCATAACAAGAATCCCTAAAGCGAGCAGTGAGAGTATCTGAGGCCAGAGTATATCAATGCCGATTCCCTTGAGAAAAATCCCTCTTATGATTACGAGGAAATATCTGAGGGGATCCAGATACGTGCCGTACTGTATGATCTCGGGCATATTCTCGATGGGAAACATGAAACCCGAGAGGAGAACAGCCGGAGCAAAAAAGAGAAACGTGGCCATTAATGCCTGTTGTTGTGTTTTTGATATTGTGGATATGAAGAGTCCGATGCCCAGGACAGAAAGAAGATAGATAGCTGTACTCGCTATGAGAAGAAAAATTGATCCTCTTATAGGGATATCGAACCAGAATACACCGACTGCGGTTACAAGAAACATGTCAAAGAAACCGATAATTGCAAAAGGGATTGTTTTTCCGGTCATCAATTCAGCGGGTTTGAGAGGGGTCACCATTAGCTGTTCCATAGTGCCGAGTTCCCTTTCACGGACAATAGCCATCGAAGTGAGTAGAAGGCATATGAGCATTATCATCAACGCAATGACACCCGGCACATTATTAATTTCTCGACCTGAGGTCAGGGTTATACCATGACCTTGGGCGCAAATCCAGAGCCCCTTTGCCAATCATTAACCCCTCTGTATCCGGATTGCACACAGCACCTTCCCCCTGTCAAGCAAATCTGTGACTTCATCGGGAGATTCAGGGGTATAGGCGATTGTAAAGTATCCGGACGATTCAAGCCTCCGCGCTAACTCACTGCTTTCTGATGACCTATCAAGATCATAGAATGCTGTTGATACGTTATTTACGTCAGTCGTGACCGCATACCCAAAAACCATGAGCTGTATGACCGGGACAAGAAAGATGACAGCCTTCATCCTCCTGTCCCTGAAGACCTGTATGAATTCCTTGATCACCATCTGCTTTATGCGCTCCCACATATTATTGAATCCTCTTTCTAAATTTCCTGTTGGCCGCAACGAATACTACCAGGCCAAAAATTGTAAGAAGAAGAGACTCTATCATAAGTAAATTCAACCCGATCCCCTTCATGAATATTCCCTTGAGAATTGATACAAAATATCGGGCGGGGATTATATGAGTTATTATTTGAAGTGGCTCCGGCATGTTGGATATGGCAAACATAAATCCGGAGAGCAGGAATGCAGGGAGATATGTCACAATCATTGCGACCTGGCTCGCTACCAGTTGCGATTTGGCAATAATCGAAATAAGAATTCCAAGACTCAAACTCCCAAAAAGAAATATGAAGGAGAGTGCCATGAGAAGGATGACATTACCTACCAGAGGGACTTTAAACAGAAAGACTACAATCACAAGCGATATCACCACATCAATTAGTCCGATCGCTATATAAGGTAGGAGCTTCCCTATAATCAGCTCGCCTGTTTTAACCGGTGTGGCAATCAACTGCTCCATTGTTCCCCTCTCCCACTCCCTTGCGACACTAAGAGAAGTCAGGAGCGAAGCGATAACCGCCATGATTACTGCAATGAGGCCCGGGACTATGTAATTTCTTAATTTCAGTTCCGGGTTATACCAAACTCTCACACGCGAGTCTATTAGGGGGACTGTCTGGCCTCCTCTGATTCTTTTCGAGAAAAGCTCTGATACCGCAGAAATATATCCCAGCGCAATGGTCGCAGTGTTTGAGTCACTGCCGTCAACGACGACCTGGAGTTCCGCATTCCTGCCGATCTTTATATTCTTGGAGAAATCTTCTGGTATCCAGATTGCAACTCTTGCTTTGCCCGAATCAATATAGCGGTCAATATCCGCGCCTGAATCCGCGTAATGGACGACCGTGAAGTAACCTGACTCTCTGAATCCGGAGATGAGTTCCCTGCTCAGACTGCTTCTGTCACGGTCGTAGACAATCGTGGCGAGGTTATCCACGTCAAGGCTTATCGCGTAGCCGAAGATAAAGAGTAGTATTACAGGCATCAGGAATGCCATGGCAAGGCTCAGGGGATCGCGCAGTATTTGTATGAGTTCTTTTTTTGCTATCGCCTTTGTTCGCAAAAGTTTCATAACTTCCCTGAGACCAACAGTCTCAAAGTACTATATTCATTATCTCCTGTCTGTCTTGCCCGCAGCCGTAAACGGGCATCCGGGTTTCTGGATTCCCTGGTCAAGCCAAGGGAATGACGATGATTGTTTATCTGTTATCATAAGAACGTTATTTAATCTATCGTTTACCCAAATCCAGCGATAAAAATCGTCATTGCGAGTGATCCGCCTCAGGCAGATCGCAATGACCGAACAGATAAGTCTTTATTTATTATGGTTATCGCTGGATTTAGAGTTTAATTAATCATGCCACCTCTATCAGTGTCACAAAAACATCCTCCAGAGAAGGCGTGATTTTTTCAATTCTATTTATCTTAATATCCGATTCTTCGAGAATCTTTCTAATGTGAGGAATAGCCTGTTCAGCATTTTCTACAGTCGCATGGAGGAGGCTACCAAATATCGTCGTTTCTATCCCTTTGTTTTCGAGTATCTCCATGGCCTCTACAAATCTCTCCACCTCTATTTCTAATACGTCCCTTGTCATGTATTTCTGTCTCATTTCAGTTGGTGTGCCTTCTGCAATAATGCTGCCCCTATAAATAAGAGCGAGCCTGTCGCAATAATCAGCCTCATCCATATAGTGGGTTGTCACGAATATAGTCGCACCACCTTTTGACATCTCGTAGATGAGATTCCAGAAGTTACGCCTTGAGATGGGATCCACTCCCGATGTTGGTTCGTCAAGAAACAATATTGGAGGCTCGTGGAGTATTGCACAGCCAAGGGCCAGCCTTTGCTTGAAACCGCCCGGCAATGTCTTCGTAATGGCGTTCTTTCTGTCCTTAAGCCCTGCCATCTGGAGCACCCATTCCTTGCGCTCTTCCCTTCTTTCATTAAAAACGCCGTATATACCGCTAAAAAAATTAACATTCTCTTCGACTGTGAGATCCTCATAGAGCGAAAATTTTTGGGACATATAACCAATATTCTTCTTTATTTCTTCGGACTCCTTCATGATGTCATATCCCCCGACAAAGCCCATCCCGCTGGTTGGCATTAAAAGTCCGCAGAGCATCTTTATGGTGGTTGATTTGCCAGCGCCGTTAGGGCCGAGGAAGCCGAAAATCTCGCCTTTTTTTATGCTCAGGCTTATGTTGTCAACCGCCACAAAGTCTCCGAATTTCCGGGTTAAGCCTTCGACTTTAACTGCGATGTTGTTCATTCTTCTCCCACCATAACTGTAAAGCAATCCTCGGTTGTCCTATGATGCATGATTCACGATGCACGATTCATGATTTGTCTTGTATCATGTATTTTGTATCATGCATCCTATATCGTGTATCTTTTACTGCCCTTCCACCATCGAAATAAATACATCCTCTATCGAAGGCAAAATCTCCCTATGATCTTCTACCCCTATTCCTTCATTTTTTAACTTCTGAACCACAGCCTCCATTATCTCTATCTTTTCAAGGGCAATATGTAGCCTGTCACCATAAACACTCACACTTATTATTCCTTCCGTCCTCCTGACAAATTCAACAGCAGACCTTGAATCATCAGTCCATATCTCAACCATTGGGACCCTGAGAGATTTTTTTATCTTTTCCGGTCTGTCCTCCATAAGTATTTTGCCCTTATGAATGAGGCCTGCTTTCGTGCATCGCTCTGCTTCATCAAGATAAGCTGTCGACACCAGAATTGTAACCTTCTCTTTCAAGAAATCATACAGAATCTTCCAAAAATCTCTGCGCGAGACAGGATCGACCCCGTTTGTCGGCTCATCAAGAAATAGCACTTCCGGTGTGTGAATGAGTGCACAGGCAAGTCCCAATTTCTGTTTCATACCACCTGAGAGTCTTCCCGCAAGCCTTTCTTTAAAGGGTGTGAGGTTACTGAAACCGAGCAGCCTTTCGATTCTCTGCGGACGCTGTTTATGCGGAACTTCATAAAGGTCAGCATAAAATATGATATTTTCCATTACCGTGAGGTCCTCATAAAGCCCGAACCTCTGCGACATATAACCTATCTTTTCCTTGATCCTTTCACCTTCCTTCAATATGGAATGACCCGCAACCCATGCCTCACCGGATGTTGGTTCCATAATTGAAGTGAGAAGCCTCATGATGGTCGTCTTTCCGGCTCCATCAGGGCCAACCAGGCCGTACAGTTCTCCCTTCTGGATTTCAAGATCAAGATTATCTACAGCGGTATTCTCGCCAAAGGACTTTGTAAGATTTTCCGTTTTTATTGCGACAGACCCTTTCATTTCAACAATATCTTCACATCCGCAGGCATTCCCGGCTTCAGCTCTTGATTCACGTTCTTAACGCTCACCTCTACACCGAAGACGAGCTTTACTCTTTCCTCCTGAGTCTGAACATGCTTCGGAGTAAATTCTGCCTCTGATGAAATATAAGTAACAGTACCCCCATATATTTTCCCGGGATACGAATCAGTGGTCACCTCTGCTTTCTGACCAAGCTTCAACCGTCCGATTTTGTCCTCCTTTACATAGATCTTTACCCATGGATTTTCGAGGTCTCCGATCGTGTAAATAGGAATTCCCTGAGCAACAGTCTCACCAAGTTCTACGGTTTTTCTCAAAATGACGCCTTTTACGGTGCATCAAGTTCTGTGTCCTTCAGCTTCTCTTCAGACAGAGCCAGAGCAGCTCTTGCTTGCTGGACGCGGTGTTCTGCAGCCTTTATATCTTCTTTTCTGGGCCCCTCTTTTACGAGACTCAGTGCTTCAAGGGCCTTCTTATGCTGTGAGCCAACTACCTCAAATGCTTTTTTGCGGCATCCATTTGCTGTGCTGATATAGCACCATTTTTGAAGAGTATCTCCGCCCTTTCATAATCTTTCTTCGCATTTTCAAGTTCAGCTTCAGCATACGCGACATTTGCCCTTGCCTGCCCGATCTCCTGTGGTCTTGAACCAGCCCTTAACTCTTCAAGTCTCACAAGGGCCTCTTTCAGATATGCCCCGCTGTGTTCAACCTGCCGCTCCAGCTCCATATTGTCAAGGACAGCAAGCTTTTCACCCTTCTCAACGGTTTGACCTTCGTCAACGAAAAGCTTTGCCACCCTTCCCGGCATATCGAATCCGATATTCATTTCTGTCACTTCCACGTTTCCTGAAAGAAGGAGTATTCCTCTGTCGGGCTTCTCACTTGACAGCTTATAAATCAGAAGAATAGATGTTCCTATGACAACAACAATCAATGCGATCAAGAGTTTTTTCTTCATCGAGATACCTCCTGAGTATATGTCTCCTCATCTATGGCTTTTTTCAAGGATGCTATGGCGATATCTCTGTCATAAAGGGCTTGATAATATTCTATGTGCGCCCTCAAAAGGGCTGTCTTTGCGTCTATCACATCAGTACTGGTCCCCGTACCTGTCTCGTATCTAAGGACTTCTATGCGCTGGTTTTCCTCAGCTTCTTCAATCGCCTTCTTTGAAACGTCTATTCTCTTCTGAGCATTTTCCAGATTTATGTAAGAGTCTTTTATCTCACGTACTATATCTATCCGCAATGAACGCTCCTTTTCGTCGGCTTTTTCTATTTCTATTCTTGCCCTGTTTATCTCCGCTGTTATGTCGCCGCCATGGAAAATAGGCATCGAAAGTCTTAATGCCACATTCCAGTTTTCCTTAAATTCAAATTCATCACCAGACCTATCAATATACTCTCCGCTCAAATAAACATAAGGCAGTCTCCTGCCTTTCACAAACTTCAAGTTTTCCTCGGCAATTTTTTTTCTGTTTAAAACGGCGATGTAATCCGGCCTTTGCAAAAAAGCCTTGTTCACACTTTCTCCAAAAGAGGGATATTCTGTGTACACAGGAGTCCCATCGGCTATCTCAATTTTCTGATTCGGATCATCGACGCCCATCAGCGTTTTCAGCACCTCGTAGGCGCTCTCGATATTGTTCCTGATCACGAGAGAATTAAATTTCTCATGGGCAAGTTCTGTTTCGGTCTTCAGGAGTTCGACATATGGCGCGGTGCCGCCTTATAGAACGACTCGTCATCTGTCTCATGCCTCTCAAGCTGTTTTACTGCTGCCTCGTTTGCTTGAAGGAGTTTTTCAAGTTGAAGAATCTTATAATAAACATTTGTGAGATTAAAAATTAGCTCCTGCCTGCTAACGCGCAGCGAGTCTTCTGCGATCGATTTTTTTAACCCAGCGATTTTAATTCCTCTGTCGAGCCTACCCCCCCCGATACAGCGGCAATGTTAAAGACACGCCGAAATCATATATCGTTTCATCGAATTCCGGGAAACCAGCGCCTTCCAGAGGCGAACCCGATATGGGTGTAACAGGTGAAGGATAACGCGATCTTGTCAGCCCCGTATTAAAGTCAAATTTCGGCATCTTTTCGGAGAGTGCAGCTTTTACTCCAAATGTTTCGCTCCTGATATCGCTTATTGATGTCATGATATCAGGATTATTCTGAAGAGCGAACTCGATCACGTCGGAGAGAGTAAAAATTGTTTTTTTGGATTCTGCGAAGGAAGTGTGGGAGTGTGACAGCAGAAAAATACATAGAATGAGAAAAACTTGTTTCATCCTTGCCTCCTTATAATTATTTGAACGATCCAGAATATGGGAAGTCTAATTCATATTGCTCATAGAAAATGTTACGAAGCAGATCTTTTTGGATATAGGAAATTACTAATCCTTTGTAATTATCCGCAATATTTCCTCGTACCTCATGGCCGTCTTCTCTATAATCTCTTCAGGCAATGACGGACCGGGATAAGTCCTGTCCCAATCGAGCGTGAGCAAATAATCTCTCACAATCTGCTTGTCATAGCTGTCCTGACCTTTACCAGGAGCATAATATTTTGAGGACCAGAAACGCGAGGAATCCGGCGTGAGGAGCTCGTCAATAAGCATCAACTGGTTATCATAAAGGCCGAATTCAAACTTCGTATCGGCTATAATAATCCCCTTCTTTTCCGCGATGTTCCTTGCTCTGGAATATATTTTCAGGCTTTTATCCCTTAGCTTGTGGGCAAGCCCTTCTCCAACTAAATGCTTAACATCCTCAAAGGAAATATTGACATCATGCCCCTCATCAGCCTTTGTGCTGGGGGTGAATACCGGTTCATCAAGCCTTGAGAACTCGATAAGACCGTCGGCAAGCCTGATCCCGCAGACACTTTTTCCCTCCTTATATTCCTTCCACGCGCTTCCGGAAAGATAGCCTCTCACAACGCATTCGACCGGCACAGGTATCGTTTTCCTTACGAGCATGCTCCTGCCCTCAAGTACTTCGCGATATTTCTTCAAATGATCCGGGAAGACCTCTACATCCCCGGTCACGACATGATTGGGAATGATATCCTCCATCTTTTTAAACCAGTAGAGCGAAATTTGTGTGAGCACCCTACCCTTCCCGGGTATCCCGTCAGGCAAAATCACGTCGAATGCTGATATCCTGTCAGTAGCTATCAGAAGAAAGCATTCGCCAGCGTCATAAATATCTCTTACTTTCCCGCGTTTCACCAATTTCATATCAGGAAAATTCGTTTCCAAAATCACACTTTTCATCCAGATCTCCTCAAATCAGTAGCGTTTAAAATATGAGATTGCTTCTTCGTCCGCCAAGAGGCGGAGCGGATCGCAATGACAAAGCAATAACTTTGCGGGATGCTCAGGCCTTCTTCTTTTTCTTTTGATAGGCGCTGACGATGCTTGCAGCAACTTCCTCAATAGCCTTATTGGAGACATCCACAACCCGCCAATTGGTGTGCTTTTCATAAAACTCAGAGCACCATTCGATCTCTGCAGACACATGTACAGGGTCGGCATATTTCGCATGTAATCCGAGTCCCAGTTGCTTTAATCTGGCCTCCCTGAGTTTTACGAGACTCTCGATACTTATAGACAGCCCAAAAATTTTTCTCTGATCCACCTGAAATAATTCCTCCGGAGGATCCATATCAGGGTGAAGAGGTACGTTTGCCACCTTCCATCCCTGATTTGCGAGGTATGTTGATAGCGGCGTCTTGCCGGTACGCGAAAGCCCGACAAGTATAATATCAGCAAGTTTAAGACCCTGGGGAAGCCTCCCGTCGTCATGTTTGACTGCGAAATTGATAGCCTCGATGCGCCTGAAATAATCCTCATCCAGCACATACTGACGACCGGGAATAGCTAATG
Source organism: Nitrospirota bacterium (assembly GCA_040757455.1). Taxonomy (GTDB): domain Bacteria; phylum Nitrospirota; class Thermodesulfovibrionia; order Thermodesulfovibrionales; family SM23-35; genus Kmv42. Next base: position 11,372 of record JBFLXE010000034.1, read on the forward strand.
GCTTTTCTTTCAAAAAAATTGACAGTTGCACTATAAAATTCCCGATCACATCGATTGCCTTTATCCCCTTGCGATCAGCCTCTCCCACAAGATAATCTCTCAGATCCGGCTGGACTATGCTGAATGCAACGAGAGCTTCATCATCGGCTGCGTGTTTCAAGATGCGGGATACATATGCCTCATCTTTCACAAGAAAGAAAGTCTTTAACCTGATTTTTTCCCGATGAAACTGAGCAAGAGCTGCTCTGGCAATCTTGCTTATAGTCTCACCCGTTCCTTCACCGACAAGGTAAATGCTTCTCTTCCTATGACGTTTTCTCTCAACCTCTATATCTTCCATTTAAAAATCCTTCAAACTAAGATAAAAGACTACAGATGTCCAAATATTTTGAAATATGGCTGGATGCCGAAGAAACACAATGACGACACTTTGTAAAATTAATTCACTTATACGATCCATTTGTCCATACATAAAACCGTGAATTTCTGTGTGCGATCAGCTTTCCATCTAGATAATCGGATGAGAGAGGTTTCACCACGACATCGGCAGAAAGGATAGCAGCAAGTCTTTTCATATAGGGCAAAAACTCCATCGGTGGTCTCAGCGAATAGATGAGATCTATCCCCTTGTAAAGAGCAGTGTCAGGTTTTGTGATGTCATCGACAATGACCCGCAGCCCATCGTATGCGAAAGGATATATATCTGTCGCAAATATCCGCAACCCTTTTTTGGTCAAAGAAAGTGCTACGTCAGGGAAATGTCCGATGCCAATTTCCGCCGCGCTTTTATATCTGGCTGCTATATAGTCAACCAGTCCGTTCATTCTTCCACACGCCTCCAGAAGAACACCTCCTCCATCGGGATTTTCGCAATCTTTGGCTTGCTGATCAGTCCCAGCGCTTTCTCCATCTGCATCTTCTGTTCTATAACCGCAACGCTCTTTCTCGCCGACACCACTGTGTCCGGATTGACGGATAAAGACGTGCAGCCGCAACGTATCATGAACTCAAGATAATCAGGATACACACTTGGCGCCTGCCCGCAGATGGACGTCGTCACGCCATACTTCCTGCAAACTGTCATTGCATATGCAATAGCCCTGAGAACTCCCAGATTGCGTTCATCATAGAGTTCCTGAACTGAGGTATCATTTCGGTCGGTTCCGAGTATGAGCATGGTCAGATCATTTGTGCCAAAACTGACACCATCGATTCCTTCCCGGCAAAACTCTTCTATCATGAAAACTGCGCTGGGCACCTCCACCATAATCCAGAGTTGAAAACTCCGGTCATTGCGGTGATCCAACCCCTCTTCCTGCATGATCTTGACTGTCTTACGAAAAACGTCAAGGGTTCTCACAAAGGGAACCATCACCCAGATGTTTGTCAGCCCCATTTTCTCCCGTGCCAGCCGGATGGCCCTCAGTTCAAGCCTGAATATGTCATCTTCCTTTGCATATCTGAATTCTCCCCTGTAGCCTATCATCGGATTGGGACCAACGTGATCCCTCTCATACTTTTCACCCCCGGGCAATTCGAGAAATTCGTCCGGCTTGAAATCAAGGAATCTATAGACCACAGGGCGCGGGAAAAAAGCTTCTGCAACCTGTCCAACACCCATAGAGAATTTATCTATCATAACCTGTGCCCCGCCCTCTTCGAGAAGAAGCCTTGGATGTTTCCCGATGCCGAGCATCAGATGTTCTGCTCTCAGAAGACCCACACCATCTGCATTCGTCTCACGGGCAACTTTCATTGCGATCTCGGGGATAGAAAGGTTCACGTATACCTTCGTTGCCGTTACTATCTGAGCCGGATAGTCAAAAGTCACTTGCGGCCCTTTTATCTCATGTTTGGCCTCCAGAGCCCCTTTGAATATCAGCCCCCTCTGTCCGTCCACTGTCACCACATCGCCATCTTTCAACAGCCTACTCGCATTTTCTGTGCCAACGATACAGGGGACCCCCAGTTCCCTGCTGACTATTGCTGCATGGCATGTTTTTCCGCCTAAATTGGTTACAACGGCTGAGGCTATTTTCATCGCAGGAACCCAATCAGGAGTAGTCATTTCCGTGACCAGAATCTCACCGGGTTTAAATTTCGTAATCTCATTTATATTCAAAATAACCCTCACGTTTCCCGATGCCTGACCGGGACTGACGCCAATGCCCTTGACTATCACCTCTTTTTCCATAATCTCTACTCCCTCCTCTTTTTTCATTTCCTTTTGTACTCCGTGTACTGTCTCGGGTCTGGCCTGGAGAATAAAAATTGCTTTGCTCTCATCTATAGCCCATTCGATATCCTGCGCCGCCCTATAATGGTTCTCTATACGCACACCGAATTTTGCAAGCTGAACTATCTCATCGTCTTTCAGTGCCGGCGCCTCTTGCATCTTTTGAGGCACGTCAACCCATCTTGTCCCGCCCTTCTTATCAGAGACTATCTGCTTCTCCTTTTTCACAACATGTTTCTCTACAATCCGGAAAGACCCTTTCTCCACAACATATTCGTCAGGCGTCACCTGACCGCTTACCACGGCCTCACCGAGTCCCCACGAGGCGTTCAGAACAACCTTGTCCTTTGCTCCGCTTACAGGTTCTATAGTGAACATCACTCCCGACACCTTTGAATTGATCTGTTCCTGAACTGCAACGCTTATAAGCACTTCGCTATGTGAGAAGCCCTTTTCCTTTCTATAAACGATCGCTCGTGGCGTAAATAAGGAACTCCAGCATTTCTGTACGCTGGGCAAAAGATCACTCTGACTAACATTGAGGAATGTCTCCTGCTGTCCGGCAAAACTTGCTCCCGGAAGATCTTCTGCCGTTGCAGAGGATCGGACCGCAACTGCGGCTTTCTCTTTTCCGGGTTGTTTATGTAATTCCCGGAAGGCCCTGAGAATCTCTTCCTGTATGTCTTCGGGCATAGCAATGCCTTCTATATATCTTCTTATTTTCCTGGATGAATCATGAAGCGATTTCATATCGGATAAGTCTGCATCTGAAAGAAATTCCTCGATTTTTTTATTTGCCCCTGCCTTCTCCAGAAATGTTTTGTATGCATATGCAGTGACAGCAAAACCATCCGGAACAGGAACACCTGTCTTTCGGAGTAGCTCTCCGAGGTTGGCACATTTTCCGCCAACAAGTGGAACATCCTCTTTGCCAATGTCTTTAAACCAGAGGATATATTTTTGATTTTTCATAGTTCCTCCTCATTGTCTCTGCAAATGTTACCATTACATTACTGCCGTGCTTCAATTATTTTATTTGCAACTTCCTCTATAGAGCTGTTGGTCACATCAATGATCTGGATTCCTCTTATCCTGTGAAAAATCCGGTGACAATATTCGAGTTCTCTTTTGATGTGGCCGACATCCACATAATCCGCCGAGGCGGCATACTTAAACCTTCTCTCTCTTATAAACGCCAGCCGGTCGGCCGCGATAGTAAAACCCACTTTGTGCGTTTTTACTTTGTATATCTTATCCGGAGGCTCGATCCCTTCAATGACAGGGACATTTGCAACTTTTAAATTATTGTTGCAGGAAAGATATAGACTTGTGGGCGTTTTCGATGTTCTTGAAACGCCCAGTATGACGAGGTCAGCATTCTCCAGCGTTTCTATGCCTTGCCCATCATCGTGTTTCAGTGTGAAATCAATCGACTCCGCGAGCCGAAGCGACTCTTCCCCGATCCTCCGGAGAATGCCGGGATTAAAAGTCGGCATAACGTTCCAGATTCTTCCTATCCTGTCTATCAAGGGGCCAAGGAGATCGACGGTGAAGACATTCATTTTCCTTTTTTCTCTCCTGACCCATGACCTCAGTTCCTGGGAAACGATCGAGTAGATGACAATGCCTTGAACAGCTTCAGCCTGATTCAAAATTGCCTTCATCTGATCCTTTGTTTTTATATATGGAAATTTCTTGAAAATCGGTTCAATTTCTTGAAACTGTACAAGTGCTGCACTGATGACCATCTCCGCCGTCATGCCGGTGGCATCAGATACAATAAATACATGTACGCTCTTTTTGGCAGGACCCACTTCTTTCCCGGTGCTTTAATAGCATTACAGGTTTTCTAAAAGGACTCTTCATAATTATAATCTTTTTGTAGTTCCGGAGTCACACGTTATGCTATCTAAAGTGCGATAATTACACACTCACGCCTTCGCCTTTCTATATCTTTCAACGAAGCCGCATCAGAGATTGATGCCAGGCCAGCTTTCTAACGCATCAGTGGATCGGACAATATGCATCCCTGCATCTGCGAATCTGTTAAAGGCTGCTTCGGCCTGTTCAGTATAATCAATCACTCCCGGAACCACAACGGCAGATGAGCAGTCTTCCAGGAGATATATTTTCTCGACTAATTTTCTATCGTGGGAAAGGACGTCCCTCAAAAGGTCATCTATTGTCCATGCGACACAGTGGCTTTTTGCCTGTCCGGCTATGACAACCGCATCAAAGTCCAGAAGTTTCCTGAAAAATTTTCCGCTCTTCTCGCCAATTTTCTCTCCGTCCGGACCTTCCAGAACTTCCGGTCCAAGAACCGAGTAATGCTCCGTAAAAGGTTTGTCGCCCTTTATGTGAAAATCCGGCTGGCTGTAACGGGCTATACAGTGAAAGAATATGGCCTCTTCGACAGATGCAACAAGAGCGTGGCCGATGCCGCCAATCATGGCATGATAGGGCCATATAGTGAGGTCATATTTGCCGCTTTTCCTCAGTTCTTTTGTGTAGTGAAGAAGATGGCGTTGCCCATATTCAGCAGTGATTTTAAAGTTATATGGAATGAGGGGATTGAATTTCCAGACCCCTTTTTCGATGTCCTTTACGCTAATAATTGTGAAAGGAGGAGGATGTTCCCCTTTATCATTTATCAGATATACTGAATGAAAAATCTGCATTGCCTGATGGGTATCCATGGTAGGACAAATCTGGGTTATCACACTTATATTTTTATAGATAAACTCACAGAGCCTCCGATTGTCGTCGACAGCTCCCGTTCCGGAACGGCCGGCCACATATAATTCAAAACCCGGTATACAAAAGGTATTCTGTACGTCAATGGCAACCAGACAGATTTTAAACTTGTCCCCACTCGCGGGTTCAATAACATGTTCCTTGGACCATCTCTCCGCCTTATCGGCAAGTTCCTGATAGGACACATTCCAGACCCTATCCACCTTAGCGGGATCAAAATGAGGCGGAATCGCATCTACCCTGCGCGACATTTTAAACTCCTGTGCACCAAAGTAGAATCTCAGCCCTTCTGACCTCGGGCGAATTTTCTTTCAAGCCGATTTTTCTTTTGTATTCTGAACTTCCTCATTAAGGCTTTTTCAACGTCTTCTGGTACAAGATCTTTCACAGAACCCCCGAAAAACGCCACCTCTTTGACTATGCTTGAGGTTAAAAAACTGTATTCCTCACTCGGCATCATGAACACAGTTTCGATATCTGTATCGAGCCTCCGGTTCATGTGTGCCATCTGGAGTTCATATTCAAAATCAGAGACTGCCCGCAGACCGCGAAGAATAGCAACACCTTTCTTTTCCTTTACATATTCCACAAGAAGACCTGTGAACGCTTCAACTTTTACATTTTTAAAATCTTTGGTTGAGGCTTTTATCAAATTTAATCTTTCCTCAATATTAAATAGAGGATGCTTTCTTCCACTTGGTGCCACTGCAATTACAACTTCGTCAAATATACAAATTGCTCTTTCTACAAGGTCAAGATGTCCGTTAGTAAACGGATCAAAAGTCCCTGGATAAATTGCTATCTTTTTCATTTGAAGATTTTCTCTTGTAGAGCGTTAATACGCTGTCTCCGTATCTGTAGCTTTTTTGCAAAATCAAATTGTCTGTTTTTTCCGGGAGACTCTTCTTAAAGAAATGTTCAGCTATCACAAGGCCATCGTTATCAATAACATCACTAGCTAACGGAAGAACTTTTTCCAGTTCTTCAGAGAAATATGGCGGATCGACGAACAGTATATCAAACCTCTCCTTCCGCGCCGCCGCTTTTCTTAGAAATTTTTCAGCCCTGGTATTAATAACGCGCATCCTTTCCTGAAAACCAAGATGACGGGCAATCTTTTCTATCTCTCTAACAAGTGATTTGTTCAGTTCAACGAAAACCACTTTGCCGCTGCCTCTGGACAATGCCTCAAATCCGACCATCCCTGTCCCTGCGTAAAGGTCTACGAAACTTGCCCCTTTAATCTTATTTCTCAGGATATCAAAAATCGCTTCTCTTACTTTGGAGGTAGTCGGCCTGAGTCGCGGCGCGGTTGACACCTTTTTGAAAAGCCTTTGTGTAGCCGTTCGCCTTCCTTTTACAGTTCCGCCCGATATCCTCACTTGTGTATATCTTACATTAAGATTTAAGGTGCTTCAAGGATGTATATTAGGTAGGCTTTATCTGCTCATCAGCCATTTTAAAAAAAGAAGGTAGGTCAACTGCTCTTCGTAATCGCCATAGCTAAAACCATCAAAACGAAGGACATCGCAGCAGTTCCATAAATGCTGGGCAATGGTTGAAGATTCATTAGCCATGATGCTGCCTTTTATTAATATTTTGAGGATTTTCATTATCTAATTCCCATTGCAGGGGATTATTCAGCTGCCAGACAGGGGTACCAGAGATGTTGCGGATTTGGTTGATGCGTTTTGCTGCGTTCATTTTGTAATAACCTAAAATTTTTGGTATTAACATTTGTCTCCGGCTGTTTTTATTCATATGTAGGGGCAATTCATGAATTGCCCCTACATTATTAACAATTATTATCCCGTGAACATGATTTGGCATTATCACATATTCATCCAATTTAACAGGAAAACGATTTTGCAGATCGTTCCATACCTCTGCCACTATTACACCTGCATCGTTTAATTCCATCTTACTATCCGATATTTCCCCGAACAGACATTCTCTATCTTTCGTACATATCGTGACAAAATACGCACCCATCTGTGAATAATCATAATCTTTTAAACGGATAGAACGGCGGTGATGTATTTCAGGATTGTAAGGCATTTATACGAATAATTTTTGACTTTTCTTCTTAATGTCTATGATGGTATTCCCCAGTTGTGCATTATCAAATGGCGAACAAGCGATCCTCACTAATTCATCAGTAGCTTTTTCAGATGCTTCTCTGTTGGCGTTTCTATATTGAATAACTCTTTTACCTTCCCCGTACTACAGTATATGAGGCTACAGGACACCTTGTATCGGTTGAGCCATTCTGTAAACCACTGTATCAGAGCATTCCTCACCAGATGGTTTAATAACTTTTACTTCCAGAGTATGAACTCCGGGTGAGAGCGTAAACGGCTTTATAGGTATTCCTACTGAACCGCCTTCTTCGAGAGGAAAATTAAAACTCGCATCGGCAACAGCTAATAAGCTGTAAAAGTCTCCTTTGAAGACTATTGATCCATCAAATATTATTGTGATTTGGGAACTCGGCCCCGCTAACAGAAAAATAACCATATCGAACTGCTGTTGAGGGTGCAATACCGAGTTGCCAGGCGAAATGGTTACACAGTTCTGCTTAAAGGAGGGTTGACAAGAAAGTTATCAGGAAAGACAGGTCCTTTAATCCTCACGATTCTCCCCTGAATTTCGAGCCTGCCTTCAGAAAATAACCGTATAGCCTCAGGATATATCTTATGTTCTAATTTCAAAATTCTATCAGATAAAGTTTCTTCTGTATCATCATGAAACACCGGTATAGCAGCCTGTATTATAATTGGACCTGTATCCATACCCTCATCCACAAAATGAACTGTACAGCCCGAAATCTTTACCCCGTATTCTAACGCCTGCCTCTGACCATGTAATCCGGGAAAGGCGGGAAGAAGCGCAGGATGTATGTTCATTATCCTGTTACGAAAGGCGCCTATCAGAGGCTTTCCCACGATCCTCATAAATCCCGCCAGGATGACCAGCACCACGTCTCTCTTTTTAAATTCGTCCGCAATTTTTTGGTAGAAATCATCCTTCGAAAAATATGCCTTTGGACTTACAATCAGATATTCGATGCCGTGTCTTTTTGCTCTTTCAATTGCAAACGCCGAGGGATTATCTGTTATTAAAATAGCTATCTCGGCCTGAAGTCTTCCGGCGTTAATCGCTTCTATGATGGCCTGAAAATTCGAACCTCTGCCGGATGCAAGTACTCCCAGCTTTGGCTTGGAAATGAATGTGTCCACAATTATAATCTGATCTCTATGCGAGCTCTTTCTCTAAGCGTCTTTATGTAATCTTTGTATTTTTCCTCAAACTGCACTTCGGCCAGTTGATCTTTTATATTCTTCTCTATTTCATCTACATTCTTCGCTGATACCTTATCCTCAAGCTTTATAATGTGAAGACCTTGCTCAGTCCAAAATGGCTGGCTGATGTCGCCCACATTCATTTCGGAAAGCACATCAACAAACTTTTTTGCCAAAAGGCTTTTCTTCACATAACCAAGATCACCGTCCATTCTGGCCGAACTATCCTCTGAATACTCCCTGGCGAGCATCGAGAAATCCTCTCCCTGCTGCAACCTTCGAATGACCGGAAATGCCCTTTCCTCAACTGCCTTTCTGTCCTCCTCATTCTTCGGTCTTCTGAAATAAATCTGTCTTATCCTGATTGTTTCTTCCTCACTGAGGTTTTCCTTATTTTTTTTGATGTATTTCCGGACCTCTTCATCTGATATGACAATTTTGTTTTTTATCTGCCGGTGCACAAATTTACTCACCAGTATTTGATCGGCCAACCTTTTCTTATATTCTTCGATGGTAAGTCCCTCTCTGTTCAAAGACTCCTCAAGGGTACTGTCCGTCAAAGAGTGCTTTTTCTTTATTTTTTCCATGGCTTCTTGAATTTCTTCAGGTGTCACCTCATAGCCGAGCCTCTTGGCCTCCTGAATCTGAAGCCTCATATCGATGATCTGCTCAAGAAATAGGGATTCATTTTCCTTAAATACTTTCATTCTTTCATCGTCACTCAGTGCTTTGAGTCTACCCGTTGCCTCATATTCCATCATTTTATAGAGTTCGCTCCAAGTGATAACCTCCTTGTTGACAACGGCAACGATCCGATCAAGAAGAACAGCCGCCTCGGGTGATATCAACAACGTCAAAGGGATCAGTAAACAGATAAGTATCCTTAATATCATTTGTGCCATATCCGGAATAAAAATTTTAGAATTATAAAACATACATTGTAAGTTTCTCAATCGTATAATAGTTGCTTTATCAGCGTCTTTAAGAAGATTTGTAAAGTTGAAAGAATCTTGCTGAATAGTTCATTAGTAAACATTGACCCGAAAATACCCCTCTTTGGCAAAGAGGGGCAAGGGGAGTTATGATTAATAAATTGGAATCATTTGTTCTTAAAATCCCCTTCACCCCCTTTTCCAAAGGGGGAGTGCAATGTGGCTTACTTTTTGAACTCCTTGGTATTCTGAAAATCTGAGAAATTTGGTTGCTTAAAACTGAGCAAAATTTTAAAATAAATTATATATAAAGTTTACATAATCAGAATTATCTTTTATGTACGGTGAGAAATATATTATAATCGTTAACTTCCAGTCAGCCTGCATCATTTTTGAGAGGTATTTTCAGGGCACAGGATAAGGTATGGAAAAAATACTCCGGCGAATATACAAGAATTATCAGGAAAACCAGGGTAACATTATTTCTATCCTTCAGGATATTGAACAACATTTTGGCTATATTCCTGAAGCTGCAGTGGACTGGTTTTCAAAGAAGCTTGATATTCCTGCCAGCCGTTTCTTCGGTGTGGCTACTTTCTATTCACAATTCCATCTCAAACCGCGAGGGGAAAATATAGTCACCGTGTGTCGGGGAACGGCCTGCCATGTGAAAGGATCCGAAAGGCTTCTAAACAGGGTTTTAATAGAACTTGACATTACAGATAACGAAGATACAACTGAAGACCTGAAATTTACTGTCGAAAGAGTCAATTGCATTGGTGCTTGTGGCATTGCTCCGGTCGTTGTGATCAACAAAGAAGTACACGGCAAAATGTCTCTTGATAAAATGATGAAGGAGATAAAAAAACTAAAAACGAGCGATTAATGGATAAAGACATTGTAATAAGGGTCTGCACCGGTACGGGCGGTGTCGCGGCCGGTGGGGAAGAAGTGCTTAAAGCAATCAAAAAAATGGTCTCTTCAGCCGGGATAGAAGCGACAATTGCTGAGGGATGTTCGATCCACAGAGTGGGATGCAGGGGGTTTTGTTCAAAAGATGTCCTTGTGGACGTCGTTATAGATGGAAAAAAGACAACTTATAAGCATGTCAAGCCGGAGATGGTGCCGAGACTGGTTGAAGAACATTTGGTAAATGGTATC
>JBFLXE010000035.1:0-21333 GCA_040757455.1 Nitrospirota bacterium
TATTTATTACATTATTCTGATAATACTTTGCAGGATTATGAATAGACTCGCCTACATAGGCGAAAGAACTGAAATGCATAACCGCACTGATAGGGTATTCCTGAAAGCATGATCTTATTTGTTCTTTTTTCGATAAATCTCCCAACGCAAACTCACCCCATTTAACAAACTTTTTGTGACCATAAATTAAATTATCAAAAACGACTGTTTTGTAGCCGCGTCTGTTAAGAAGTTTATTGGTGTGGGAACCAATGTAACCAGCACCACCCACAACAAGTATCATGTTTGCCTACTTATTCAAAAGTTTACGAAAATACTTAATTGTTTCCTTTAACCCTTCTCTCAATGAGGTTACGGGTTGCCAGCCTAATTTCTCCTTGGCCAATCTTATATCAGGTCGTCTCTTTCTTGGGTCATCTGGTGGCAAAGGCTTAAAGACGATCCTGGATTTTGAGCTCGATAGCTTAAGCACTGATTCCGCCAGTTCGAGTATAGATATTTCTTTAGGGTTCCCCAAATTTACTGGTCCTGTAAAATCTTCAGGACTTTTCATAAACCTTACTAAACCTTCTATCATGTCATTCACATAACAGAAACTTCTTGTTTGTCCACCGTCTCCATATATAGTAATATCTTCACCCTTGAGAGCCTGTACTATGAAATTACTCACGACACGCCCGTCATTTGGGTACATCCTTGGACCATAAGTATTAAAAATTCGTGCAACTTTTATCCTTAATTTGTGCTGTCTATAATAGTCAAAAAAAAGGGTTTCAGCACATCTCTTTCCCTCGTCATAACATGAGCGTAAACCAATAAAGTTCACGTTCCCGCTGTACGTCTCAGGCTGAGGATGAAGAGTCGGGTTTCCGTAAACCTCTGATGTTGAAGCCTGTAAAATTTTTATCTTCAATCTTTTGGCCAGTCCCAGCATATTGATTACGCCATGAACAGAGGTCTTGGTGGTCTGGATAGGATCAAACTGGTAGTGAATTGGGGACGCGGGACAGGCGAGGTTGTAAATCTCATCCACTTCTACATAGAGCGGAAATGTTATATCGTGTCTCAGTACCTCAAAATAGGGATTTCTCAAAAGACCGGCGATATTGGCTCTGCGACCCGTGTAGAAATTATCGACACATAATACCTCTTCTCCATCTTTTAAAAGCCTCTCACATAGGTGAGATCCAAGAAAGCCTGCTCCCCCTGTCACAAGAATTCTTTTATTTAAATAATTTTTCATATCTTGATTTTCAAGCTTTTCTTTCTTGCATAGATGTCTTCAATTCTTCAGGAGAAAGAATACGATAAATTACCCAATCCTTGCTTTTCGATGTAATTTCACACGTATTCATAATGTGATTAAGAAACAAAGGATATTTACCGGTCATCATCGGGGAGCTTGTTCGCGGTAAAAGTTCTCCGCCATCATGGCAGTGCTCGACTGCCGCCAGCTGAACGCATCAGTAAACGGCTGGGTGATATGATGGAGACGCAACGCCGTAGCAACAATGAGTATGATGATAAGAAGGGAAAGGGCCTTTTTTGAGTTCACATTCATCGTATCAATACCGTTACAAGAACTGCCGTTGCCGCTTTTACTATATAACTACAACTCTCATGCAGGACGCGCAAGACCGGAAGCGTCGACAGTCTCGCCGATCGAACGAGCCTCGGCCTCATCGGGCAAGTAATGCGCGAACGGAACATCAACGGGAACGCAGATCACGGTTTGGGCAAACGGCTCGTTTGCACGGAAGATAATTTCGAACCCTGCCGTCTTTAAGAGAGACATCAGACAACTCGGCGTCAATCCCCAGAACCAGTTTCCATAACCCTCTCTTGGTTCGAAGCTATTCGTGATGCCTGTCTGATTATTCACTCCCAAACTCTGTAAGTTCCAAAGCTGTCTATCTTTTGCCTTAAGCATAGGATAGAAGACTGCCGCATTTGGGAGTCCTTTTATTTCTGGTATAGCGGCTGTTCGCAGGATGAGAGTTTTTGCGCACATCTTGCGCAAAGCAACTAATAGATCGAATGGGCTAGGATGATGGTAGAGGACACCTGCACAGAAAGCCACGTCAACTACGCCAATCTTTGCAATTGTTTCAGGCTGCGTAGCGTCACCCAGAATGAACTCAACGGAAGAGTTGCGGACGTTTCTCTTTGCTTCAAATTCCGGCGTTGGTCCAAAAACATCTACTGCTTTTACGACTGTTGCGCCCGCTTCCTCAGCTATAAAAGCATATTCTCCATTTACTCCCCACATACAACCAATATCAACAAAGCTGCAATTTGGTGCATATTTGCGGACGTACTCGGGCAAGCATTTGTAGTCTCCAACATTATCACCACGCCTTGCGCGCCAGTATCGCCAGAGAAGATTACCCCGCTTCGTTTTCAAGAATTTAACCTTCCATTTATAAAGCATGATCTGCGGCCCTACCGCCCTTTATTCTTGTCAATAGATTCATATAGATAAGTTACGGTCATTGGGTTGTGGATGCATTATTGACAGACGCCTTGCACTCGGTAGCACATATGGTTCGCTATGCCCCTCTCGCCTAACCCGCCAAATCGATCTGCAAAGTGCAAATGGTCCCATCAAATTTCCTGCTATTTCGAGCAAGGTAAGCGACAGGGGATACGTTCTCCTTCCTAGTAGCCATCCTTTTATTCTCTGAACATGGTACCGCGGCAGCTCTATGAAAAGTCTCGATAGCGCACGAAGATCGTGATCGCAAACCAAAGTTCTCAGGTGATAAGATACATGACCTTTACTATAGTTATAAATCTGTTTACGTAACGTCGTCATCGTTTGGCGATGCTTGTGCCAAACGTATGCTTGAGGCTCGTAAAGAATTGTATATCCCGCTTTAAGAACTTTATAAAATAAATAAGTATCCTCACTGCAGCCGGTTGGGGTACCGGCACCGAGCGCCTCATCCATTAATCCGATCTCAGGATCACTAAATATGACAGCACGAAAAGCTGCGTTAGCAGTTGAACCCAGTCTCCATGTCGGCACCGCATGTCGCACACCGGATTCAAACCATCTTCTATCGGCTTCGAATGACATAAAGCCACGGCCCAGGCCACCATAAGCTTCGAACAGATGTTGTGCTCGGGTTTCCAATTCTCCCGGTAACACGTTACCTGTTACAACCATCACGTCCCTTCGAGCAAATGGTGCTATTAGCTTTTCAAGCCAATCGGGTGGCATAGTCACGTCGTCATCAGTGGTGATAATAATGTCACCGGTTGTCATAGCAATGCCCTTATTGCGCGCGTATGAGAGGCCCTTCCGTGGTTCGCTCACCAATTTCACCTCTGGGAATTCATTGACTACCGAGGGAGTCTTGCCGGAGGACGGATTGTTATCGACCACGATAATCTCCACTCGACAGGCCGGCTTCTGGGCCAAGAGACATTGGAGGCAATTGCGCAAATCGTCAGGCCGATCATATGTGGCTACAACTATTGAGACTGTGGTCTCACTTAATATTTGTCTGCCGAATACTGGCCTCATGACGTCACCTATCCGCATATAATGTTTTCGCAAAGCTGCTCTCATTTCACTCCAGAGCGAATCGTCGCTCAAACTGTGGTCCGGGTCAAGTAGTCTAAGCCGCAACCGATCAACTATGGCTTCTCGAAGCCGCGTTCTGCTGACAGGTTGACCGTATGTCGAGATTTCAACCTTGCCGAGTGGCTGTTCTTTCCAGGTGATAAGAATATGCACTTTTGAGTAATCCGTGATATCTTCCAATGGCCGTAAAGACTGGGCAAGATCAACTGTCCGGACTGCCGCAAATTTTTTATAATTGTGAGAAAATGCGCCCAATTCATTTTGTTCAATGTCGGTTGGGGAGATTGGACCAAAGGTAGCAGTTATCTCCTCAGCAGTGGAGCGGGCTTTATGATAACGAAGCGTTCCCTTGACCAAACCCGTCAGCTCAGCGAGAAATAAGTCGCGCAGAAGCATGGGGCGCAAATGAGACAGCAAGGCGCTTCGCAATTTTTTTCGAACCCACCGAAGCCATAATTTTAAAAAAGCCGAGCGTTCGTCCGGATAAGTAAGTGCGCTGCTCACAAGATAAGAGCTAAATCCGATTCCCCAGTTAGCTATTTGTGTTCGCAGGCTGGCGTAATCCCGGCGATGTCGATGCCTGACTATCGCATTCGGTTCATAGACTAATGCATATCCCTCCTTCAATACACGAAAAAACATTTCAAGATCACCGCCGCCATTCGTAATGGTTCCAACATCCAGAGCGGGATCGAACAATCCGATTTTTTTGAAAAGACTCCGACGGAAAGCCATATTTGCGCCGGTGCCAAACTTGCCAGGACCTCCATGAATAGTTGCCAATCTGCCCCCGTTCGCCGAACCCGTGTGATTCCAACTACGTATAAACCCTCTTCCGAAACCGCCGTATTGCTCGAAAAGTTCCTGTGCCCGGGTCTCAAGCTCATAAGGTGCTACCAGACCGGTTACGGCCGCCACGCCCGGGTCTTCGGCGAACACCGCGACCAGAGATCTTACCCAATGGCGATCGACCACTACATCATCGTCAGTAAAAGCGATAATTTCACCACGGGCTTCAGCAATCGCGCGATTGCGCGCCCAGTTAAGACCGGGGCGCAGCTCACGGATATATCTCATTTTAGAGTTATATTTGTTCACCAATTGATAAGTTGCGTCATTACTCGGTGCATTATCCACAACCACGATATCCAGGTTAGGATAATCAAGATTATTTATCGAATCCAAACATGTCGCAAGATCGTCACTGTGGTCACGGGTACAAATTACCACGGTAACAAAAGGCAAAAGGTTGTTCCTATGAAAATTTTGATGGGATGCGTTAATCACATCTTCAATATTTATACGGCCTAACCGCGGAAGTTCGGCTAACCAGTCACACAGAAGATGACGTACAATGGCCCAGTTATGTTTTTCTATAATGAGGCTTATGAGATCCTGAACTGAACAGCTCCCGTTTATCACAGGCATTCTGACATATCCAATGGACGAGCCATGTAACCGCACCAACACTTGCAAGAACGAATAATCGCCGATGTTATCAATCGAGTCAGGCAGATTGCTTAATTCTACGTCAATGACTTTAATCGGCTGGAACATTAGTCTCCTTTGTATCAACCGGCATTCCCACCAAATTCTTGATAGTTGAAATTGACCAAGCGGGCTGTAGCAACACTACACCTGAGATACCTGAGAACATCTCCTTGCTGCCTAAGATATACAGGGGATGCATCTGCCAATGATAATCATAAACGTAGTCCCACTTGACAGGATAAAGACCCACATTGACGAAATAGTTTCCAGGCAGAAGGGGAAGACCTGGAAGGGAGCAAGTGAGACTTCCATGCTCACCAATTTTACCAACGATTGCATTCGTTGAGACGATTGCAGTTTCAAAACATTTAATATTCGTTTCATTATAAATACCCAGGATCACTGCCATATCGTTTACAGGTTTAAGAATACTGTACTCAAGCTCGATGGTAAGACTATCTCCACTGCAAATGCTATCAGTGGATTCTCCACTCGAACTATAGAGGTGCACGGCAGATATTTTCGCTTCCTGTGTCCCCAAACGGCTACCGCGCTCAGTTGCGATGCTTAGCCCGCCTCCTTTCCCGTAAAGTTTTTCGGCCCTCTTTTCAGTCCTCTGACGCATCAAATCGTGGTAACAGCTAATAGCTCTTTCTGGTTCTCCTTGAATGACGACCTGTCCTTCTTCGAGGACAAGGACTTCATCACATAATAACCGGACTTGTTCAAGATCATGAGATGCAAGAATTAGTGACTTGCCGGCAGCGCGAAAGGCCTTCAATCTTTCAAGACATTTCTGTTGAAAACGCGCGTCACCCACAGCAAGCACTTCGTCAATTATTAAATAATCGGGTTTGAAATGAATGGCTGTCGAGAAGGCAAGCCGCAAATACATGCCACTCGAGTATGTCCTGACCGGCTGGTCGATAAATTCTTCAAGCTCGGCAAAGGCAATAATTTTCTCTTCCATAGCCTTTACCTGACGCCTGGTCAGGCCGCTGAGGATTCCCCCCGTCAGCAAATTTTCGCGGCCCGTCATATCGAGATGAAAGCCGCTTCCCAATTCAAGCAAGCTGCCCACATTGCCCGCACAATGAATTCGTCCCTTCGTGGGTCTTCCAAGTCCGCAGAGCAACCTCAGCAAGGTGCTTTTACCGGCTCCGTTATGACCGATAATGCCCAGCACCCTGCCCTGTCTCACCAAGAAACTCACATCCCGGAGTGCCCAAAGAGTGCTGCATGAATTATAACGGCCAGTGAGCCGTTGATTTATCATCTCCCTGAGGGTATGAGGACGGTTTCTTTGAATCCGGAAGCATTTAGAAACGTTCTCCGCTGCCAGAACCGTTTGCATATCTTCACGTACTGTCATATGGTTAGAGCCGGTCAAAGACATCAGCTAACTGACGGTTGTAAAGAAAGAACCCGATGGCAAATACTGTTACACAGAGGACAGCTGAAAGCATAAGCGAACCCCAATGAGGAGGAGAACCATAAAAGAATATTGCACGATAACTTTGAATAAGAACTGCGATTGGATTCAGAGTATAAAGTAAATGGTATTTTTCACCAATTATTTCAGATCTGTAGAAAACGGGTGCCAGATAGAATAACAGCATTACTGCTACCGTCACAATTTGCTGGATGTCACGATAAAAGACATTCATGGTTGCGACCATCAGGCTTAAACCTATTATCAAGATGCTCTGAATCAGAATCAGCAAAGGAAAAATCAATAGATAGGGCGTCATGTAATGGCCATACAGGACAAGTATAAAGATAAGTATTGGCAGAAATAATATATATGAAAGTAAATTTGACAGGGTATTCACAATTATCAGGATAAAAGGTGGAAAGTTTGGTCTTCTTACGAGATCACGGTTACCAATGAATAGGCTCGAAGCTGAATTGAGGCATGTGCTGAACCAAACCCATGGAAGTAAAGCCGAAAAAACGAAAGCTGGATAGGCGTCGATTCTCAACGGAACAACCTTTCCGAATAAGAAAACAAGGACAAGCAATTGGGATAGAGGTAGCATCAGAGACCAGAGGATGCCGATTGCTGACCCCTTGTACCGCAAAGCAAAATCGCGTGTAATAAGGTGAATTATCAGATCGAAATAATACGTCAATGAATTGATGCCGGCCCTGCTCGTTGTTGAAACAGACATATCTTTTATTCTCTCAAGATATACGGAGTTTATTCCTGAGATTCCTGATTCTTTCAAAATTTTTCGCACCAAAAAGAGAACATCCGAGAAAAAGATAATTTCTTATCTCAAAAGGATTCAATTTAATGGCATTTATAAATGCTTTTATACCTTTTTTGACATCGCCATTACGACAGAACAAAATGCCAATTGAGAAATATCTGTTACGATAGGATTTATTTTTAAATATATTTTTTCCATATTTCTTTACCATATCATCGAGCCCTCGAGCCATCAGTTCAGGATTATTCGAAAGTCTGTTTTCGTGAATATTGTAAATTACCAGGCAGTCTTCGACATAATCAAAATGATAATGTTCCGAAATTCTTATCCACAGATCGTAATCCAATCCGTAGGTTATTCGTTCATCAAAGAGACCAACTCTTTCAATACATTCTCTCCTTAAAACGACAGTTGACGGAGCCCCGATAAAATTTCCGACAAGTATTTCCTCTTGAACTTCTCCCCTCTTGACGGGAAACCTTCTCAGTAAAATTTTTTCATTTATTCTATCTATTGCGACATAACCCGTATAAACTAAGCCACATTTCACAGAGCTCCGATCCAGTAAATCCACCTGTAATCTCAGCTTGTCTGGCAGCCATTCGTCATCATCATCCAAAAATGCTATATATTGACCATTTGAATTCATCATTCCCGTATTCCTGGCATGCGCTTCACCGCCATTATTGTTATGATATAAATATTTGATCCTGCTGTCATGAAAACGATCTACAACTTCCCGAGTATTATCTTTCGATGCATCGTCGACCACTATTATCTCAAAATCCTGAAATGTCTGATTCAGCACACTCTTAATTGCCGAACGCAGAAACTCTGCACGATTGAAAGTAGGGATGATTATGCTAACTTTTGGCATGTCTAAGGCTCTTTGACCTGAAAAATGCGAGAGATTCTGCACGCCGTCCTTTGAAGGCACCGGAAAATCTCTAATAATGTATAAGGCTACCTTCTTTCCGTGCTATCTTTAATCCATAACTGAAAGCAAACAGGCCCAAGGGAAAAAGCGATATAACAAAGATAGAGAGTGCCAATATCTCATTGTAAATTGCAGAAAACGTTGCTCCCTTTAATAACACCTGTCGTATTGCCTCAAGAGCGTGTGTAATTGGAAGAAGATGGGCATAAGGTTTAAGCCATAGAGGAAGAATATCGACCGGATAGAACACCCCCCCTAACAATCCTGACGAGATACCTATTGCCCAGCTAATCGGACTTCCCTGTTTAAAAACTATTATAAATGCTGCAGAAAGAAGACCTATGCCTGAAAAGGCTAAAATGGTAAGAACCATTATGAGTAAAAAGGCCGGAAGACTGGTAAGATATAAATTCAAACCAAACACAAAAACGCCGATAATTAGATATAGGGCAATACGAACAGATGTGAACGAAAAATTGTACAATGTAGATGAAAGGAGGATAGTAGATATCGAAGTGGGTGTCACTAATAATGCCTCTAACGTACCCATCATCTGGGAACTTCGGATCTGACTCGAAAAACTCCCCAAAGAAACTGATAAATAATCCGTAAAGGCAACGCCTACAAGCACAAAGGCAAAATAGTTGCCTCCGTAAGGCTCCATCTGGTTTGCCATGCCGGTTCCGACTAATCTGGAGAGAAAGAACAACATAAGGGTAGATACAAAGATTCCTATTATCTGTAAAAGGAACCTGAATCGATAGCTTATATCAATCAAAAAGTCGCGCTTTAAGAATGCCAGCGGTTTGATTACCAAACGATCAATTATCATTTTGAATCAGTTTTTCGAATACCTCTTCGAGTTTCATCTCTTTCTGGTTACAGGTATAAACCTTCACATTATTTTCTATCAGGCGTTTCAATATGGAAGGAATATTCTCTTCTTCTGCTTTGATCTCAAATTCTATGTTTCCGTCATTACGACTAACAGAATGGGGTAAGATACCAACTTTCTTAAACAATTCTAAAGATGCTGAGCTCACCTTCATTTTGTATGAATTCTCACTCGGAATTAAGGATTTCAAATATTCAAGATCCCCTGAAGCAACCACCCTTCCCTTGTGAATAATGGAGAGGCGACTGCACATTTCTTCAGCCTCTTTTAAATTATGGGTACACCATAGTACCGTCTTGCCATATTCACCTACCAACTCTTCTTTAGTAAATTTTCTAATTTCTAAAGCACCAAGAGGATCCAGGCTACTGGTAGGTTCATCCATTAACAGAACCCGGGGTGCAGCAAGGAGGGCACGCGATATGGCGAGACGCTGTTTCTGACCTGTAGAGTATTTCATAAAAGGTGTGTCAGCCATATCTTCAAGACGCACAAGGTTCAAGAGTTCTTCAATGCGTTTCTTTCGGCTTTGACGGGTAAGGCTATTCAATGTCGCAAAAAATTCAAGATTCTGTCTTCCAGTAAGACGCCAGTAAAAGCTTCGTTCGCTGGTATTCACGAGGCCAATCACGCGTCGGACGTCGTGAGCCTGGCGGAAGATATCATACCCACAAATAGTCCCGGAGCCACTATCCGGGGTGATAAGGGTCGCAAGTATCTTGATGAGTGTAGTCTTCCCCGCACCGTTTGGACCCAGTAGACCAAAGATCTCACCAGCTTGTATCTCAAGGGAAACTCCTTTCAGTGCCTCGACTTTTTTCCGTTTCTCAGGGAAAAGAACGGTTCTCCACGAACGATCTATAAAGGTTTTTGATATGTTTCTTAATTTAATTATTCTCATAAAATGGTGTTACACAACTCCATTCTTCTTTTCTCTTATTCGGAAAATTGTTAGTAAATGTTTTCCATATTTTGTCAGCAGTCTGAAAGGACGGATCAAATAACACAAAAATATCATGTTAGAAGAGGAAGGAATTGAATACCTTTTAGATATAACTTCACGTGGAGGGAAAATCGTTGGCCACAGTAATCTCATTTTTCCCCAAAAAGTCCCGGCTACTAAAGATTTAACAAATTCCGTGGGAATATCAGAAAAAGCATCATCTTCGGTCAACATTCTCTTCTCCAATATTTTTACTAACTTGAACTTGACATCAAAATGGTAAGGTTTCGGCAAATGCATCTGCAATGGTCTTTCAGTGCAACCGTAAAATTTCTCTACCAGATATAAGATGGAATAGACCGGTTTTTGAAGTCCATGTTTATTAATTTCCTCGTGAAAAAGTGCCCAGTTGATTTCTTCTTGATAATGATTCAAAGTCTCGTTGATGTCGCAAATCTCTCTTAAGATCATTCGAGAATTATAACCGTGATTATAAAGATGAAGACAGAGGTGAGTGATTATGTCTTCAGGAGAAGGCACCGTGATGTTACATCCATTAAGTTTTATGTGCCTCGCTCTTCCCCACCATTTTTCAATATCCGGGGAAAAAAAATTTCTGGTGATATGCCAATGAATCTCTACTACTATAGGCTTCTCTTTGTGCATATAACGGGGGAGATGATAATGGTTTTTCCTGTACCACGCCTCTGGCTGCACATTCCTTTCAGCAACATAATTTATATCGGACATTATTTCCTTAGCGCGAACCAAATCCTCTTGCTTAACTAAAAGATCGATATCGAGCATCGACCTTAACCCAATGTCGCCATAGACAATTTTCGCCAGAGTTGCGCCTTTTAAGACGATAACCTTGACTTTCTTATCACTGAAGGCCTTTACGATTCTCAATAATTCGTCATAAATGTACATATTCCTGGCAATATTCCCATGATAGGCTCTTTGAAGCCTGTCCATAACTTCCCGGGGAATACAGTGTTTCTCGTTTATATTTTTAAAATTATTATATAAAAGCGGCGCGACACCCTGAGAAAACGCAGACTCTAAGATTCTGTCCCAGTCTAACGAAAGGGAAATGAGATGTCTAACCTGACTCAGTTTATCTTCAGAAATCCTGGCCTGGGCAGTTAAGAAGAGTAATCTTTTTTCATTGGATATATTCATGGCAAATTAATCACCGACAGGACCACGGTTTTATCTCTCTTCATCCATTTCGTTCAGGAAAGCAATAGGTCACAGTATAAGTCTTTGCCATCTCAGAACTCATTTCTAAAAAAATATCTCCATTATAGAGAAGCCAGGCATGTCCCTCTATTCTCTTTTTTCTATTTATGTAAGTTAAATCTTCGTTATACCTCACTCCAAAACATATTTGAGTATTAATCCCTGATTTACGGAGAAAATGATAAAGGACCAATGAACGCTTCAAACAGGTGCTCCTGTATACCCAGAAATTTCTACTGAGTATATAGTCAGTATATTTAACTATTTTGCCCTTTAATTCCTCATAGTTATTCTTATTATCGTATTTTACAGTCCGGGGTGTAAGGGTTTTCATTAATCGGGAAACAGTTAAACGCTTTATCAGAAGAGGCAATATTGTGATTAAGAAGAAAATTTCTATGAACAACAAAACTTCATCAAATGAGTCAAAATTAGATTTAAATTTCCTTATTACCTTCATTCCGATAATTCACCTCACTCAGAAGTCCAACTAATATTTTTGGGTTTTCATACACATCTCTGCCACTCAAAAGCTCAAATCCTCGGGTCTCTTTGACGAGTTTTTCCAGAATCCTTAGTTGGTCACATGAAACATTTTTATCAACCGACAGTATCGTTTGCTTCAACAATCTTTTGTATATCTCTATCTGCGTAATGGAATTCAACGTGCTTGTTTCTTCAGATATTATTTTTGGAAAAATGATTACATCAGGTCGCAAGGATGGTATGAATGCACCTGGGAAAAATTTTGATACATCCACCGGCACTTTAGTTCTTCCTAAAATTCGCGAGCTTCTACCTCCTGAAATGTCTGTAAAGCGTCTTGCAAGATCGTCATCTATATGAAAATGCTTATACATGGGAGAAACAATTATTTCTCCTTTAGCATCCCTTAAAAAGAGAGAATCATCCGAGACATATTGAAAACCTTCATGAACCAGGCTCAGAGCGGCAGTAGTTTTCCCGGATCCTCCATCTCCCGAAAACAAATATGCCACTTTATCAACAGAAACGGCGGCAGCATGTAAAAAATAGAGTCCATAATATTTCAAGATTTCCACAATAGATGCGCCCAGCAAAGAGAATAATTCTCCAGGATTTCTCATGATTTCCTCTTTTAAAAAGCCTTTGGCGCTCCGTCCGGACGGGTCCAGACAAATGACTGACCCATTTTTTGAAGAACAAAAAATCTCTTTTCCATTGCCGTGAACGGCCACGGAAGGACTTACTATTGTATTTGCTGAATCGGCCGGGATACAAACAGGTTCTTTTACAAGATATAGCTCAAATCTTATCGTTTGTGTGCCCTGAGTGTGTTCCCCTTGATAAAGGGGGTGAAAGTAGTCAGAGATAAGAAAAGATAGATGATTATCAGCAAAAAGTTTTATCTCTATACTCTGAACAAAAAATGAGTCTGCAAATAATGTACTCTCCAACTTTCTCATAAACTTTTCTCGAATTCCTGCGGGAAGAAATCATAAATTCCCTTTCCCCGATGGGATCTCTTTCTTTCCCTCCCATCAAGTGAGAGGGCCCTTCTATGCACAGAAATGTCAGATTAATCTAACCAATCAATAAATAAATTCAATAAGCGCTTGAGCATTCTGAGTCGCCATCTTCACCACAACTCATGCAAAGTCCCCCGGGAGCATCACACAAGCATGGTGGTTCTACTCTCTATTCAAATGCCACTACCACCACCCGAACCAGTTCCACCAATTGGGACGATCGCTGTAACAGTCATTGTCATCACGGTACCGATTGTGACAGAGCGTCACCCTGTCCAACGACTCTTCACACTTTACAATCTCAGGTTCGACAAATCTCTTTCTCTCTTTCACGGTAATCACCTCCCCCCCGCTCGAGTGTTGTTCTTTCGACGCAATTGGAATACCCCCTGGTGCTACCAGAAATGCTCAAGCGCGCTCTAAATATCTGATGGTATAATTAATTTCTCCTGTTCTAACATTTCCAAAAGCCTTGCGACACTTGCCATTGCCTTTTCTTTATCTACTTCATACTCAATAACTAATTTCTGAGCAATCTCAAGGGGATCTTTCAGCTCATCCATAATCTGCCAGATTCTTAATCCCGTTGAATTCAGGGTATAATAGTATTTAGTGTCCAGATTTAGCAGAACTCCTCCGTCATCCAATTCCGTACATAAAACAGACGGATTTTTTTTATAATTCTGGAATTTTTCTCTGGACATGGACAGACCTATCCCCTTTCAATAATGCAATGACACCATTTTCTATCATTAGAAGAGAAAAGCAACAAAAGGCGCGTCTTTTTTCTCATTCGAATTCAGTTACAGACCCCGGTTCTTTTTTTCTAAAAAAGTTATGTGAGAAAAAAGGTGTGAGCAATAAAGTCCAGAATACTGATAATATCCTGCCTAATGCTGCTGCATGTGCTCCTTCATTAATTCCTGTGCCAGACATACTTGATATTGCAATTATAATGGCCTCTCTTATACCAAAATTTCCCGGTATAAGATTCATCACTCCTGTTATTGTCGTTAAGGCTGCTATTGTCCAGCTTGTGACAGGTGACACATCGATGGAAAAAGCATCAAACGAGAGATAGGGCGACAAGGGTTCGACTAATTAATGCAGGATTTCGCTAATTATATTTGCCCTCTCAGTTTTGCCCAGACAATGCCCAGGTATTCATGAAGAGCTTCTTCTGATATAACAATGCTACGTGCTCCGGGAAATATCAGATAGGGCCAAAAACTATGCCCGATCTTAACCTGATGCCCTGCGGGAGCGGGAATTGGTTTCATTGCAAGTTTTTTGAACATTGACATTGACCTGGGCATATGTGCTGCGGAAGTAACCAGGAAAAAAGGATCATCTTTAACTATATCTTTTATAAATTTAGCTTCATCCTGTGTATCCTTTGATTTTGATTCAAGAATTATATCATTCCGTTGAACACCAAGATCCATAGCAAGTTTAGCCATCACGGTCGCGGTTGGATTCGGATCAAATAAACGTCCCCCTGACAGTATAAGTTTCATGTCCGGATATTTTCGATAAATACGAATTCCTTCGATCAAGCGAACCAAAGAGTCTTCATTAATCTGGCTGGTTATAGGAAGTCTGTCATCAGTGGTGTGGCCCGCTCCAAGAACAACAACAAATTTTATCGGGCATTCCTCTTCAATTGAAAAATGTTTATCTGCGAGTTGTATATCATCCGGCTTGTATTTGTTTTCAAGGGGTCTCACGAGTGGAACTGTCGGAATGCTGGTACTAAATACTAAGGTCAGCAACGCGCCAAGTGATATGAGAATCTTTCCTGTCAATTGTCTTTTCGTAAACCACAAGAGAATTAAACCTATAAGTAAGAAACAGAGAATCAATGGTATCGGCAAGAAAAGCTGGGAAACTATCTTTTTTAAGAGAAACATCAAATCATTGCTGTTCATGATGATCTATCAAATTCAGCGATAAAAGTGCAAATCGTTGCAATGTGTCACCCTGAGCATGTCGAAGGGTGATAAGGTGTCATGGTTCGACTGGCTCACCATGACATTATCGCTCCTTTACGTCAAATTATCGCTGGATTTTGGAATCTATAAACTGCCCTATCAAGAAATTTCAGTGGATATTTTATCCGAATTATTAAAAATACCCCTATTAACGAGATAATTCATGACCTTATTTACGCATTCTTCAACAGTCATGTTTTCTGTATTAATGACTATTTCCGGATTCTCAGGTATCTCGTATGGAGCAGATATTCCTGTAAACTCAGGAATTTCTCCTCTTCGCGCCCTTGCATATATTCCTTTTTTATCTCTGCTTTCACAGACCTCGATACCGCATTTACAGTATACTTCGATAAAATCTCCATCCCTGGCTATCTGGCGGATCATTTCCCGGTCTTCACGGTATGGAGAAATAAAAGCAGTGAGGGCAATGATACCTGCTTCTGTAAAGAGCTTGCACATCTCTCCGATACGCCTGATATTTTCCTTCCGGTCCTCCCTCGAGAAACCGAGATTCTTATTAAGCCCGTGTCTTACATTGTCCCCGTCGAAAACAAATGTCCTGCAACCCATCTCATGCAATTTTTCTTCGATTGCATGAGCAATAGTAGATTTTCCTGAATTTGACAAACCGGTAAACCAGACAATAACGCTTTTGTGTCCATTCTGTTTTTCGCGCATTTCCCTCGTGACCGCTGCGCGATGCCACGTGACATTATTGTCGAGCTTCGTCTTTTTCATTTATCTGTCACCGCCATTCAAATGATTTCTCAACTTTCAAAAACTTTCTGAC
Source organism: Nitrospirota bacterium (assembly GCA_040757455.1). Classification (GTDB taxonomy): domain Bacteria; phylum Nitrospirota; class Thermodesulfovibrionia; order Thermodesulfovibrionales; family SM23-35; genus Kmv42. Next base: position 15,603 of record JBFLXE010000035.1, read on the forward strand.
CGTATCAACCACCATCATCATGTCTTCTTCTTTCATAAGCGGCTCGATAGGCAAACTCAGAACTTCCTTCACAGTATGTTCAGACTGGTTTAAATTATCAAATATATTACACTTACCATCAAAAACTTTCATTTGATGCAAAGGCACTGGATAATAAACCATGCTATCTACACCATGCTCACGTAAAAATATCTGAAGTTCGTCCCGCTTTCCATTATTCATTCGAACAGTATACTGATGATAAACATGGTGGCCATTGGTCAGAGACGCAGGGATAGATAAGCTATCTATTCCCCTAAATTCTATATTATAAATATCTGCTATTTTTCTTCTTCGCTTGTTAAATTCATCCACATATTTGAGCTTTGCGACAAGAATCGCCGCCTGTAAGGTATCGAGGCGGGCATTATAACCAATGTGATCGACATTATATTTATCCTTCCCTCCATGTTTTAGAAGCATACGGGCAAGCTCCGCTATTTCGTCATCATTGGTCGATATCATTCCTCCATCTCCGAATCCACCGAGATTTTTAGAAGGAAAAAAACTGAATGCTCCCGCTGTTCCGAGGGAACCCAACTTATGTCCATTCCACATACCTCCAAATGCCTGGGCAACATCCTCAAGAACAAAGAGATTGTATTCTTCCGCGATTTCCAATATGTCATCCATATTGCAGGATTGACCGTATAGATGAACAGGAAGGATACCGATAACCCGTGAAGCGTGAGGCGTGAAACGTGAGAAGTCAGAGGCAAGATATTCTCTAATTTTTTTCGGATCAATATTATACGTCACAGGGTCAATATCAACAAAGACAGGAGTTGCACCTGCCCTTAAGATTGCATCCCCTGTGGCAGTGAATGTAAAGGGCGTCGTAATTATTTGATCAGTATTGTCGAAATACTCCTGACCTTTTAATTTAATAGCTAATGCCCTAAGAGAAAGCACTAATGCTTCTGTACCGGAAGAGACGCCTATACAGTGCTTCATACCAATATAATCGGCAATTTTGTCTTCAAGTTCCTTTACCTCTGGACCAAAAATCCACTTCTGGTGTTCAAGGCATTTTCTTATTGCAGAATCGATGTCTTGCCTCATATATTCGTATTGGAGTTTCAGATCGAGTAAAGGTATCTTTTTCATTTGTTCATGCTTAAAGTGTTGGGAAAAGAGGGGTAACCCCTCCTAACCTCCCCTTAACATAAGGGGAGGAACAATACTTATCAAAAACCTCCTGACTTTCCCCTGGGTTAAGGGGAGGAATGGTAGGGTTATGTCTCTTCTTTGACAATCGCCAATTTGCCATTCTCTAACCTATATTCACTGCCGCAATAACCACAAGAGGTGTGATTTTCGTTAAACTTCAATGTTGTTCCACATTTACACGCCCATGCGATTTGTCTGGCCGGCACGCCGACAACAACCGCATAATCGGGAACATCCTTTTTGATTACTGCACCAGCGCCAATCATTGCATATTTCCCTATTTCAACTCCGCAAACGATTGTTGCATTGGCACCAATAGTCGCCCCTCTTTTGACCAGAGTGGTTCTGAATTCTTTTTTCCTCTCTATGAATGCCCGCGGATTATATACATTGGTAAAAACGCTGGCGGGTCCGCAAAATACTTCGTCTTCAAGAAGCACCCCTTTATAAAGCGACACATTGTTCTGTATTTTGCATTTATTACCGATAGTTACATCAGGGCCGATCGCAACATTCTGCCCGATTATGCACTGTTCACCTATTTTTGAACCTTTGAGGATATGTGAGAAATGCCATATCTTTGTTCCCTTGCCAATCTGGACATCTTCATCTATGTGGGCGCTTTCATGCACGAAATAATTTTTAGATATTAGACACTGGACACTGGACAGCTTGCCATCCTGCAAGCCTCTAAGTGACTTCTCTGCCATTTCAAGTACCTTTAACACCCTCAATCCCTCAAAACCGTCTGTCAGCGGTCGTTTCCTCTGCTCCACACATTTTACAAAATGGATTAATTCTTCCTTCAACGGCTCTGCCTTATTCACCGGGATGACCTGATACTCGGCCTTCTGGGCCACGGGTACTTTCCCATTCTTCCATTCTATCTTGTGAGGATAGAGAAACATTTTTTCCTTGCTTACATCATCAAATACCGCCATCGCTTTTGAGCCGACGACAATCAATTTCTGCTCTTTATATGGATGGAGCCAGCTCACAAATATATGGCCTTTAACTCCATTCCGAAATTCCAGAGTAGTGAGCGTTGTGTCGTAAACTCCCCTGTTAAGATAATCTCCGCCAAAAGCGGAAACTCTTGCTGGTTCTTCGCCGAGGAGCATGAGAATCACAGAGATATCATGAGGCGCAAAACTCCAGAGAATATTCTCTTCAGTTCTCAGTTTGCCGATATTCAGGCGGTTGGAGTAAATGTATTCCACCCTTCCAAGTTCGCCTGATGATATAAGTTCTTTAAGCTTAATAACCGCTGGATGGTATTGAAGAATATGACCCACCATCAATATTTTTTTCTCTTTCTCAGCAATACCGACAATTTCCTGCCCTTCGATGATATTTAATGAAAGAGGTTTTTCTACATAGACATCTTTGCCGGACTCGAGGGCTTCTTTAACCATCTGATAATGCATTTCAGCCGGCGTCGCAATCGCAACAGCTTTTATTCTGCTGTCTGCTAACAGTTTGCGAAAGTCCCCATAGAGCTTCACCCCGGCATAAGGCGATAAATTTTGATTATCCGGGTCAATCTCACAAATTGCATGCAAAGCTCCGAGTTCTCTAAAAACGCGGAGAAGATTTTTACCCCAGTAACCTGCACCGACCACACCTATTTTCACCATATACGTTTTCCCATTAAAGATTTTGGTGTGCTGTCAAACTTAGCCTATCGCTTGTTTCTCAGGCAAAAAGATAGCTGCCACCTTCTCACTTAAAATTTAAAATTTAATCAAATCACGCAGGCTAACAATATTCAACCCATTCTTTTCCAGCAGAGGCAAAATTTCACTAAACGATTCCCTTACCCACTCCAGATATGTGTCTACCTCATCCTTTGTAAACTCGCTTCTTCTCAATGGACTATATTCAGCAGTTACCCTCCTGTCATATAGATTTCCAAGGTATCTTCCTATCTTCGGGTGTATAGCTTCCGACTTAATAAAGTGCATACTAAAAAGTATCTTCAATCCTTCATGCGATTTAGCCTCAATACCTACGCTGGCAAGAAGGGCCTTTACTACATGTTCAAATGCAAAATATAGATTAATCGTAGCGTTACTCCATCGTCTGCCTTTATAATCATCCCTGAATGCCATTAGCTTTTCTTCTGCAACCAGACTCTCTGCTTCTGCTAATTCTGTCTTTCCCATATCACTATCCCTTCTTTTTTAATCGCATTCTCAAGACCAAAATCCCTTGACTCTAAATCTTTCATGGTAATTAAGGTTAACGACATTGGAAATTCCTCAGCATCAAAAGATTCAAGGACTCTCCATTTTATGCTCCATATCTGGTCCCACATTTCTCTGCTCACGTGCGGGATATCAAAAATAACAGCGACATCCAGATCACTACCTTCATCCGAATCTCCCCTTGCCCTTGAGCCAAAGACGATTATCCGAAGGGCCTCTGGAATTTCTTTTTCAACAAGTCTGGAAAAGTTTTCCAGGACCTCCTTCTCTAAAAAAGAAGGCCTGAATGTCTTAATGATAGCCATGCTATATACTACCTCAAAAATTCCGAAGAGTTTTTTTATCGAATTTCAGATCAGGGTAGTCCTCGATAATCTTTTGCAGAGATCCAGACGCCAACAGTAGATACTCCGATGTCAAACTTGCCTTTCGCCTGTTTCTCAAGCAAAAAGCAGCCTGCACCATTTTCCTTCTGTTCAAGTTATGTCGTTAATTCTTTAACCAACTTTGTTCTCACTCTTTCAATGTCCTCAATTATCTGTTCAGCACTTCTCAATGAATCCTCTGCATCAATAGCTTCAATTATCTCAAAGTCTCCGTAATCAACATCTGATCTTCTTGAAAGAAGGAGTTCAAATTTTTTCAGAATATCTTTCGATAAAAGAGCGGGCTTGATAAATCTGATACTCAGCATTGTAATCGCTCCTTTGTGCGTCTCAGGGTCTACACCTTCCAGAACAAGAATAGAACGAACCGCGTTCAAGGCAGCATAATAACTCCTGTTAACGGCAGTTTCATATCTACCCTCTTTAAAATTAGCAGATGCATCTTGTAAATATTTACGCGCTTTTTCTATCCTGATATTACTTAAAGTTTTTTTATCTTGAGGTTCAAGGGTCACAATAAAACCCCTTCCTTCAAAATGTTTTCATAAAATGGTGTATTCAATTTTTTTTCCATTTCAAAGGCTTTAATATCCTTTATTACGATACTAAAAGGGATACCGCTTTTCATTTCCTCATCCACGAATAGGCTGATAATTTCAGTTTCAATTTCTGGCGTTTTATCCTTAACAATCACAAGGATATCAAAATCAGACCATTCCCCATGATCTCCTCTTACCCTTGAACCAAATGCATAAATTGCCATTATTCTTTCAGGAAATCGTTGCCTGAGGCTTTCAGTCAAACGATTCAGAATATTTTTTTCATAGGAATACATTGCTATGGTGCAACCAAATGCGATTTGCCCTCAGGCCACACGCTACTAAAATCATCAACATTAAAAGTCAAAACTTTATCAGCACCAGATTTCTTTGCCGCTCTTACTATTAATGCGTCATAAATGATACCACCCGATAATCCCAAATCTGCCAAGTTCCTGATAGTAGAGATGTAGTCCTGGGATGAAAGGGATATTATCTTTGCTGTTGTCTCAACGTCGTCATGTATAAGGCGTCTGGCTGCATCCGGCGGAATCCCGGGACTTACGGGGAGTGTAGTTAAGACAGCATAAAGTTCTGCCAACGTATGACTGGCAACAAACATATCAAATTCTCCTGATTTAGCACGCTTAAGCCAGGGGAAGGCGTCAGGATGCATCGGGTGTGGCTCGACGATTGCAGCTGCAAGAACCGAGGTGTCAAAAAGAATCTTCACCTTCTTCTCTGCAATGCCACCCTTTTTAGACGTTCTTCGCGGTGAAGCCGCAAGGCTCCTATCATATCTCCTGTTGCAGTGCCCGAGAAGACCAATACGCCGTCTTTAACATGTAAAGGTGATTTTTTCCGTAATGGTTTCAATATAAGCTCATCGTCAGATTTCTCGATTTTCAACACTTGTCCAGGCTTTAAATCAAGATTATCGCGGATATCCTTTGGCAGCACCACTCTTCCAAATTTATCCAGTTTTGTTTCCATCAAAACTCCTTTTGCCATTATATAATGCCAATTGGCAAAATATCAATACCAGTCAAACGATTCAGAATATTTTTTTATATAAATACATCGTGTAATTATAGCACACAGATTGACAGTAACCCCTCCTGACCTCCCCTTAACTTAAGGGGAGGAATAGCGGGGTTATGTATCCCTCAGCTATTCGCATTAAAACAACTTCGGTATTACTCAGCACCTCATGATTCCAGAACCACATCTTGACCTTACTCTTGTAGAATTTTAAGAGATTTTGCATTGCTGTCCAAAATAATCTGAATTTATAAAATGCCCTCGCATGAAATAAGGCTTTTAGACAAGAAAAAGTGCATTTTCAAAACCAGGTTCCCTTTTCTGTACATGAGATGCTGTCCAATTAAAC
>JBFLXE010000036.1:0-21195 GCA_040757455.1 Nitrospirota bacterium
CTCCGTCCTTCAGCCACATAAGTCCCGTAAGGTTATCTGTTATCGTGCCATCGCCATTGTCCCTGAACCTGGGACTCGGCCATTCTATCCCAGCCTGAACAAACCCATCATCACCCCTCGCGTAGCTTGTATCCTGACCGGTTTTGGGTACTTCGTACGGATTCCTGGACAGGTTTTCGCGGACAGCTAGTACGTAATAAACATTTGACTCTCTATCAGGCAGCACAGCCCCATCACTCATACTCAGCAACCACGCCTTCCAAAGATCTTTCGCGTTATTCACTTCTTTAGAAGAACCCGCGATTGTATAGATTAAGAGTGGCCAGTGGGTAGATGACCAGTAATAGGAAGATTTTATGTTGATAAAACCTTCGGAGTTCAGCCATTCAGCCGGACTCGACATCCCATAATTCATAAGGCTTTCAAGCTCCCTTACATTCGGAAGGCGCCAGTCAGAATAATTCGCTGCGTATTCAATACAATTATATCCCGAAGAATTGCTATTGAAGTTTTCGATCATACTGAGTGCGCCACTCCAGTTATTACTCATGCATCCTCCGTCCTTCAGCCACATAAGTCCCGTAAGGTTATCTGTTATCGTGCCATCGCCATTGTCCCTGAACCTGGGACTCGGCCATTCTATCCCAGCCTGAACAAACCCATCATCACCCCTCGCGTAGCTCGTGTCCTGACCGGTTTTGGGCAAGCCGGCCGATGCCATTACCGGGCCACCCTGATCGGCAATTTGTCCATTGGCAACCAGGTCGTCATCGCCCCGAAGGCCATCTATGAAATGCAAAGCGATCAAATTATCCGCTATTTCGGCCCCTGTTTGCCCATCATACGCGAAACTATACCAATGCGGGACTGGATTGTCAGCTGTGGGACCGTATTTGTAATAATCGCTGACTGACGATCCATCAGGAACTTTTATAATTATTGTCGTACTATTCGCCTGACCGACAGCGGCGATAAATTCCAGCAACTGATAGGGGAAATTCAAACCGGAAGGCGCATCTTGCAGAACTCTCTGCGCCTTTACATTTTTGAAAGCCTTACCATCTACTGAGAATACGGTGATATAGTTTCTATTATCGAAAGTATGTAAAGATGCGGCACTATTCTGCATATGATCAGGAATTCCGTCATTATCTCCGTCATAGTTGGGGTTATTCGACAGAGGGCCGTATTCTCTGATGTCAGGGACGCCATCACTGTCAATATCCAGAATTTTGAAAGTCACGAATATCGTGTGATCATTCACAACATTTGCGATGGTATAAAGGGAGCCATTACCGACAGAGATACCATCTACTCGTATATTTTCGATTTCATATCCCGTATCAGGCGTCATGGTGAATGTCTGGCTTGATCCATGGTTCACTGTAACAGTGCCCGATGGGGAAATACTTCCGCCTGCGCCTGCCGTTGCCACGATTGCATATGTCCTGATGTTAAACGTAGCAAATACGGATTTCACCGCATCCATCGTTACCGTGCATGTGCCGGTCCCTGTGCATCCTCCTGACCAACCCGCAAAAGTAGAGCCTGCATCCGCTACGGCTGTCAGGGTCACGATAGTCCCTGCATTGTATGCTTCCGCGCAATCAGAACCGCAGGTGATACCTGTTGGTGACGAGGTCACAATGCCTGCGCCTGTCCCATCTTTATAGACAGTTAAGGTGTAGTGCACAACGGGCGGAGCAGGAAGGGGGATGGCTTTTTTAACTTCGTTGGAGTATTTGCTTTCATTGCCTGACACATCGTAAGCAGTGGCCACAAAATAATAGGTAAAGCCATCCGACAGATTATTAATCGTATACTTTGCGACATTTCCGACATCAACGTGCTGGGTATAATTGCCTGACGAGGTGCCGTAATAAATCTTGAAGCCAGCAAGATCCGCTAAAGCTGTGCCATCAGCGTTTGTCGTGGGTGGATCCCATGAAAGAGCCGCCTGGCCTGAATATACTTCCCCCGTATGAAAAAAGAAAATAAGTTTGATGATTAACAAGCACGTAATATACAAAAACCGACGACTGGCTAATATGAATCCATGAGAACCACCCTTTAGTGTATCCCCATAAAACATCTTGAATTCCCCCCTGTTGTTTGCCCTATGAATTCATAAACAAAAAAGCCCGTTTCCTTATAAGGGAAACAGGCTTTGTCTCAAAGATAAGCTCTGGATAAGCGCTGTTTCTTCGGCAGCCCGGCCGTCCCTGTAACTTAAGCAGATACGAGAGGGACCCGCAGCTTTGTGCCCTCCGGTTGCCCAGAGTTTACCTTTTCGGAAACGCTCCTTAGTTAAATACTGTCAAAGATCTTATTGCACTGGTTCATTATCAGATTAAAGCAGATAGGATTTAGATACCGTGACTTTAATCACAGTCAATGAACTTAGGGGAATAATTTTTTCGAATGGGGAACGATTAAATCAATTTGGCCGGCGCACTTGAATTGATTACTCTCTGGCTACGGAGAAATTTGAGTTATTGCACTGAAAGGAATGAATACATAGTTTTTCCGCCACGAAATCTTAGAGTAAGGAAATTTAAAGATATAATCGCCGCTCACCAATGTGATTGTACTCCCTGAACCCTTGCCTCCGCCAGGAACTTCTGCTGCGGCTTTAATGGGTATTGTCACGCCGGAAGTTCCCCATACCATAGCAGATACCGGGAATACATACTGTTTTCCCATTCCGGTGATTTTTGCATTTCTTTCCATTCCAACAAATTTCGCTGTGATATTAGCATTGCCATTAACTGTCAGAATACATTTTCCATTTCCGGTGCAGTTTCCTCCCGACCATCCATGGAAGGACGAGCCCGGTTCAGATGACGCCGTTAAAGTAACGATAGAACCTGTGCCGTAGAGTTCGGTGCAATCATTCCCGCAATAAATACCGGACGGAGATGATGTTATGACACCTTTGCCGGCGCCGGTCTTGTTAACTCCTATGGTAAATCTTTTAACGGACGTCAGTGGATTACCGATCATTTTTACAACCTCATTAGAGAACTCGCTCTCATTTCCGGATCTGTCATATGCCGTCGCAGCAAAAAAATAGGTCGCGCTATCGGCTAAATTGTATACTGTGTAAGACGTGACATTTCCAACATCAATCGAGCGTGAATACTTACCAGAGGTGGTTCCGTAGTATACTTTATAACCGGCAAGATCGGATAGACGTGTTCCGTTTTCATTAGAGGTTGGCGGGCTCCATGATAAGGTTACCGTTCCGGCGAAAAGGGCCGGAGGAGTTGATAAAAAGAGTATCAGTACTGAAATAACAAGCAAAAATTTTTTTTGCTTATATATATGCACTCGTTATTTGCTTACTCCAACAAATTTGAACATGTTATTGTTGTTTAGCAAAATGAATGCCATGCAGAAGATATCAACAACTGTTGGATTTTATTATATTTTTTAAAAGAACAGGATTTTCGCAAGCCTTCTTTGCAGAAACTAATGTATGGATTGTCCTACATAAGGATCGGGGATTTTTAAGCAAAACGGCTTTTATCTGTAATCTGTCACATAATCAAACATGTATGATATTTTCTTCTAAGTGATAAGTAATATTGATAAAAACCGTCTACGACTTTTTGAATGATTCCGGAAAAATCCCGTACTTCTTTAAAAGATTGTAAAAATCGGCGCGATATTTTCCAGCCAATTTTGCGGCTCTACTCACATTTCCCTTTGTAATCTGGAGAATATTGATAAGGTAATTTCTTTCAAAATCTGCTCTGGATTCCCTCAGTGGCTTCAAGGGTTCTGATTTTGATTTCGCTGTTAAAATTAAATCGTCAGTAATAATATCCTGCTGTGTCATTGCCACAGCATATTCGATTCTGTTTTCCAGTTCCCGAACATTGCCCGGCCAATCATATAACATCAGTTTTTGCATAGCAGCGGGGGTGAGACCCCGCACCTCCTTTTTCATCTGTTGATTAAATTTATTTATGAAATGCTCAACGAGCGCAGGGATATCATCTTTCCTCTCCCTTAAAGGCGGGATTTGAAGAGGAATCACATGTATCCTGTAAAAAAGGTCTTCCCTGAACTGACCTTCTTTAACCATCTCATTAAGGTCCTTATTTGTCGCAACAATGACTCTCACGTCCACTTCAATAGGGTTCTGACTTCCGATGGGATAAAGCTGCTTTTCCTGGAGGAAACGTAAAAGCTTGACCTGCATAGAAAGAGGCATGTCCCCGATTTCATCGAGAAAAATAGTTCCTTCGTCCGCCTGAACAAGTAACCCCTTCGAGCTCTTTAACGCTCCTGTGAAGGCCCCTTTCTGGTATCCAAAGAGTTCACTTTCCAGCAAAGTCTCTGGAATGGCAGCACAATTTATCGCGACAAAAGGTCTTTCCCTGCGAGGGCTCGCAAGATGGATCGCCCTTGCAATGAGTTCCTTACCTGTGCCACTCTCTCCGTATATAAAAATTGTGGAGTCGGTTTCGGCAATTCGGGAGACACGTTCCAGCACTTCCTGCATTTTTTCACTTTTTCCAACAATGTTCTTAAAGTTATATCGTTCCTCGATAAGCTCTTTAAGGCGCTTCACCTCGTGCGTAAGTTTCATATTGTCTATGGCATGTTCAACCTGGAATAGAAGCTCCCGTGGATCAAAGGGTTTTGTGAGGTAATTGTATGCACCTCTCCTCATCGCTTCGACTGCACTCTCGATACTCCCGTATGCTGTGAGAATTATCACAGGCATTTCAGGATTTATTTTATGGAATTCTTCCATAAGCGAAATGCCGTCCTGACTAATAAGTTGCAAGTCTACGATCGAAAGATCAAAAGTCTCCTGCTGTAGGGCATTTAAAGCATCTTCTTCCTTCGAGTATGTCTCGACGTCATAATTCGCAGATTCAAGTCTCATCTTCAACAATTCCAGAAGATTAATGTCGTCGTCCACAACCAGAATTTTTTGTGCCATCTTCAGTGACTCCTACCTGCTGAGTTCTTTCTTTTTTTCTTCTATTTCGATGTCGATCTTCTTTGTCTCTTCGATTACGGCCAGGACTTCTACCCAGACTTTAGCCTCCCCTATCCGCGAGCTTCGGGGAAAGTCCTTCAAGATCCTTTTGAATGAGTTGAGCGCTTTTTCGTAATTTTTATCGTGAGCGAATACTATCCCCATATTGAAAAGGGCTTCGTCACCCGGGGGACTGTTTCCGGCTCTGGAAAGGGCCTTCTCGCTTTCCTCAAGGGCACGCTCAAAGTTTCCTTCACCAAGAAACTTCTGGCTCCGCGAGAGATGACCATGGGCCGTCTGACGCTTCTCGATCTCTGCTCTGCTTTCCTCGACTGTTTTTAGAACACCTGCCCAGATCTTTGCCTCCTCCGCTTTGGGGCTTTCCGGGAAGTCCTTTATGAGTCTCTCAAAAAAACCATGCGCCTTCCTATAGTCCTTCTGGCGATTATCGAAGTGGAGACTCAATAATCCCATGTTGAAAAGGGCACTGTCTGCCGGAGGTTCATCCGGAAATTTTGCCAGAATTTCTTGATTCTGCCGAAAAGCTTCCTCAATATCTCTATATTCGATGTGACCGTCGCTGAGAAAAGGAATCGCAGCCGCCTCTTGCTGTTCAAGCTTCCTCTGTGTCTCTTCGATGACATTTAATACGCCAATCCATATCTTGGCCTCGTTAACCTTCGGACTTTTCGGGAAATCCCTTATCAATTTCCAAAAAAAGCCGGCAGCCTTATTGTAATCTTTCTGCGGATTTCCATAGTGAGCACACAGGAGCCCCATGTTAAACAACGCCTCGTCACCCGGGGGTCTATTCGGGAACTCTAATAAAATTTTTTCATTCTCTATCATGGCCCGTTCAAAATTCCCTTTTGCCATTAACCTCTCACTGCGAAGAAGAGATTCATGATATCTTGCACCCGTGCAATTGGTAATAAAGAGAAAGAATACTACGATGACAAGGCAAAGGTAAAAGTACTTCCTTGTCCCTGTCTGCTTTTCACCCAAATTTCACCCCCGTGAGCATTAATAATATGTTTGGCAATTGCCAGCCCAAGGCCAGTTCCCTTCATCTGATTCGGGCTCTTGCCCGCCTGCCGGAATTTATCAAAAATTGAGGCTAAATCCTCTTCAGGTATGCCTATCCCTGTATCCGAAACCGATACTTCCACTCCTTGGGTCGTTGGGCGGGCGGATACCTTCACTATCCCGTCCCGCGGAGTAAATTTAATTGCGTTGACAACGAGATTTCTCAAGACCTGGAGAATTCTGTCGTTATCAATTTTGACGCGCGGCAGCCCCTTCTCGATATGCGCCTCAAGTCTGATACTCTTCGCTTCGGAAATAGGCTCTAACTCTGTCACAACTCTCTCGATCAGATCGGCTGTATTTGCATAAGCAAAGTTATATGTCATCATTCCTGCCTCCATCTTCGACAGATCGAGCAACGAGTTAACGATGTCAATAAGGCGGTCTGTTTCAGCTCTTATGATGGTCAGCAGCCTTCTCTGTTTATCATTGATTTCTCCGCCAATTCCTTCCAGCAAGAGGGTGCTTCCTTCTTTAATAGACGTAAGAGGTGTGCGCAGCTCATGTGACATATATGACAGGAAATCGGACTTGAGTTTATCTATTTCTTTTAGCTTATTACACATAAAATTGAAGTCTTGCGCAAGTTCGGCGATTTCGGGAGGTGAGACAAGATTCAGGTTGCCTTTGTAATCTCCGCCTGCAATCTCCCTCGTTTTCTTTCTCATTATGTTTAAAGGCTTTGTGATACCTCTGGTAATAAGAATGGAAATGCTCATGCCGAATATGAGGTAAAAGGCGGTCATTATCAAAGCTACTCTACGCGCATTTGCCCCGGCTTCGCCCAGCTTCTTGATTTTTTCATAGGTGTTGTTCTCGCCATGGGATCTGAATCTTTTAAGCCCTTCCATTATTTCATTTATAGCATTTTCCTTTTCCTTTAGAAAAGCATCCTGCGGATAGCGTCGACCTGCTTTTAATAGATCCACTTCTCTGTTAAAGATTGCATGATAATTTTCGTACGCCCGCTTTATATCCTCGAGAGAACTTTGCATCAGAGGAGAGTCCGAAAGTGATACCAGCATACCAAAATACTGGCGAAAATCATCCCCCGAGGCAACAAATTGTTCATACAAAGTGTTATCCTTCAGTACAGTAAATTTCCTTTCGTATCGGACCTGCGCCAGCATGGCATCTATAAGCTTCTTCTCATAAGTTGACACCTGGTCATTCAGAGTCAGAATTGACCCCGTGATATCTTCCGTATGACGGAACTTTCCCGCGACATAAACGCTCATTGCAATCGCAAGCACAAATATCAGAAAATATCCGGCAAATAACCTTGAAAATATAGATAATTTCATACAGAAAATCCCGTATCAGATGTGTCTTGATATCCCATCGAAAGACTACCGACAAATCCGAAATTGGGGGATTACTGCTTTACAACTTTATATGGGTCCACAGAAAAATAATTTTTCTGAAGAAACCTTGAGTTTAGATGTATAAACCTGTTTCGCAAAATATTTATTTCACCATCCTTCTGCAATTTATCGATTACCCTTGTCACAGTTTCGCGTGTCATTCCGGTCATGTCTGCTATATCCTGATGCGTGAGCCTGATCTCCAAAGTTATCCCCTTCTCCGTCTTTTTTCCATATTTCTCTGACAACATTAGAAAAAGTATCTTTATTCTCTGTGCAGCGTTTTTCAAATTCAGTAGCTGAATTTTTTCCCAGGATTCGCGAAGCCGCGAGCACAGAATCAGGAGAAGGTTGCCAAGTATCTTACTCTGGCTGCTGATGGATAAGTAAAAATCCTTCTTCGAAATAATGGCCACTGTAGACTTCTCGGTCGCCACGACAGTCGCTGGCGAAGTCTTGCCATCAATCAACGACATCTCGCCGAAAAATTCGCCCGATTGATGCATTGAAAGCAGGATCTCTTTGCCATCTTCGGTCGTCTGAACGACTTTCACCTTTCCATCAAGAATGATATACATATATTCGGATGTGTCTTCTTCGTACAGGATAATTTCATTCTTATCGAACCGCTTAACGACTATCGTGTGGCTAACTTGCCGCAACTCCTCCTCTGTTAATGAATCGAATAGTTCTATTTTTTTTAAGGATTCAAGCGTAAACTTCTCCATCAATCACGGTCTCCTGTATCCACAGCACTAAGACATAATCTCTGTCAGTATTTCTTCAAAGGCTTTCACAATTTCAGGATCATACAAAGAACCTGAGTGTGCTTTTATATCTGCCAGGGCTTCCTTCCATGTCAGAGCCCTCCTGTATGGCCTCTCCGATATCATTGCACAATATGAATCCACGACAGAGAGCACCCGCGCGATAAGGGGGATTTCCTTTCCTTTTAATCCCATAGGATATCCTGTACCATCATATCTTTCGTGATGACTTTGAATCGCTCTCCTGACGTCCTCCGAAAATTCAAAGAAATTCAACAATTCAATAGTTGCATTCGGATGGTTCTTGAGAGCCTCCATTTCAGACTTGTGCAGTGATTTTTTCTGCAGAATTTTTTCATCGATCAGGGTAAGGCCCAAATCGTGTAGTGTGGAAGCGTAGAGGGCATTAGCTTTTTCTTCCTCCTCAGCACCTATTTTCTCCATGATTTTCCATGCGAGATCAGGAAACAGGCTTCTCTTCTTACGATACCTTTTCACTGCCTGTAACAGGAGATCGCAGGAATTTATAATCTGGTTTACCTCATTCTCCTTATATTGACCTGAATATAATTTTGCCAGAAGATTAGCAATTCTTTCGCTGATCGCAGTAGACACGTAAAGGTCTCGCTTTGTGAAGGGCTCCCCTGTCATCTTGTTGTTCAGATTCAACACACCCATCACCCGGTCTCGCAATTTTATAGGTACAGACAGAAGCGACTTTGTATTGTATTGGGGTATGTTTTTCTTTCGAAAACGATCGTCACTTTCAATATCCTCTATCAAAAGCGGCTTGCCCTCAAGCGCCACCCATCCTGCTATCTGATCTCCGAGCTGGATTCTCGTCCGCCTCACAACCTCTTCACTCAGACCTTTTACACCCCGGATAGTGAGTTCGGCAGTGACTTCATCACTCAGCATTATTGAACATATGTTCAGCTGGAGTAACTCTGACACGAATTCCGCGAATATATCCATTGTCAGACCCAGGATTGCATCCATTTTGTCTTTCGAACTCTTCGGAATGGTAAGAGATACAAGAAAATGATCTTCGGCATTTTCAATCTCGAATCCCCATCTATGGGCTTCGGCAGCCTTTTTCGCAAGATAAAGTCTCATCATCTCGTTAGACAGGTCAGTGCGGTAGATATATCTCGAACTGTACAAAATCGAAAAGACCGTCTCCGGCATTTTTCTCGAGAAAATCAACTCCACCGTTATAAACCCATTTTCTACCGCTTTGATCCTGATAGTATCATTCCCATGGAGGTAATAAGACAATCCTTCCAAAAGATTCATGAAAAGATGCACAAGTTTTGTCTTGTCGCCTGCGATCTCATAAGTGCCCTCTTTTATGTCTATCCCGATTTTTATATTCTTCATGAGAAGCAGCTTCGTTAATCCTCCCGATTCAGTCACTTCTCTAAGGATCTCCGGGAGGTGAACCAAGGATACCTTGGTCACGGCCGTTTCATCCTCCAGCCTGAGAAAATCGAGCAGATTTTCGACGAGAGAGATCAACTGTTCCGTTTCTTTTGAGATGATCTGGTAAAACTCTTTCCGTTTTCCTTTATTCGGTTTCGCGGTCTGTAGCAGATAATATACAGCACCTTTAATCGAATTGAGTGGCGAGCGGAGTTCGTGGGAAACCCGTGTCAGGAATTCGGTCTTGTTCATGTCACTTTCCAGCAACTTTCTATTTATGTTTTCGAGTTCAACGGCTTTTTTTCTCAGTTGTTCAAGGAGAAGCATATTCTCAACGGCGATTGCGGCCTGGTCAGCAACGGCAATGAGCAGGTCAAGTTCGTCTCCGGTAAAGGCGGTCCCGTCTTTCTTGTCGTTGATATTAATGACTCCTATCACCTTCTCTCTGCTCACAAGCGGGCATGAAATAAACGCCTTTGTCTTGTAATGATCTCTTTTTTTATCCTTGAATCTCTCGTCTTTATCTATGTCCTCCACAAGTACGGGTAATTTGTTCTGGGCAACTATGCCCGCGATCCCCTCCCCGATTTTAGTCCTGTATGTCTCAACAAAATGCAGATTGAATCCCTTTGCTGCGAGAATGTATAATTCACCTTTTTCATTTGCCAACATCAGAGAGCCTTTTTCGGCATTTGTAAAATCAATCGCCCGGTCAAGCAAAAGATCTGCCAATGCATTGATATTACTTGTCTCGGTGATAAGCCTGGGAATTTCCCGCAGAATAAGACATTTTTTCTCTACGGAGTGAGGATCTTCCATGCCGGATTCCTTCCTCAATATATGCCTATAATGCTTCGAAAACTTATCCCATGTATAAAATTCTTCCTTGCTTTTTGCAGCTTATCCCTTTCTGCTCTTCATCAATCTCTCATATTTCTCGATACCGATGCACTCTTTGGCAGCAGGACACCATTCGAGACAGGTCGGTTTCATTTCACGAGATATCTTCCTTCCACATGCCTTGCAGACCGTTTCCACTTCATCAGACCATATTTCACACGTGGCATCGCACCAGAAACATCTGATCTCTTCCGGATACGGAGTTCTTATCTCCCGGCTTCCGGGACAGCTTTCTTTAAACATTTTTCTTAAAAACTCTTCAAAAAAAATTAGCCTGACATGTGATTTATAGAATACCATTTTTCAGGAATAAATAAAATTCTTCTGCTATACTTCTTATACTTCGGCTATGCTTAGAAGCAGCAGGATATTCCCTGTTATATTCCTATGTTCTCTATCGAGCCTTGCCTATGAAATATCCCTCACAAGGATTTTTTCTGTCTCCCTCTGGTACCATTTTGCCTTTATGATCATAAGCATCGCGATGCTTGGCATTGGCTTGAGCGGAACGATACTTTCACTTTATCCGAGGCTTCGTGATCTCTCGAATATTGGAACATACAGCTTTTTTTTGGGTACTGGAATATTCCTCAGCTACCTTATAACAAATCAGATTCCTTTTGATCCGGTGAAATTGTCATGGTCGAGGATTCAAATTCTTTATATAGGAATCTACTATATAGTGATCTCCTTACCATTCTTCTTTACCGGGCTGGTCATTGCAACTTTTTTTTCACAGATGAGTGAAAGGGCTGGTCTCTTTTATGCTGCTGATCTCTTGGGTGCAGGGACGGGTTCGTTGGGCATCCTTTATTTAATGTACTTTGTGCCCACGGAAAAGGCTATTTTTATAGTTTCTTCAATGGCCCTGCTGGCAACGTTTCTGGCTGGGGGCAGAAAGCTTAAAACTGCTGCCATTGCCCTGATCGCAATGAATATCGCCCTTGCCATCATACACCCTTCCTTCGTCAACCTGAAGATGTCGCCCTATAAAGGACTCAACTTTGCTCTAAATTTTCCCGGCGCCGAACATCTCGAGACGTACCACAGCCCCTATACAAGGATCGACACATTCAAGAGCCCCGCGGTCCGCTTTGCACCGGGCTTAAGTTTAATATATCTTGATAACCTTCCTGAACAGGTCGGATTCTCAATAGATGGAGGGCAGATTAATGCAATAACCTCGTATGGCAATGAAAGAACACTGAAATTTCTTGAGTATTTACCGTCGGCACTTCCTTATGAAATATTAAGTTCACAAGAAGCCTATCATGGTGATATTCTCGTACTCGATCCCAGGGGGGGCCTGCAAGTTCTTGTGGCAGGATTCTATGATTTTCCGAATATATACAAGATCGAAAGCAATCCGTTGCTGATGAAAGTCATTAATGAAGATTTCAACAAATTCTCCGGCGGCATCTATGCCCGCAATGCAATAGCAGGTATCGGGCGGGCATGGCTGAAAAATAGCGGCAAAGAATTCGATATTATTGATATACCTTTGACGGGGGCCTCCCCTTCGGGAACATTCGGCATATCAGAGGATTACAGATTTACAGTAGAGGCATTCAAGGAATACATCGGTCATCTCAAGAAGAACGGCATTCTCAGCATAAATCTATTTATATTGCCGCCGCCCAGAATTGAATTGAGAATTCTCAGCACGGCTGTTGAAGCAATGGAAAAACTCGGATTCAAGGATGTTGAAAGGCATATTGTCGGCCTCCGCAGTTGGGGAACGATAGGAATACTCATAAAAAAATCGCCTTTCACCAACAAGGAAGTGAATACTGTCAAAGAATTTTCCAGTAAGCTTTGGTTCGATATTGTCCATTATCCGGGAATGACTGTAGAAGAAACCGATAAATATGTGAAAATGCCTTCCGCCGATTACTTCAGCGCCTTCAAACAGATTCTCGATCCTTATACCCGCGATAAATTCCTTGATTCTTATATTTTTGATGTTAAGTATGTTAGGGATGAAAATCCCTTTTTTTCGTATTACTTGAAGATTGCTAATATTAAAGAAATCTATAAAATCATGGGAGAAAAATGGCAGTATTTTATCGAAGAAGGTTATATACTTCCAGTCGTATTTATACAGGTGTTGATTTTGAGTTTGATACTGATATTTCTTCCTTTTTTTTCAGTAAAAAAACCAAATGTCATCGCAAGAAATACACCTCAGACGGAGACGAAGCGATCTCGTTTTCAATACAAGTCTCGGCAACATGGAGACAGGAGATTCCTTCCTTATTTTGCCTTCCTTGGCACCGGGTTTATGTTCATAGAGGTCTCCATAGTTCATAAAATGATCCTGCCGCTTGAGAATCCCTCATATGCGCTGGCGACCGTGCTCACCTCGCTATTGCTGAGCTCCGGCATCGGGAGCCTCCTAAGCCATAGGTTTCACTCCCTGCAAAATTATTTAATCCCTCTTTTGATTTCGGTGCTCATTGCCCTTTACAGCATTTTTCTGACTGCTATTTCCGATTTTGTTTCGCCACACTCGATTATTCTTAAAATTCTTCTCGTCTTCGCTGTGCTAATGCCACTCGGTCTGTTCATGGGCATTCCGTTTCCTACAGGACTCAAAATGCTCGGTCAGAGAAGTCCTTTCCTCATCCCGTGGGCATGGGCAATAAACGGTTGCCTCTCCGTACTTACTCCTATTTTGACTATCATGATGGCGTTGATTTTCGGCTTTAAAATAGTCTTCTGGTTAGGGGCTTTTTCATATCTGGCGGCATTCTTGTTCATGAAGAATTTTGCAAAGAAACTTTCTTCAAACTAACAAATCGTTAGCTTGTCTCACTTCTTCTTTTCTGCTTCACCGATCATGGGTACAAAGGCAACGGGACCAATTTGTTCAACCTTAATCTCGCCCTTCTCCTTGGTTACAAGCGTAAGGGTCTGGTAGAAAAAAGTGCTTCCAAGGGGTAGAACCAGTCTGCCACCGTCTTTCAGTTGCCTGAGTAATGGCGGTGGAATATGATTTACAGCCGCTGTTATGATTATCGCATCGAAAGGCGCATATTCTTGCCAGCCGAAATAGCCATCGGCATGCTTCACTTTTACATTATGGTAGCGGAGTTCTTTCAGCCTTTCTGCTGCCATGTCAGCGAGCTTTTTTCTTATTTCAATGCTATAAACCTCTCTAACGATCTCACCGAGTATGGCGGCCTGGTATCCCGAACCCGTGCCAATCTCAAGAACTTTCTCTCCCGGCTTTAATTTAAGCGCCTCTGTCATCAGTGCAACAACATAAGGTTGGGAGATCGTCTGTCCTTCTCCTATCGGCAGAGGATGATCTGAATAAGCCCGGCCCCGCAATTCTTTATCTACAAAAAGATGCCGCGGAACTCTATCCATCGCCTCAAGAACTTTTTTATCCGATATGCCCCTTCCCTTAATGTGATTCTCCATCATGGTTCTGCGTTTTGATGCGTATGGATCGGCTGCAGAAACCCATTGTGAATTAGCCAGCAACAAGAACAGAATAGTAGCTAAACAAAAAATTTTACGGTATGGAATCGATAAAGTCACTGTTCTATAAATGCTTTGAGATTAAGAACGATCGTGGGCCTCTTTGGGTCATTTGAGTTAACTTTTACGTTTTTTGAAAGAAAACCTCTTCTTCCTTTTAGATCTATTTTTGCAATAATCTTTCCTTTTTCCCCGGGCTTGAGATGACCTGAACTAGCCATCACTGCTGTGCATCCTCATGAAGGAATAAGGCTATATATACTCAGAACCTGATCTCCGACATTTGTAAATTCAAAGGTATATTCGATCCCATCATGCTGTGCCACTGTTCCCAGGTCGTGACTTTCAGTTACAAATTCAATCGTGGGCTGTGCGGCACAGACGGAAGGGATTAGAAGAAGAATTAGCAATATGCCGGTTGACATGTCTTATGGTACTACATACTTTAAAAAAAGAAAATGTTTGCACATATTTGTGAGTATTTTCAGTTGAACTCATGCCGATTTCTTGTGTGCTATACTAAAGAGTTAAACAATGGATTTTCTGGTCATCAAGGGCGCACGAGAACACAACCTGAAAAATATTGACCTTTCCATACCCAGAGAGGCAATAACGGTTATTACCGGGCCATCGGGCTCCGGCAAATCGTCACTTGCGATAGACACAATCTATGCGGAAGGGCAAAGGCGCTATGTGGAGAGTCTCTCTGCATATGCGAGGCAGTTCATCGAGCAACTTCAAAAACCCGACACCGATTACATTGAAGGATTGTCACCCTCGATTGCGATAGATCAGAAAACCGTTATCAGGAGTCCGCGCTCGACAGTCGGAACCATTACGGAGATATACGATTATATGCGCGTTCTATATACAAGAATCGGCCGGCAGTACTGTTATAACTGCGGCTCTCCCATCACGAAACAGGAACCTGAGGATATCATCAACGCGGTTATGAACCTTCCCCGGGGCAGCAGAATTCAAATCCTGGCTCCAATCGTGAGAGACAGAAAGGGCGAATACAAGAAAGAACTTCAGGAAATGCGGCGGGAGGGTTTCATAAGAGCGAGGATAGACGGAAAAATGATGGATCTCACACAGGGCATCACCCTCAACAAATATAAGAGACACACTATCGAGATAGTCGTGGACAGGCTTATTATAAAGCCAGGAATTGGACGTCAGACTAAAGACGCAATTGAAACAGCCCTTCGCTATGCAGACATTGTGGTAATAAACATGCTCGAAGGGAATAAAGACATTATCTTTTCGAAGACAGCAGTATGTCCGAAATGTGGAATCAGCTACCCTGACATAAACCCTATGTTTTTCTCTTTTAACAGCAAACAAGGGGCGTGCCCGCGGTGTAATGGACTCGGGTTAGAGAATCTTGATGAGGATGCGACAGAGATCGAAGAATATAGATATTGCAGGCTTTGCGGTGGCATGAGGCTTCGAAAGGAGGCGCTCAGCATACGAATACATGGCAGGAACATAGGCGAATTTGCTGCAATGTCGGTGAGTGAGGCACTGTATTTTGTCCAAAATCTAAAACTGACCGAGAAGGAACAAGCGATCGCCTCCCGTATTCTTAGGGAGGTTAAAGACAGGCTTACCTTTCTTCGAAAAGTGGGGCTTGATTATCTTACTCTTGACAGGTCATCCCTCACTGTCTCGGGAGGCGAAGCACAGCGAATAAGGCTTGCTACCCAACTGGGATCATCCTTGACGGGTGTTCTTTACATTCTCGATGAGCCGAGTATTGGCATGCACCCACGGGACTGCAGGAAACTGCTCGAAAGTCTTTCATCGATAAGAGATGCGGGTAATACCGTAATTATCGTCGAACACGACGAAGAGACGATAAGATGGGCCGATTATATCGTGGACATGGGACCTGGTGCGGGAATAAGAGGTGGCTGGGTTGTTGCTTTGGGCAGACCTCAAGAGATAGAAAAAAACGAGACATCTCTTACGGGAAAATATCTCAGCGGGCTTTTAAAAATCGACGTTCCGTTGATGAGAAGAAAACCAAAGGATTTCGTACAAATCACAGGCGCCCAGGAATTTAATCTCAAGAATATCAATGTCAAAATCCCTCTCGGAGTCTTTGTCTGCGTTACAGGTGTTTCGGGTTCGGGCAAAAGTACGCTCGTCACGGAGATACTTTATAAGGCACTCTGTCGAGAAAAATATAAAAGCAATATCATACCCGGAAAGTTTAAAGAGATAAAAGGAATGGATAAGATAGACCGTGTAATAAGCGTGGATCAGTCGCCACTCGGCAGGACACCAAGATCCAATCCCGCCACATATACGGGTGTATTTTCCTTCGTCAGAGAACTCTTCGCCCAGGTTCCCGAATCGCGGATAAGAGGATATTCCCCGTCAAGATTCAGTTTTAATCTTACTGGCGGCAGATGCGAGGCCTGCCGGGGAGACGGGCTGGTAAGGGTGGAGATGCATTTCCTTCCCGACGTTTTCGTGCCCTGCGATACCTGCAAAGGGAAAAGATATAACAGAGAGACACTCGAAATAAAATATAAAATGAAGAACATCGCAGAAGTCCTCGAAATGACAGTCACCGAGGCACTTCAATTTTTTTCGGCGGTCCCCCCGATAAGTCAGAGACTTGGAATACTTGAAGATGTGGGTCTTGGATATCTGCAGCTCGGACAGCCGGCCTCCACACTTTCCGGTGGCGAGGCTCAGAGGGTGAAACTCTCGCGGGAACTCGGCAGAAAGGCAAGGGCCAATACTCTCTACATGCTTGACGAGCCGACCACGGGCCTTCACTTCGCAGACATACAAAAATTGCTGAACGTAATAAATACCCTTGTTGATTCGGGAAACACAGTCATTATCATTGAGCATAACCTTGAAGTGATAAAGTCTGCCGACTACATCATTGATCTCGGACCAGAAGGCGGTGAAGAGGGAGGAAGGATCGTGGCTGAAGGCACACCTGAGGAAATCAGCAGGAGTCCAAACTCTTATACAGGCCAGTTTCTAAGGAACAAGATCTCGAATATAAGGCATGCAAGGGTGGCATGAATCACTGCAACTCCGATAGACATGTCAGACTTCGGGTTGCCTTCATCCTTCTTTCCTGCATATTTCTGCTTCTTTCACTGAATTGTTCTGTCCAGGAGAAGAGGCTTTTCAAAAAAGACGGGATCGTGATGAACACATTCGTTAGTATCACGGTAGTGTCTGATTCACGAAATGAGGCAGAAGCGTCAATTGATGCGGCATTCGCCGAGATAAAAAAAATCGAAAAGCTCCTTAACTTTTTTTCTGCTGACAGCGAAGTTTCACTTATAAATAAGAATGCAGGCCTGTCTGCAGTGAATGTATCCCCCGACACTTTGAAAATACTCAAGAAGGCATTGCAAGTGTCGCAGCAGACCCACGGTGCCTTCGATATAACTGTCGGCCCCGTCCTCTCCCTGTATGATTTTCGGCGGAAAATAAAGCCTGAAGAGAAAATGATCGAGAAAGCACTGTATCTTGTAAATTACTCTGGAGTGGTCGTAAATGAAGATGAATCGGAGGTATTTCTGCGGAAGAAGAATATGCTCGTGAACCTTGGTGGAATCGCGAAGGGTTATGCCGCAGACAAAGCAGTGGCCGCTTTGAAAGAAAGGAGGATAGAATCCGGTCTGGTAGCAATCGCCGGAGATATCAGGGCATTTGGTGTTAAGCCTGATGGTAACCCATGGAAAGTAGGGATAAGGAATCCCAGGGGTGAGGGCAAAGAAGACGACATAATGGCCGTCATTCACCTCCGGGATATGTCGGTCTCGACCTCAGGAGACTATGAACGATTTTTCATGGACAACGGGAAGAGGTATCATCATCTGATATCACCCAAAACGGGCCACCCTGCCAGCGAATGTATAAGCGTCAGCATCATTGCATCTGAGGCTGCGCTGACAGACTCTTTTGCTACCGGTGTCTTCATACTTGGTCCCGAAAAAGGTTTACACGTTCTAAGAAAATTGGGGTTTGACGGTCTCATTGTGGATGCAGAAGGCAAGATACATATGACACCTGGGTTGAAGAGGATGATAGAGCTAAAAAGAGAGGCGAAACTCCATCTCGTAACCTATAATCAAGACCTTGAAAAAAAATAACAAAAAGAGTAAGAATGTGAACAATGAAGATCAGATGCCCTATATGCAAAAATAATACGACGTGGGAAGAGAATCCCTGGCGACCTTTCTGTTCCGAGATCTGTAAACTGATTGATCTCGGTAAATGGATATCAGAAGAATACAGGATAGAGTGTAAAGAAGCTCGCAACGAAGAGCAAAAAACCGGCGGCCACGGCAAAGATAAGTAAAAACATTTAGCCGTCAAGGAGGACATGATGATTAAGATAGCGGTTGCAGGAGCGGCGGGAAGGATGGGGAGCAGAATTGCTGCCCTTTCCAAGGAATCCAAGGGACTCGCACTGGCCGGTGCGTTTGAGAGGAAAGGTCATAAGGATGTGGGCAAAGATGTGGGAGCAATAGTTGGTATCGGCGAGGTCGGCATCCCGATCCTTGACAGCCTTGAACCAATCATTCACAATGTCGATCTGGTTATCTCCTTCACGACAGTCGAAGCAAGCCTCGAACATCTCAAAATTGCATCTTCGAACGGGAAGGCAATGGTCATCGGCACGACCGGTTTCTCGAAAGACGACTTCAAAAGAGTTGAAGAACTAACAAAAAACATTCCTTGCGTCATGGCGTCCAATATGAGTATGGGTGTTAACTTGCTTTTGAAAGTGATACAGAATATCGCAAAAGTACTCGGAGATGGCTACGATGTGGAGATCATTGAGGCTCATCATCGGATGAAAAAGGATGCACCAAGTGGCACAGCATTAAAAATGGCACAGGTCATTGCAGAAGCATTAAACAGAAATTTTGACGAAGTTGCCATTTATGCGCGAAAGGGAATCATCGGTGAGAGAACGCCTAAAGAAATCGGAATACAGACTATACGCGCTGGAGACATCGTTGGCGAACATACAGTAATATTCGGGGGTCTTGGGGAACGCATCGAGGTTACCCATAAGGTATCGAGCAGGGATACATTCGCCCGGGGCGCTCTTAGGGCGGCTGCGTGGGTGTACGGAAAACAGCCGGGCCTTTACGACATGCAAGACGTGCTCGGACTGAAGTAAGGTTAATTTATGCCTTATGTAAAACCTGAAAGAAGACATGAGTTAGATAATATCGTGTCTCATATGGCGGAACATTTAAATTGGACGGCGATCTTAACTATGTATTATTTGCTTAGTGCAGAAGGCATGTAAAGCCGTCATATAAAATTATAAAAACTTCATCGGGGAACTTAATGAAGCGGTAGCAGGAAATTCGGAGAAGAATGCTTACTCTTTATGAAGACGAAAAAATTAGAGAAAACGGAGACGTATATTGACACCTACCCTTTCAGGGCAAGAATCTTGAATTTGATGGTGCGAGAGAGGGGAGTCGAACCCCTACGGAGTTACCCACTGGATCCTAAGTCCAGCGCGTCTGCCAGTTCCGCCACTCTCGCATGATTGATTTTAAAGGATATTTTGCCATGCATCAAATCTCTTTTGCATTTAGTGTAGCAAAATTGTAGCAATTGTCCAAAACTTCCACACCTGATCTAAGACTTTCGGGGTAATGGTGTGCATACCTCATGGTCATGTTTATAGTCTTATGACCGAGAAGCTTTTTAACCCTATAGAGGTCAATACCGTTTTGAACAAGTCTTGTTGCAAAACTGCGCCGGCAGTCGCACTTTAACTTTTCCATCGGGATCAGGGACACTTTCCATATTATCGAAAAGCAGCCATTCAATATAAAAAACATGCATATCGCGCCTTAACTTTTTGACTTTTTCGGGCGGATGAAGAAATCATGCAGCTCTTTGGTACATTCTATAATGCATTCCGACAAGTTGCCGATCAATATCGCTTTCTTTTAAATGTTTTCAAAGAAATAAAGCAGAGAGAACACAATGACAAAGCCAATCAATGAAAGTCGATTTCTAAGAGAGAAAGAAGCGGAACATTTCTCGCCAGGGTTCAAACAAGAGTAGGGCAGAGGAACGTCCCGGCGCTCTACGAGTCATCGACATGATAATTCTCTGTCTTATCTTTATGTCACTTCAAGAAAGTCAACCACCCATTTCGGGCCTATATGCTCCACAGATGCAAACTTTCTCTTTCCTCGTGCCAATAATAATCTTATCACATTCTCATTTCGTGATATGATTATCTTATCAACTCCTAATACGTTCCCACTGGGCATCGGGCCCTCTGCCGAGGCACTTTACCTTCCTCTCTTTCCTTAAGTCAGAAAGAGCTCGCTGTAATGTTGGATAGTTCACTATAAAATAGTAGCAGAATGTAGCAGTCAGTTAAAAGGATAGGTATATTTCCAAGTCAGGGGCTTGGACGAGGCCGGCTGAATCTGTGCCTTCCTTGCAGGATGAAAGTATATTCAATATACAGTAATTCGCATAACAAATGAACTTTGACACAAAAACTAACTTAACTTTAACAGGGTGTTTTGCCTAATCTTGCAGCAGACGACAAGAAAGGAGCGATTATAAGTTTTTCATAAATTCGTCAATACCTAATTTGGCCTGTTTCAAAATTCCACGCAAAGTGCCAACAGCCAATTCCTTATGCAGTGGTACAACACATCCTATTTCTCCTTCGGATGTTTGTTTTTTCAGGATAACATGACTGCCACGCTGACGAATCCTTTTAAATCCAAGTTTTTCCAGAGTGAGGATTGCAATTTCTCCTGAAACCTTCTGTAATTTAGGCATTTACAGTAGCTTCAAAGGTGGTCATTATCGGCTTCGAAATGTCTGGAAGGGGAAATTCTTCCAAGTATAATTCGGTAGCTTCTTTGAGGTTAGCTAAAGCCTCTTCGATTGTAAATCCTTGACTTACTGTACCGACCTCGGGGCATTCGGCCACATAGAGGTCTTCTTCTTTATGGATAATTGCGGAAAATGTTCTCTCTCGCATTTCGCACCTCCTTGATAAGATATAAGCCTGTTCAATATCTCACAGTCCCTTGAAAAGCAAGGTTCTGTGAGTAGATATTAATTCCCTTTTACCGCAAATTCTCTTAAAATATCTCATCAATTCCACAAGGAGGCCATTGAATGAGAACTA
>JBFLXE010000037.1:0-20882 GCA_040757455.1 Nitrospirota bacterium
TAGCCAGTACCTTCGTAATCGCAGATGTCAATGTAGTCTTGCCATGGTCTACATGCCCTATCGTGCCTATGTTCACATGAGGCTTCACCCTCTCAAATTTCGCCTTCGCCATAAATCCTCCTTTTTAAAATGGCAAACTGATGCAGAAAAATATGAGACTTTAAATTATTTACCTGAAAATCGTCAACCCCTCACGGCAGTAATAATACCGTCAGAGACCCCTTTGGGGACTTCTTCGTAATGAGAAAACTGCATCGTATATGTAGCCCTTCCCTGAGTCTTTGACCTTAAGTCGGTGGCATATCCAAACATTTCAGCCAAGGGAGCGAGTGCTTTCACAATCTGCACGTTGCCCCTTCTCTCTATGTTTTGGATCTTACCGCGACGGGCATTAAGATCCCCTATCACATCACCCATATATTCCTCAGGAGTTACGACTTCGAGACTCATGATGGGTTCGAGGATGACAGGATTGGCCTTCTTCGCTGCCTCTTTAAATGCCACTGACGCAGCTATTTTGAATGCCATCTCTGAAGAATCGACTTCATGGTATGAGCCGTCATAAAGCGCTGTCTTTATATCAACAACTGGATATCCGGCGAGAATGCCTCTCTCGGCGGCTTCCCTAAGCCCTTTTTCCACAGCAGGAATAAATTCTTTGGGGATTGTGCCACCAACAATCCTACTTTCGAAAATGAAACCCTTGCCAGGCTCCAACGGTTCTATCTCTATAAAGACGTGACCGTATTGACCGCGCCCGCCTGTCTGCCTGATAAATTTTCCTTCAGCTTTAGCCGGTGATTTAATTGTCTCCTTGTAGGCAACCTGTGGCTTCCCTACATTTGCACTCACTTTGAATTCTCTGAGCAATCTGTCCACAATGATTTCCAGATGGAGTTCTCCCATACCGGATATGATAGTTTGGCCAGTCTCTTCATCGAAGGAGACCTTAAAGGATGGATCTTCCTGTGCAAGTTTTGCCAGGGATTGTGAGAGTTTATCCTGATCAGCCTTTGTCTTTGGCTCGATCGCAACCGACATGACAGGTTCAGGAAATTCCATTGATTCAAGAATAATCGGATTCTTATCATCACACAGGGTATCTCCTGTAAGCGTTCTTTTTAATCCCACAACCGCCGCAATATCGCCGGCGGATACTTCCTTAACCTCTTCACGCTTATTAGCATGCATCTTAAGAATACGGGCGACCCTTTCTTTAATATCCTTCGTTGAATTATAGATATAAGAGCCGGAAGTCAGGGTACCAGAGTAAATCCTTATAAAAGTCAGCTGCCCTACAAAAGGGTCGGTCATCACCTTGAATGCAAGCGCGGAAAAAGGCTCCTTGTCGCTGGCGTGTCTCACGATCACGGAAGCACTGCGGGGTATCGTTCCGACAACCGGAGGAATGTCAAGAGGCGAAGGCAGGTAATCCGCTATTGCGTCAAGCAAAAGTTGAACCCCTTTGTTGCGAAATGCCGAACCACAAAGGACAGGAGTAAGTTTTCTTTCAAGAGTTCCCTTCCTTAAGGCCGCCTTAATCTCGTCAATGCTAATCTCCTGCCTCTCGAGAAACTTCTCCATAATGCTTTCATCGACATCAGCCAATACTTCGAGCATTTTTTCTCTGTACTCGGTTGCATAGGGCAATAGTTCCTCGGGAATCTCCCCTTCAGTATATTTTGCGCCGAGTGTCTCGTCATCATAGTAGATGGCTTTCATTCTTACAAGATCTATGGGGCCCCAGAAGTTGTCCTCTGATCCAATTGGGATCTGAACAGCGACAGGATTTGCGCCAAGTCTTTCTATCATGCTGCTGACACTCATGAAAAAATCCGCACCCACTCTATCCATTTTATTTATGAAAGCGATGCGCGGAACGCCATATTTATTTGCCTGCCTCCAGACAGTCTCTGACTGGGGTTCCACACCTGCCACTGCATCAAAAATCGCAACGGCACCATCAAGTACTCTTAAGGATCTTTCAACTTCGATAGTGAAATCAACATGCCCGGGCGTGTCAATTATATTGATCTTGTAACCTTTCCAATAGCATGTTGTGGCGGCAGAAGTTATTGTTATGCCCCGCTCCTGCTCCTGGACCATCCAGTCCATAACTGCGGTGCCCTCGTCCACTTCGCCAATCTTGTAAGTTACACCCGTGTAATAGAGGATGCGTTCGGTGGTTGTAGTTTTCCCTGCATCGATATGTGCCATTATGCCGATATTTCTTGTTTTTTCTAATGGAAACTTTAACAAATGAACTCTCCTCTGCTCTTCCTACCATCTATAGTGCGCGAAGGCCTTGTTAGCCTCGGCCATTTTGTGGGTATCTTCTTTCTTCTTGATGGAAGCTCCGGTATTATTAAAAGCGTCCAGCAGTTCAGCAGCCAGTCTTTCCTGCATAGTTTTCTCGGTTCTTTCCCTCGCATAATTCAGAATCCATCTGAACGCCAGGGCCGTTCTCCGGTGAGGCCTTATTTCGACGGGCACCTGATAGGTAGCACCACCTACCCTCCGCGGCTTCACTTCTAAGACCGGTTTAACGTTCTCAAGCGCAGTTTTGAAAACCTTTAAAGCGTCACTGCCTGTCTTTTCCTTTATTATTTCAAAGGCACCATAGCAAATTTTTTCTGCGACGGCCTTCTTCCCGCTCTGCATTATTGCATTCATAAATTTGCTCACCATTTTGCTATTGTATTTCGGGTCTGGTAAAATCTCTCTCTTTTCTGCGACTCTTCTTCTCGGCATGCCCGACTGTTACTCCTACTTAGGCTTCTTCGTCCCGTATTTTGATCTTCCCCTTTTTCTATCGGCAACTCCCATGGAGTCGAGAGTGCCTCTTATGATGTGATATCTTACACCCGGAAGATCCTTAACTCTGCCGCCCCTTATCATCACAATGGAGTGTTCCTGAAGATTATGGCCTACTCCCGGAATGTAAGCGGTAACCTCCATTCCGGTCATCAGCCTCACTCTTGCAACTTTCCTCAAAGCCGAATTTGGTTTCTTCGGGGTTGTTGTGTACACTCTTACACAAACTCCCCTTTTCTGAGGACACCCTTTGAGAGCGGGGCTTTTGGTCTTGAATTTGACCTCTTCTCGGCCTTTATTTACCAACTGCGCTATAGTAGGCAATTTACCTCCATTCCTGTTTAGATATACATTATATACAAGCCAGATTACACAGCAAGTGAAAATATTACCAGAGAAGAATTTTTTTGTCAAGGCATGTTAACCAGCCATCAACTGCCAAAAAGAGGCAATGAAGATCGATACTGAACCTGATATTTCATTTTCCAGATTTAGTCTTCACAAGCGAAGGCCGTCTATTCACCAGAAATAAAAGCTTTTCCTGAATCTCTTCAGGTGTTATTATGGCACCGCCCGGCCTGCCGAAAAAGAGAACTTCAGATCTGCCATTTACAGCGAGCCTCACATCTTCCACCATCTGGCCGGCATTCATTTCAATTGTGATGAAGCGCCTGTTACCCGTGGAGAGACGGGCTATTTCTCTCTCAGGAAACGGAAAGAGAGTAATCGGTCTGAAAAGTCCCACCTTGAATCCCTCCCGCCTCAGTCTTATTACCGACGACAAGGCGATTCGAGCAACAATCCCAAAAGCGACAACCAGGGCTTCCGCATCCTCAGAATAATAAGTCTCAAATCTTACTTCTCTTTTTTTCATCTCCACGTATTTTTTCTGAAGCATGTTATTTCTCATCTCGAGCTCGCCCTCTCCCATGTAAAGAGATTTTACCACCCGGGGTTCTCTATTTCTGCATCCATCAAGCACCCATTCTCTAACAGTGTGTTCGGGCGTATGATAGGGCGTGGGGGAAAAAGGCTCCATCATCTGACCAATTATACCGTCTCCGAGTATCATAGCCGGCGTTCTATATTCATCAGCCTTGTCAAACGCAGTCATTGTGAGGTTCCACAGTTCCTGAAGACTGTAAGGGGCGTAAACGAGCATTCTGTAATCTCCATGGCCTCCACCTTTGACAGCTTGAAAATAGTCTGATTGACTTCCCGATATATTTCCCAGACCCGGTCCACCTCTTTGCATGTTGACAATAACCGCGGGAAGTTCTGCGCCTGCAAGATAGGAAATTGTTTCCTGTTTCAGGCTTATCCCAGGACTGCTCGATGAAGTCATCGCCCGCATGCCCGCAGCCGATGCACCATATACCATATTTATTGCTGCAAGCTCGCTCTCAGCCTGAACAAAAATACCACCCGCCTCCGGCATTCTCCAGGACAAATATTCTGGTATTTCATTCTGCGGAGTTATCGGATAACCTGCATAAAAACGACATCCTGCACGGACTGCTGCCTCGGCGATTACTTCATTACCCCTCATTAGGATTTTCTTATTCATGACCGGACAAATTATACCACAAAATTAAGCTATTTATTTGATCACATCGCGACACCTTTCAAAATCAAAGCCCATGAAGTTATCTTGTCAGAGCGTCACCTCAGGCTACTCGCCCGCACTCGGCG
Source organism: Nitrospirota bacterium (assembly GCA_040757455.1). Taxonomy (GTDB): domain Bacteria; phylum Nitrospirota; class Thermodesulfovibrionia; order Thermodesulfovibrionales; family SM23-35; genus Kmv42. The sequence goes on from JBFLXE010000037.1 coordinate 4,507, forward strand.
GATTCGCCAGGAGAACCGAGGCGAGAATAAATCTTTCTCCTTTGTTTGACAAAACTTGATCCTTTCATTAAGATTTCTTTGCCTACTCCTAATTTTGGAGACCTGATTTTTAGATCAATGAATAAATAAATTTTGTAAAATAGAAATAAAAGTTCATGCACTTTCAGGATTTAATCCTAAAACTTCACCAATATTGGGCCAGCAAAGGTTGCATCCTCCTTCAGTCTTACGACATGGAAGTAGGTGCAGGTACCTTTCATCCCGCAACCTTTTTCAGGGTTTTGGGCCCGGAGCCCTGGAAGACCGCATACGTCGAGCCTTCACGAAGGCCTACAGACGGCAGGTATGGAGAGAATCCCAACAGGCTGCAACATTATTATCAGTACCAGGTCATCCTGAAACCATCACCACCTGATAGCCAGGAGATCTATCTCGACAGTCTTTCGTACCTCGGTATAAATCCTCTTAAACATGACATCCGATTCGTGGAAGATGATTGGGAGTCACCTACTCTTGGAGCGTGGGGTCTTGGTTGGGAGGTATGGCTTGATGGCATGGAGATTACACAGTTTACTTATTTTCAGCAAGTTGGCGGAATAGACCTTAAACCTGTTTCACTCGAGTTGACCTATGGGCTTGAGCGGATAGCAATGTACCTGCAAGAAGTGGACAATGTCTTCGACCTTGACTGGTGTAAGGGAATCAAATACCGAGAAATCCATCATATCGGAGAGGTGGAATTCTCGAAATACAATTTCGATTATGCCGATACTGAATTACTCGCAAGACAGTTCGATGCATTCGAGAAAGAATCGATTAGGCTGAATAATCTCGGCCTTGTGCTTCCGTCGTACGAATTCTGCCTCAAATGCTCCCATGCTTTTAATTTGCTTGATGCAAGAGGTGCTCTTTCAGTTACCGAGCGGACAGGATATATCGCTCGCGTGCGAAACCTTGCGAGGCTCTGTGCAAAAACCTATTACAAACAGCGGGAAGAAATGGGTTTTCCTCTTCTCGACAAAACCCCTGCCTCATAATTAAACCTTATTGTAAGCATACATCACCTTTTTCGAGATGAAGTATTTTCCCTAGATTTCCTTTACTAAGCGAAAGGGCATTCTCAAGGCTCACGGGACACATTTTTTGCCCTTTCCACATCGGCCGATGACTTTTCGAGATTGATCAAATCCAAAAGCTCCCTCTTAAGATTTTGCATATTCCTGAAGTGTATTGCCACCAGTCCGGCTGCGCTTGCTCTCTCAATATTTTCACTGCTGTCATCGATGAAAATCACGTCGTCCGGCTCAAAACCCATAGCTGAACACATATCCCTGAAGATCAAAGAGTCTCGTTTGCTCTTCTTCAGTCTGAAAGAATTGAAGATATAATCAAAATTGCCTGAGAAGGAGGATACTTGATTGATCTCCTCAAGCCAGTTCGTCTGGTCACTGAGAATCGCCGTAACAAAGCCTGAGGATTTCAGTCTTTTGACCAACTCGATCATCTCCTCTCTCACAATAAATCTGTTAAGGATTTCGTTTCTCAATTCCTCATCCTCTCCATCTATGCCTGTCCTTTGTCTGATCGCGCTCCAGTAGTCGGCTTCAGTGGCCCTGCCTGTTACGTATCCTGTCTGATACACAAGTTCACGGCCGATTGTATAAAAACTGTCGGGATCGAGCCCATATTTTTTCCCAATAGCCTTGAGTCCCTCTCTAAAGCCTTCTTCGGCCAGAACACCCCCGAAATCAAAAACAACCGCTTTGATCATTTTTCTTGCCTGAGTATTTAAGCTTAGTATTTAGATTATATCAGTTGTCACTGTTGCCCCAAACGTTCATGCCGATGAGTCGGCACAAGGAACTTGAAAATTATCCGCCATGGTGAGCCCTGAGCTTGTCGAAGGGTCGAACCATGATTGTCATCCTTTCCGCCCCGGCGGATTCGCTCAGGCGAACGACAAGCTCAGGATGACATAATGCATTTTCGGAGCAAATAGTTTGAAATATGGCTGGATGCTGGTGTTGTTCCTGTGACATTGACATTACACACTGATGTGATAGTCTATTTTATGAAACGTCTCGTCTTCAGAATGGCGAATATTCTGGTTAGACATAGATCAGAAATCATAAAGGAGGATGTATAAACAAAGAATTCTTAGAATCAAAGGAGGCAGAAATGAGATTCTTAAGATATTTAGTGACCGTTTTTGTTCTTGCTTGTGTTTTTTCGGTCCCTGATGCGAGAGATCAGCGGAATATTTTTAAAGCCCCGATTGGTGATGACGCTATTCAGAGGGTCACTGTCATCGGAGGAAGTTATTTCTTTGACCCCGATTACATCATCGTGAAGGCGAACATTCCTGTGGAACTGACGGTCCGAAAGGAGGCTGGCATTACTCCTCACGATATCGTGCTCCAAGCGCCAGAATCAGGAATTAATTTTCGAGAGGATCTGAGTACGGATCCAAAAATCATCAGGTTTACTCCGACAAAGGTGGGAAAATATACATTTTACTGTAGCAAGAAGTTTCTTTTCTTTAAAAGCCATAGGACGAGGGGCATGGAGGGAATATTAGAGGTGGTTGATTGAACCGGACGTTTTTCTTTCAGCGGTGAAATGTCAGAAACAGACGTCAATGATTTTTTAGCCTTAATAATTCTACTGTTCTGGCCGGTCATCCCGCTCTTTTGGATTCCTGTCCACTTCGCTGCTCGTTTTTTCAAAAGGCTCGGCCTCTGGACTTATTTATTGCCTTTACTGACGTGGATACCCGGGGCGTATCTGATATATGCGTACAGATCTCATTTACTTCAACTCAGAATACCTCTCCCGGATGTATTAAATCTCGTCGGCGTACCCATTCTATTTGCCGGATTGCTACTACATCTCTGGACCGCTCGACTGCTTGGTCTATGGGGGATTATAGGAGTGCCGGAGGTCTTCCCGAAAATGAAAAAGAAGCTTGTTTCAAAGGGGCCTTACTCGGTGGTAAGACATCCCACTTATTTGGCACACACCATGATTTTTTCAGGTGTCTTCTTCATAACCGAGGTGGTTGCTCTGGGAGCTCTCACAATCGGCGATTTCATAATAGTGAATGCCGTAATAATTCCGCTGGAGGAAAAAGAACTCTTAAGACGATTCGGCAAAGAATACAGATCTTATCAGGAAGAAGTGCCTCAGCGATTCTTCCCCCGGCTTCCCAAGAAATAGAAAAACTGCGAATGGGAAGGCAAGAAGCCTGTGGTATAATTCGGGAAATAGAAAATAGAGAAGTCCGTGGCTATATCTCCGTCTTCATACATGCAGAGCGCAAAGGAGGTCATCATGTCTGCACGAAGAATTGGTGTGGATATTGGAAAAATAAGCTTTAAGGCTGTACTTATGAATGAAACAGGGCAGATTGAAAGAACTTTTTGGAAAAGTCACCAGCAGGAAATCAAGAAAATCTGGCAGGAACTCAGACGCGATTGGCAGATCAGTGAGACAGACAGGATTGTTGTCACTGGCAGATTTCGCAAAATGTTGTCCCTCCCTTCAATTGTTGAAAAGGTGGCTCAAGAAAGGGCGCTCCGTCTTCATTATCCAGATAATGAAATAACTCTTATTAGTCTTGGGGGCGGAGGGTTTTCTGTCCTGAGGACGAGAAGCAGCAGGTCTGGTGAATTCAAACGAAACCCCCGTTGCGCTGCCGGTGTAGGCAGTTTCCTGGATCAGATATTGGCCCGTGTCGGCCTGAACATCCTTGAGGTCGATCAGATTACTGAAAATGTCAAGGGTCTGGAAATTACGTCACGCTGCGGGGTCACGATGAAGACTGATTTTACACACCTTCTGAATCAGGGAAATCGCATAGAGGAAGTAATTGCAGGCCTACTGGATTCATCCGCGAGAAATGTGGTAGCTCTCGCCTTGAAATCCCGGATTACCTCAAAAATTTTGCTGGTTGGTGGTTTGTCAGTCTCAAAGAGGATCGTCAGGACCGTCAAAGAAAGCCTTCCCGAAATAGAAATTGAAGTACCTCCTCACGCCCTTTATTTTGAAGCCTTGGGAGCGGCCCTGGTCGGCTCGGAAGAGAATCTGCCCCATACCGTTTCTCATCCTGCGCCACTGACATTTCTGCCCGGTTTGAAAAATCATTTACATCTCGTGACAAAAATTGATTTTCCGGAGCACCGCGAATCTCGGAAAAATTTAATCCTGGGACTGGATATTGGCTCGACTGGCTCAAAGCTGGTTCTCCTCGGTGAAATCCCGATCTTTGAGGTTTATGGGGAAACAAAAGGCCAGCCGGTTGAGGCGGCCAAGGAATTAATCCAGCAGATTCCGCCTGAACATTTCACAGTGATTAAAGGGGTCGGCTGCACCGGATCCGGCCGGGAGATTGTCGCTTCGCTTCTCAGGGCTTCATTGCCTGAAGAGAGTCACCAGCAAATATTTGTTCTCAACGAAATCGCTGCTCATGCTCACGGCGCTCTGTATTATGATGCGGGGGTTGATACAGTAGTTGACATTGGCGGTCAGGATGCAAAATTCATCCGTCTGGAAAAGGGCCGAGTGGTTGATTCCTGCATGAACACTGTTTGTTCGGCTGGTACCGGGTCTTTTTTGGCTGAGCAGCTCCAGCTCTTGGGTCTTAAAGATATCAGACAACTCGGAGAGATTGCTCTTAACTCCCCTCGAGCAGTGGATCTGGGTCAACATTGCGCCGTGTTTGTGGCTGAGCAGATCGACGAAGCAAAAAGAAAAGGTGCTCAGATAGAAGAGATAGTGGCTGGATTGTACTATTCGATCATCCTTAATTATAACAACAGGGTTAAGGGCCTAAGAGATTACGGCCAGAGAATCTTCCTGCAGGGGAAACCGGCTGAAAATTTAGCTCTGGCCTGTGCTTTGGCCAGAGTTACAGGTCAACCAATTGTGGTGCCACCTTCCCCGGGCAGTATGGGTGCCCTGGGCATTGCCCTGCTCGCAAAGAATGAGTTTGGAAATCTGGATATGAAAGCCTCTTTGGTACTGGAAAAATTTCTTGAGAGCAAGGTGCTCGATAGGAAGGAATTTCGCTGTCAGTCAAGGGATGGCTGCTTAGAAGGTAATCTCTGCCCCATACAGGTTATCACTGTTAGCAGCACGGGTCAAAAAAGTAAATTCTTCTGGGGTGGCGCTTGTGATAAGTATGAAAAGACGGGAAAAAGCCGAGTAATATCCCGGGCTCCCAGGCCGTTCCTTGAAAGAGAAAAATTAATCCTGGGGTTGATAAATCACGATCGAAATCAGGCGAAAAAGACTATAGGCATTGTCCAGGGTCTGGAAACTGAAGAGATACTGCCACTGACAATCACCTTTTTTCAAGAATTGGGTCACGGTGTTAAGCTTCCCGAAAGAAGCTCCCTGAAGTTCCTGGAGCAAGGAGCAAAACTCTGTCAGGCAACTTTCTGTGCACCTCTTCAACTCCTGGCTGGAAAGTCAAAATCGCTTGAAAGTGAGGACTATCTATTCATTCCAAAAGTTATCGAAATACCTGGCCTGAAGGAAGAAAGGAGGTGTTATGTCTGCCCTTTATCCCAGGCCTCTCCAGATCTATTCTCCCCCCGGCTTTCACTAAAAGTATTAAGCCCGTTCTTGAATTTTAAGGACGGATATCAGAATAACCGTGGGGAATTTCTGAAGTTGGGTTTGCAACTCGGTTCTACACCTTGGAAATCACATAAAGCGTTTAAGATAGCAGTTGAGGCTCAAGAACGATTCGAGCATGAGATGCAGGAAGCTGGAAAACGCGCTATTACGTTTGCCAGAAGACACCATATTCCGATAGTTGTGGTTTTGGGTCATCCTTATATCATCCATTCCTCTCTGCTTTCAGCAGGCATTCCCGAAGTTATTCAGGAAAAAGGAGCGATCGCTCTCCCGGCAGACTGTTATCCCCTGAACGGTGAAACGCCAATTCTGGACAACATTTATTGGGGCTATGGCCAAAGGCTGTTGAGACTGGCTTCTGAGATAAGGCAGGTGGCCGATGTTTTTCCCCTCTGGCTTTCAGTCTATTCCTGCGGACCAGATAGTTTTTTACTCCACTTCTTCCAGTACCTCAGCCAGGGTAAACCTTATACGATTCTTGAAACAGATGCCTACACAGGCCAGGCAGGCTTCAAAACAAGAATCGAGGCCTTTTTATATAACATTCATCATTACCAGGCGATAGAAAATCACGGGGAGAGAAGTTTCCCTGACTTGAGACGATTTGAAGCTAAAGGCGGTATTCTGAGCCAGATTGAGGATAGCCGTAAGGCTTTGATCCCTCGCATGGGAGAAGGTGCGCGAATACTGGCTGCACTTTTCAAAGCCGGTTTGGGCATAGAAAGTGAGGCGCTACCAGTTGCTGATCAGGAAGCCCTGGAAACAGGCAGGAAATTCACTTCGGGCAAGGAATGCTTTCCAATGATCGTAACCGTCGGAAATCTACTTAAGAACGTCAGAAATAGTCAGGAACATTTCTACTATTTCATGCCCCAGGCTGGCGGCCCCTGCCGCTTTGGTCAATATCATCTCCTCACAAAGATTATTCTTGAAAAAGCTGGACTGGCCGAAAGAGTCAAGGTCATATCACCCGACTCAGAAACCGGTTATAGGTTCAGCGAAAGGATGGGGTCCTCAATGATCGCAAAAGCCTGGTCAGCTATCGTTTTTGTTGATCTATTGAGAGACGCCCTGTTTGAGACAAGACCATCGGAAAAATTATCTGGTGATGCCGACGGGATTTTCGAAAAATACCTTATAAAGACAGAAAAGACGATACTGGAGACACCAAATGAATGGTCGGGATACAAGAACCTCTGGGGAATCAAGAATCTTGCAAAAATGGCAGCGGAAGAATTCAAGGAGATTCCCCAGAATTCAGAGAAAAAACCCAGGATACTCCTGACAGGAGAAATTTACGTGAGGCTGGACGATTTCTCGAATAATTACGTCATACGAGAGCTTGAAGCCCTCGGCATGAAGGTAAAGCTGGCGCCTTTCCGAGAGTGGATTAACTATACAACTTTCCAACGCAGAAAGAGATTAACTACTAGGAAACAAAAGCTCTGGAAAGTTTACCTGACATGGTTTCTCCAACGGAAAATCGAATATGAACTCCACCAGATTTTTTCAAAAGTCTTTAACTGGCCAGAAGACCACAGTGTTGAGCAGATTCTGAAGGCTGCCAGGCCATATTTAAGCAGGCTGCGGCCTCTCGGGGAGTCGGCCCTGACCATCGGCTTACCCTTACTGCTGTGGCAAAAACGAGAAATCGCCGGAACGATTGTAGTCGGTCCTTTTGAGTGCATGCCTACGCGAATAGCCGAAACACAGTTGGCGCTAATTTCAGAACAAACCGGACTCCCGGTTTTGAACATCTCCTTTTCAGGAGAACCCCTCGACAAAGAACTTCTGGAGAGTTTCGTATGGGATTTGAGAAACTGACTTTTCGTATATCCGGCAGTTCAGAAGGTAAACCATAGAACGATGCCTTGCCCTCACTATCAAAATATGTATAATAAAAAGTTCGCCAGTTGCGGCGATGAAAGTGTCGGGACTTCTTAACCGGGAACAAATACGCTGGCAAACAGCATAGGGCAGGATAAACACAATGTGGAGAGGAAAAGTCTTCCGTCCTGATCCTGTCTGCACGTTGCCTATAACGCAAAGGAGGTGAATGTGTGGGGAACGTTAAGAAATGGCGCAAGAAGAAAATGAGCAAACATAAACATAACAAATTGAGAAAAAAGACAAAGTTCCAGAGAAGGAAAACTAAGTAGGCTGGATGGAAAAGTAATCAGCTTTTCATTTTTCTCGGATCAGACCGCCTCAACAGAAATTTTCCAACTTTTTATGGCCTCTTGACAGGATTTGAAAAGCCATTCTTTGCGAAAATCACTCCTCCGGTTTTTTGGAAAAAGCACGTCCAGAGTCTTGGGATTTCCGGATATCCCAAATCCAAGATAAAAATGGTCATCGCGAGTGATCCGCCAGCGGCGGATCGCAATGACCGAACATATAAGTCTTTATTATTTCATATACTTCCTTTTTGTTGTTGACTAAATAATGGATGATTGGATTATCATTTTAATGTGTTCGCACCTTTCATGACAACGGGGATAGGAAGTCTTCCTCACAGAGACCCGGATGAGGCCTGCCGGCTCATTCTTGACACATGCGACATACCCTTTTGGCCCCAGCTGCCGAATTTATCATTTTATGAACTCATGATACCGCAGTTTTCCGAGGGTATGCCGTTCCTGAAGGTCGATGCACAAAGAAAGACGATACGGCTGGAGAAAAACATGAGCGATGACCTCATGAGATTCTATGAAAATTATTCGGACGAGCAAGGGATAGCAATGTCCCAAGAATATTCACAGGGGTTTTTTGCATTTCTGAGGAAAATTGAGAAAGATCACCGTCACTTCTTGAAAGGTCAAGTGACAGGTCCGCTTACGTTCACATTGGGTATTAAAGAATCAGGGGGACGACACATTTATTTCGACGAGGAACTTCGCGAGGTTGCGCTGATGGTTCTCAAGGCAAAAGCCAGATGGCAGATAAAATTTTTGAGGCCTTACACTGACAACGTGGTGATATTCATAGATGAGCCAATTCTGTCTGCCTTGGGCAGCACAAGTTATATTGGTGTCAGCCCCGCCGAGGCATTCAGACTTTTAAGAGAAATAGTATATGCGGTTAAACAGAGCGGAGGTATTCCTGGAATACACTGCTGTGGCAAGGCTGACTGGCCGCTCATCATAAAAAGTGGGGTAACTATAATAAGTTTTGACGCATATGATTATGCGGGAACGATCTCTCTTTACCCCGAAGAATTTAGCAGGTTTCTCAATGAAGGCGGATATTTTGCCTGGGGCGTAGTTCCCACGACCGATGCGATCAGAGAAGAAAATCTCGAGTCGATAAGAAGGCGTTTTGAGTCCCAGATGGATGCAATGTCAGATTCACTGCCAGGTGATCTCTTGCACTCTCAAGTGTTGCTGACGCCGTCATGCGGCGCAGGTTCGAGAAGCATTGAGGAAACACTGAAGATTTTTGACATTCTTAAGGAATTAAGTAATATTTTGAAGGATTCCTTGCGATGAAAGGCCTGTTCATATCTTTCGAGGGGATTGAAGGATCAGGCAAATCCACGCAGGCAAAACTCTTATACAAATATCTTCGACGTGGCGGTTTCGAGGCCATCCTCACGGAAGAGCCCGGCGGAACCGAAATAGGGCGGAAGATAAGGGAGATTCTGCTCTGCCCCGAAAACAAGGGTATGGTTTCGAAAACGGAACTCCTTCTCTATTACGCTTCACGTGCCCAGCATCTGGAGGAAATCATCTTACCTTCAGTCGAGAGGAGTGCGGTGGTAATTACAGACAGGTTTACTGATTCAACTATCGTGTATCAGGGCTACGGGAGAGGGGTAAATCTGAATGTAATACTGTCAATAGACAGGTTGATAACATCCGCTCTCAGGCCTGACCTTACTCTTCTCCTTGATCTTGATGTGGAGACAGGCCTGAAAAGGAATAGACGCTTGCGAAAGTCGGATCGATTGGAACTTGAGGATATCGAATTTCACAAAAAAGTGAAAGAAGGCTATCTCGAACTTGCAAGACAGGAACCGCAGAGAATAAAATTAATAGACGCATCGAGAGATATCAAGAAAATACACAAAGAAATAATCGATATAATATCGAACTTTATTAACAGATGGCGTTAAAAGACGTTATAGGCCATGAAAAGCCGGTAAAGATACTTCTAAGAACTATTCAGAGAGACAGGATACCGACGACCTATCTGTTCGCCGGAGAGTCCGGCACAGGAAAGAAATTCACTGCCTTTAATTTCGCAAAGGCAGTGAATTGCCAAAGCAGAGAGCTGACAGCGAAGGGCGAAGAAGGGGGTATCGATGCATGTGACGATTGTGTTTCATGCAGAAAGATTGATGCAGGGGTGCATCCCGATTTTTTCGTTATTATGCCGGAGAATGGTCAAATCAGAATCGAGGAGATAAGGCAAGTCAACGAGAAACTCTGCCTTAAACCATTCGAAGGTAAGAAGAAGATTCTCATTGTCGATGACGCAGACGCGATGAATCAACACGCGGCAAACGCCTTTTTAAAGACGCTTGAGGAACCCCCCGAGGACAGCCTCATCCTGCTCGTGTCGTCAAACCCTGACCGCCTGCCTGACACGATAAGATCGAGATGTTCCAGAATAAACTTTGCGCTGCTCCCGCGGGAGGCGTGTGAAAAAGTCATTCAAAAGTTTATGCAAAGTGACCGCATCATAAAGTTGCAGCATCAACCAATTGCGGTTCTTGCAAAACTTTCCATGGGGAGACCCGGTCTAATAATCTCCCGGGATCCTGTTGAGGAGAGAGACTGGTTCATCAAGTTACTGAAAAACATGCTGGATGCCGGAAGGGATGGTTGGGTATCAAAAGATGAAATGGCAAAATGGTTTGATCAGATATTGCTGTTGCTTAGAGATATGGCGGTTCTTAAGGTTATGCGTGATGAGAAAAAACTTATTAATAGTGATATACACGATTATGTTAATAAATTAAGCGGCGCTATGGATCTGAGGATTATTATAGAAAGTTATCACAGACTTAATGGCTTGAAGGGATACTTAGATTTCAACGTGAACAAATCCCTCATCTGGAATTATACAGGTTCTTTGTTGAGAAAAGAGGTGGGAATGTATGCCTGAGGTGATCGGTGTCCGGTTTAAGGACTGTGGCAAGATTTTTGACTTTGATATAAACGGGATTGATATTTCTACGGGAGACAAGGTCGTGGTGGAATCCGACCTTGGCCTCACGATTGGCGATGTTGTTATCGAACGCCGCGCAGTGGAAAATCCGGAGCAAAACCTTAAAAAAATCCTGCGGAAAGCAACCGAGGAGGACATGCAGCAGAGACTGGAAAATATAAAACTTGAAGAAGAAGCAAAGAACAATTGCATGGAAAGAATCATGGCAAGGGGCCTCCCGATGAAGCTCATCAGCACTGAGGTTACACTTGATAGAAAACGCATTATTTTTTATTTTACAGCAGAAAAGAGAATTGATTTCCGTGAACTCGTAAAGGACCTCGCCGCAAAATTCAAGACCCGTATAGAAATGAGGCAGATTGGAGTGAGAGACGGTGCGAAAATGATAGGCAGTCTGGGAATTTGCGGAATGGAAATATGCTGCAGAAAATTTCTTACGTCTTTTGAACCTATCTCTATCAAAATGGCAAAGAAACAGGAGCTCGTCTTAAATACGGGCAAACTGTCGGGCATCTGTGGAAGGCTAATGTGCTGCCTGGGATTTGAGCATATTGATGTGCCACTGGAGGATATCCAGACGGAAGCTGATGCTATGCCTGTCGTCGAAGACACAGAAGAGCGAGAGATGATTGTTGCTTCAAGTGATGCCTTGATAGAATCCGAAGTGGCATTAGTTCAAAATGCTACTGAATCGAACCTTCCGGAAAAGCATGAACAGGAAGCCAGCAAAGAAAGGAAGAAATGGCCTGTCAGAAAACGCAGGAGACGATCTCACCGCAGAAAGGTCAGATGATGAGACAGAAATTCTATGTCACGACGCCGATTTACTACGTCAATGACATCCCTCATATCGGTCACGCCTATACAACCGTTGCGGCTGACATCCTCGCCCGTTATAACAGGCTCCGGGGCAGATCGGTTTTTTTTCTGACGGGGACTGACGAACATGGTCAGAAGGTTGAAAAAGCGGCTCAGGAAAAAGGTCTCTTGCCAAAGGAGCATGCTGACAGAATGGTCAAAAACTACAAAAACCTTTGGTCCAAGCTTAATGTCGAATATGACGGATTCATACGAACAACTGATCCCCAACACATCAGAACTGTTAAGGACATCCTTCTGCAGTTATTCAAAAAAGGGGAAATAGATAGAAGGAAATATTCGGGCTGGTACTGCGTACCAGACGAACGGTTCTGGACCGTGAAAGAAGTGGTAGATGGAAAATGTCCGGACTGTAAGAGACCCCTCGAGCAAATTGCAGAGGAAAATTATTTTTTCCTTATGTCCCGGTATCAGGGGAAACTTATCCAATATATCGAAGACAATCCTTCCTACATACTTCCGGAGACAAGGAGAAATGAAGTCCTCGGATTTTTGAGGATCAATCTTCTCGGAGATCTCTGTATATCACGTCCAAAAGAGAGGCTCTCCTGGGGGATCCCCCTGCCGTTCGATGAGAATTTCGTCACTTATGTATGGTTTGATGCTCTTCTGAACTATTATTCGGCGACCCGGTATCTGGTTAATCCACCACCCCCCTTTAGTAAAGGGGAGGCGGGGGGATCTGACTGGTGGCCGTCTGACCATCATCTCATTGGTAAAGACATTCTTGCAACACATGCGATCTACTGGTCGACTATGCTGATGGCTCTTGACTTTCCACTTCCTAAGAATATCTTCGCCCATGGATGGTGGACCGTCGGGGGTAAAAAGATGTCAAAATCTCTGGGCAATGTTGTCGATCCAAATAAAGTTGTCGATGAATTCGGTGCGGACGCTTTCAGGTATTTCCTGTTCAGAGAGGTTCCCTTTGGTTTAGACGGAGACTTTTCTGAAGAGGCGCTGATTAAACGCATCAATACAGATCTTGCAAATGATCTCGGAAATTTGTTGAGCCGGACACTGGTTATGATCGAAAAGTATTTTGAGGGAAAAATTCCTCCTCCTTGTGAAAGCAGCGGGACAATTGATATGCCCAGAGTAATTCACCTCAAAGAAAGACTGGAGAATATAAGATACGATTTTGATCTGTTCATGGAAAGACTCTCTTTCAGCCATGCTCTTGAAAGGATATGGTCCGCAATCGGTGATGCTAATAAATTAATAGAAGAAGAAGCCCCATGGAACCTTTGGAAGGCCAGAAGGCTGAGTGAACTGTCGGGGGTTCTGTATTCGCTTGCTGAGGCACTCAGAATCATAGCCCTTTATCTTTACCCCTTTATGCCCTCTTCGGCAGAAAAAGTATGGGAGCAGCTGAATGTGGGCGGAAAACTGCCGGAAACCGATAGAGATATAGGTATTCGATGGGGACAAATGAATCCCGGAACAGCCGTAAAAAGGGGGACTGCGCTATTTCCCAGAGTAGTCGAAGGTCCTAAATAGAGGTCTGCGGCGTTCTTGACTTCTATTTAATCTCTCGGATAAGATTAACATATTTTTCACTAAAGAGTGATTCACCTTTGAAATGACAATCGCCATCGGTTCTGATCACGCAGGGGTTGACCTAAAAAGAGAGATTATAAGCTTATTAAATAATCTGCATATTACCTCTTTCGATTATGGCACCGAAGGGCCCGAATCAGTAGATTATCCTGATATAGGCGAGAAGGTTGCCAGAGCAGTCTCGACGGGAAAGGTGGAGAAAGGTATTCTTATATGCGGCACAGGAATTGGTATGTCCATCGTTGCCAATAAGTTTCGCAGTGTGAGAGCCGCCCTCTGCAATGATCTTTTCACTGCGCGGATGAGCAGATTGCATAATGATGCCAATATACTCGTTCTCGGAGGAAGAATTGTAGGAAAGGATCTTGCGATGGAGATCGTGAAGACCTGGATAACCACGCCTTTCGAGGAGGGACGACATCTCATGAGACTGGGCAAAATTAAGCAGATCGAAGGCAGTCCTACAAAAAATGATTTTTGAAAATCTTAAGGCAACTGACCCCGAGGTCTTTAAAGCATTGCAGAAAGAGATCGAGAGGGAAAAGAATAACATAGTCCTCATCGCCTCAGAAAATTATGCAGGCCGTGCTGTGCTTGAAGTGCAGGGTTCTGTTTTCACTAACAAGTATGCAGAAGGATATCCGGGTAAAAGGTATTACGGCGGCTGCGAGTACGCGGACGTTGTTGAAAACCTGGCCATTGAAAGGGCAAAAAAACTCTTTGGCGCTGAACATGTAAATGTTCAGCCGCATTCGGGCTCTCAGGCAAATATGGCAGTCTTTTTCTCCGTCCTCAAACCGGGCGATACCATACTCAGTATGAGTTTGAGCCACGGCGGTCACCTGTCTCACGGTGCGTCAGTGAATTTTTCGGGAATTTTTTACAGGGCCGTTACATATGGAGTGGACAGGCAGACAGGATATATTGATCTTGACGATGTGAGACGCCTCGCTATTGAGAATAAACCGAAAATGATACTGGTTGGGGCAAGCGCTTATTCGAGGATCATTGATTTTAAGGCCTTTGCTGACATCGCGAAGGAGGTGGGCGCATATCTTCTTGCCGATATCGCCCATATCGCAGGGCTTATTGCCACCGGCCTCCATCCTTCCCCCATCCCTTTTGCAGACTTTGTCACGACAACGACTCACAAAACTCTCAGAGGCCCGCGGGGCGGAATGATAATGTGCAGAGCTGAATACGCAAAGGCGATTGACAAAATGATATTCCCCGGAATACAGGGTGGCCCTCTGGTGCATGTCATTGCAGCAAAGGCAGTCGCGCTTCGGGAAGCCTTGAGCGAGGAATTCAGGCATTACCAGAGGAAAGTTATTAGAAATGCCATGAAACTCGCCGATGAATTGGTGAAACGCGATTTCAGAATTATATCGGGTGGTACGGATAATCATATGATGCTGGTTGATCTGACAAATAAGGATATAACAGGAAAAGATGCCGAGGAGGCTCTTGAGAAAACAAGAATTACAGTGAACAAGAACGTAATACCTTATGACGAAAGGCCGCCGGCTGTGACGAGCGGGATAAGGCTTGGCACGCCCTGCGTTACAACACGCGGGATGGGCGAGGCCGAGATGGCAGAAATTGCAGATATAATCTCGTCAACTATAGAGAATAATAAAGATCCCCGGGCAATAACCGCTCTTTGCTCAAGGGTTAAAAACCTTTGCGAGAGATTTCCAATATATTGATATTAAAAATTCAAAATACTGAACCCTAAAATGACTAACTCTGCGGCAGAGACTGCGGAGTCTAAATTTATAAATTTCGTAAATTTCGTCATTGACCCGAAAATACCCCTCTTTGGCAAAGAGGGGCAGGGGGAGATTTTATGATTAATAATTGGCAACATTTGTTCTTAAAATCCCCCTTCATCTCCCTTTCCCAAAGGGGGAGTGAATGGCATTTTTTCATGTTCCTTGTGAGCCAAAGGCTCATGTCGATTCTTGCGGAAGCAGGAATCCGGAATGTTCGAGATTTTTCTGGATTCCCGCCGGAGTTTATCCCTTACTTGATACGGGACGGGAATGATATATTCATTCAGAATTCAGGTTGATATCATATGAAATGTCCTTTCTGCGGAAATCTTGAAGATAAAGTAATCGATTCGAGGGCGAGCAGGGAAGGGAATGCAATCCGGCGCAGACGGGAATGTCTGAAGTGTAGTAAGAGATTCACGTCTTACGAACGTGTCGAAGATATCATCCCGATGGTGATTAAGAAAGACGGCAGGCGGGAACCCTTCGACAGAATGAAAATACTGGGAGGTCTTAAAAAAGCCTGTGAAAAACGGCCGATAGGGATAGAAACCCTTGAAGGCGTTACAGACTCAATAGAAAAGAAAGTTATCGGACTTGGAGTCAAGGAGATAGCAAGTTCATGGATCGGTGAAGAAGTCATGTCTTCCTTAAGAGAACTTGACAAAGTTGCCTATGTAAGGTTCGCTTCTGTTTACAGGCAGTTCAAGGATATTAATGAACTAATGAAGGAAGTCAAGACCTTGTTTGAGAATAAGTGAGTATTCATCCACATCAATTTTTATTTTGAAAATCTCTGATAGTTTAAATTTTTAAATATCTGAATGCTATCGTACCCGTTTGTACCAGCCAGAAGAGGAAAATCAGGATCCCCCAGTAGAGTCCCTGTTTCGCCCACCCCCTCTTAAGAATCCTTACTGTGATGATTTTCCCTCCATATACTATGCCCCCGATTACTCCGTTGATAGGATGTATCAGAAACAATCCAAAATCGAGCGCCTTTGAAGGCTCCTCAAGGGGGAAATGGAAGTAAAGACACAGGACCACGTTGAATACATATATAGAAAAAGCTGACAAGGAACAAAACCTGTGGAGAGTCAAAACCTTTTTTTTGTTCATTGTTATCGATGGAAAAAGGTAATTCTTCAAATACAATCCTGTCATTAATGCAAAAAGTGCGAGGAAGAACGCAATGTATGTAGAGACCCTTTCAAGACGCATTATCTTGACAGGCTGTTGCCCAAATAGGTTTTTTACAATCGAGATTTAGTTTGAATTTAATATGCATTAAGCTCTTTGAAAAACAATTCATAGTGAGAGTGCTGGCGCCCAAAAACATCACTTATTGCC
>JBFLXE010000038.1:0-20710 GCA_040757455.1 Nitrospirota bacterium
TGAACTTCCCTTTCATCCTGCATAAATGCTATACTTTTCTTATGGAAGCTTTAGACGTTGAGAGAAAGAAAACGTCCGTAAGACTTGCCATAAGCTGCAGCAACTATCTATTCGGCGAAGGACTGAAGAGGCTTCTTGAAGACGAGCGTGGAATAATTATTGTCGGAGTATTCACCGGAGGACTGAACCTTATCCGCGATCTCAAGGAAATCCTCGAGTGTAAACCTGATATAATCCTTTCTGATTACGGCACTGATTTTAATATTCTTCTCAATCTTTCGGAAAATTTTCTTTCCGAGAATCGTTTTAGAATTCTGATTGTCGGAGACAGAATGTTACGCTTTATTGCCGACAAACATTTGAAAGAACTTATCTCGAAAGGCGTGGTGGGCATTCTTCCGCCAAGCGCTGATTCGGATCTTCTGAAAAAGGCTCTCAGAGCGGTCCTTTCGGAGGAATTATGGCTGGATCGTAACACTCTCCGGAAGATACTTGTTTCCATGAAACAACAGGAAAGAAATGTTACCCTCGCAAGGAGGGAAAGAGAAATTGTACACCATATCTGCCAGGGATACAGGAACAAGGAGATTGCTCAGAAACTCAACATAAGCGAGCAGACTGTAAAGTCTCATTGTAACAGGATTTATAAGAAACTTGGCGTATCCGACAGGTTGCAGCTTGCTATCTATTCTTACCGGATTTGGCTCAGCAATCCTAACAAGGGTTAGTATTAAAACTTTAGTATTAACATCATCTCCAACCATTTATTTGCATTATTATAACCTTTGCCTGATTGAAAAGATGTTGAGATGCTTCCTATACTAAAAGTGATATCCCATCTATAGGAAGAAAAACGATTATTTTGAGCGTAAAGCTCGTTTTCTCTCCTGTAAAAGGAGAGGGGGAATGAAAAGAAGTTCTGAATCTGAGATCTCGCATTTACTAAATTCTAATGTCCAAATCCTGAATTCTACACAACCGAATCTATTGACAAATTTGTTTTTTCATAAAATCCTGAAGGTGGGGATATTTCGCCTGCGAAGTGTGACGGCATGAAAGCCGGCACAGCTCAAAAGGGATTTAGATTTCAAAAGAGAGGAGGTGAGAAGAATTTGGTGGCCGCGGGCTTCAGCCTGCGGTAACGGGCTTTAACTTTAAACCAAGAATGGAGGTGAAATGATGAAGAAGGTTTTATTGTTAGTGCTTGCGTTAGGACTTGTGGCAGGCGTAGCGACTGTCTGGGCTACTGTTATTGGAACGCCTCATGATTTAGCTCCCGAACCATGCGCAATGTGCCATACACCGCACAGCGGAACCGGGCAATATCCGTTGTGGAACAGGTCACAAGCCGCTCAAACATATATCCTGTACAACTCGATTTCTTTTGACATGGGTCCGACAGTTCAGCCAAGGTCTCCGTCATCTCTTTGCCTTGTGTGCCATAACGGCATAGCCAGTGAACTCGTGAACTATCCGGGACCATGCTCCAATCCGGACGCTGCCTACGATATCGAGGTTGCAGGTTGTGCAGACCTCGGGCTTGATCTCACAAACGAGCACCCGATAAGCTTCAATTTTAACGCAAATGCCGATCTTGACAACAATAGCTTCCCGGCATTCGCGCAGGTGAGAACAACTCCGACTCCAAGATACGCTATCCCCGGCGGTATCAGTGGAACCAATTACTTCCTCTATGGTATTGCGGGCACCACAGATATTTACTGGTTTGAGTGTGCGACATGCCATTCAGTGCATGACCTCGCCACCTATCCGGGAAAAGGCGATTATCAGGTCTATTTCCTGAGGTCCGATAACACCGGCTCTCAGATGTGCCTTGATTGTCATACAGCAAGGTAATGGATGGAAAAAAAGTTAACAAATGGACATTCAATTAAGACTGTGCATGAAAGGAGGGAATAAATGGCTTGGAAAGACCAGAGAGTGATGCTTATTGACACGTCAAGATGCATAGGCTGCAAGGCATGCGTGGTGGCGTGCAAGCAGTGGCATCAGCTTGGTGCTGAGACAACTGCTTTTACCGGTTCTTACCAGATTCCGCCTGATTTGTCGGGCAATAATTTAACGTATGTCAAATTTACGGAGTCTACCACCGCTGAAGGCCCGGGAATGTTCGAAGGCATGAAGTGGCTGTTCTTCAAGGATCAGTGCAGGCACTGTTTTAGACCGAAATGCGCGCGGGCATGCCCAACCGGGGTATCCACGACAAGTGAAGGCTTTGTCCTTTTTAATTCGAATTGTAAAGATGCGAATCTCAGGCCCAGAAAAAAGAAGGTGGGCGGCAGCCTGGTACCGATGACTTTTGCAGAGCACTGTCCTTACAATATTCCGAGATTCAGCCCTGCTCTTGACCAGTATGTAAAGTGCGACTTTTGCTACGACAGGTTTGCCAGCTCGGATCCTCACCTTAATACTACAACCGCCTGTGAAGCTGCATGTCCCGCAGGGGCTATAGTGACCGGCTCTTACACTAGCATTTTTGATCTGGGTGGTTCTAATAGTGAAGCTCGGAAAAGACTTAAAGCGGCAAAGCGCACCCATCCGTTGGCCAAGATTATCGGTGGAAAGTACGGCAGAGCAAAGGTATATTATCTTCTCACCGACCTGCCGGAAGTCTTTGGGTATTAGGTGAAAGCATGACAAGCGGAGAAGATATGGAAAGAAAAGCTTTTTTTACAAAAATGTTAAAGAGCTCTGAAGAGAAAGGAGGGAATAAATGGCTATAACGCGAAGAGATTTTCTGAAGTATACCGCTGTTACCGGCGCAGCGCTTATGTTCGGCGTTTTCGACCTCAAGCCCATTAAAGCATATGCCGACGCCAATCCGCCGGTCTGGACGAGTGAAGCTATAAGCGTCTGCGGTTATTGCTCGGTAGGATGCAGCATGATCATCGGCAGCGGAACGATAGCGGGATATTCGGGCAATTATGTAACCTATGTTCAGGGAAATCCCGATAGCCCTATTAACAAGGGAGCCCTTTGCAGCAAAGGGCATGCTTCCGCCCAATTAAGTACAGTCGTTGTCGCATATTCTACGTGGAAGGCAAACACCGCCTATCGTGTTGGTCAATGCGTTCTGCCTGCTACAAATTATATAGGATGGAAATATGAATGCACCACGGCAGGAACTTCAGGCGCAACGGAACCTATATGGCCGACCACGGACGGTACACCTATTACCGACGGTACGGTGACATGGACATGCAGAGTAAGTGACGCGGGGGCGAGGATTCCGAATCCGGGGCGTCTGACACAACCTCTGAAGCGGGCAGGCGGCGCTACTGCATGGACGCCGATAACCTGGGCACAGGCAAATAGCGAGATTGCGGCGTTAGTTAAGGCTACAAGAGATGCGACTTTCGTGACAACCGACGGCACAATCACTGTCAACCGTTGCGAGGGCATTGCCTCTATAGGCGGCGCAGCGTTCAATAACGAGTCGTGCTATCTGATTACGAAGCTCATGAGGGCGCTCGGAGTCGTCTATCTTGAGCACCAGGCGCGTGTCTGACACTCCTCAACCGTAGCGGCTCTGGGAGAGTCGTTTGGAAGAGGAGCAATGACAAACCACTGGGTGGACATGAAGAATGCAGATGCCATACTCATCATGGGAAGCAACGCAGCTGAGAACCACCCGGTAGCCTTTAAATGGATAATGGAGGCAAAGACAAACAGGGGGGCAAAAATTATCAGCGTCGATCCCCGCTACACCCGTTCATCCTCCAAGGCGGATATTTATGCCCCGATGCGTTCCGGAACAGATATCGCATTCCTTGGAGGCATAATCAACTACGCACTAACATACGGCAAATACAATGCTCAGTATGTGAGAGATTGTACCAATGCCCTGTGCAAAGTTAATGCCGGGTTCCAGACCTGTCGTGACGTAGGTCATCCTGGCTATTTCTCCGGCTGGGGCGGAACATCCTATACGACCACCACATGGGACTATCAGTTCGACAATGCGCCCACGAATACCGACATTAGTATGGCGACTGATTTGAACGATGCCGCTTGTGTATTTCAGAAACTGAAGGAGCAGTATTCAATCTACACACCGGCGATGGTTGAAAAGATCTGTGGCACTCCCCAGAACAAGTTCCTCGAAATCTGCCAGGCATACGTCGATGGTACGATGGCTGACAACAAATCCGGTACTATACTCTATGCCATGGGCTGGACACAACATACTGTTGGCTCCCAGAACATACGTGCAGCCGCAATTCTTCAGTTGCTCCTGGGCAACGTGGGAGTGGCCGGCGGCGGCATCAATGCCCTGAGAGGATGGCACAATGTGCAGGGGTCGACAGATCATGCGATACTGTACCACCTGATAACCGGTTACAACCCTTCGCCCACTAATACCGCCAGCATGCAGGATCTCGCTTCCTACCACACCGCCAACACACCGGCTACCCTTGATCCGGATTTAGGTAATCCTCCGGTAAGTCTCAACTGGTGGAGCAACAGGCCCAGGTATGTGAACAGCATGCTCAAGGCATGGTGGCCAAACGTAGATGGGGCTAATCCTGCTGTTCCCACAAATGCATATCAGTATTTACCTAAGAGGCACAAGGATTTGAGCCATATCTCGCTTTTTGAAGATATGCTCGACAGGACTCCCGACTCGCCGAGGACGTATAACATCGACGGACTCTTTGTCTGGGGTTCGAATCCTGCTGTTATGGGACCCGACACAATCAGGGAAAGGACCGCTCTGAACAGCCTCTCATGGATGGTCGTCTGCGACATCTTCCATACAGAGACCTCGGATTTCTGGAAGTATAATCCTGACGGCACCCTCCGTAGCGATGGAGGCTCCGGGCAGAATACAACGGTCTACCTGCTTCCGGGTGCTGCATTTTTTGAAAAATCGGGAAGCGTCACGAACAGTGGCCGTCTTGCCCAGTGGAAGGATCTGGGATGTGCGCCTCCGGGAGGGAGTGACCCGGCAAAAGACGAGCTGGACATACTGAATGATCTTGGGGCTGCCATCAAATTGGCGTACGCAGGCGGCGGAACAGTACCGGCTCCTGTTCAGAACCTCAACTGGCCCTGTGATACAGTGAATTTGACTGGGACATTGACTGAAAAGGTAGCGAAGGAGATACACGGATACTTCATCTCAGGCCCTAATGCCTATACTCCGGTCGGAAACTTCGTGGGTTTGGCTACAGATGGTTCAACAGCATGTGGAAACTGGCTGTTCTCAGGAACTTATGCATCGGGAACTGGAGTTCCTTATACATGGACGAACAAGATGGCAAGTAGGACAGCCACCGAGACCCATCCGGCAAACATCGGCATCTACGCCAACTGGGGCTACGCCTGGCCGCTCAACAGGAGGATCATCTATAACGGCGCTTCGTACTACCAGGGTACCGGGCAACCGCTGGCCCCGGACAAATGGGTCATCAAGTGGGAATCCGGAGCATGGGCGGCAGGCGGCGATGTGCCTGATGGAATGGTTGACCCTACCGGAACTGGCCGACGCTATCCGTTCATCATGAAGACCGCCGGATTGGCCAATCTGATGGGAATCAAGGCATTGGCAGAGGGTCCATTCCCCGAGCATTATGAGCCCAAGGAGACCCCACTGACGGCGAATCCGCTGACAAGCGGAGCAGGTCCGTTGAGCAATCCGGTCGCTTATTCGTATCCTGGAGCCGCATATGCTCCTCCTGGAAGTGCAACGTATCCCATTGTATGTACAACTTACAGGCTCACCGAGCACTGGCACGGAGGTGGGTTGACAAGAAATCTGCCGACACAAGCCGAGCTCATGCCCGAGCCGTTTGTCGAGATAAGCGAGGAGCTAGCTGCCATTAAGGGTATCAGCAACGGCGCTAATGTTATTGTTAGCTCCGCACGTGGAAGTGTCACTGTAAAGGCGTGCGTAACGAAGAGATTTAAACCCTTTGTCATAGACGGCGCGACAGTACATCAGGTCGGCATGCCGTGGCACTGGGGCTACATCTCATCGTTGACACCGCCGTGCACAGGCGCAAGTGCGAGTGTGTTAACGCCGCATATCGGCGATGCAAACACAAGGATACCTGAATACAAGGCGTTTATGGTTGACATTGCTCTGGCTCCATAGCCATGAGGTAGGCTTTGCTTGGCTCTAAGATTGCCCCGGCAATCGCCGGGGCAATTTTTTAATAAGAGGATTAAAATAAGGGGGAATATGAAATTCATTTAATTCATAAAATCTCCCCTAACCCCTCTTTACTAAAGAGGGGGAAACGGATGGATGGCTTTTCTAAAGAGGGGGAAACGGATGGATGGCTTTTCTAAAGAGGGGTCTCAAACTAATCCCCCTTTGGAAAAGGGGGATTAAGGGGGATTTTAAAAATAAATGTTTTCAGTAAAAAATGTTTTCATTTAATTCATAAAATCTCCCCTAACCCCTCTTTACTAAAGAGGGGGAAACGGATGGATGGCTTTTCTAAAGAGGGGGAAACGGATGGATGGCTTTTCCAAAGAGGGGGAAACGGATGGATGGCTTTTCTAAAGAGGGGTCTCAAACTAATCCCCCTTTGGAAAAGGGGGATTAAGATGGATAGTTTAGCCAAAGAGGGAAAAAAGGGATCTGAACTTTTTTAGACGAAAAGGAAAGGACATCAATGAAAAGAAAAAAAAGCAATGAATTGGCCACGATAATCAAGAGAATAAACACCATCGAGAAAAAGAGACCCGGTTATGAAGAGATACTGGGATTTCTCAAAAGCATTATGCGGGAACAGTTTAAGATGAAACCTCAGATAAAGGTGAAAACGGTCAAAATAGACAAAGAAACGGCAAAGCAGCATATGAGAGAAGGATTTCCACTCGTGGATAAAAAGGAGTTGAATCTTGATTTAGATTCTGCGGCAACTCTATTTAAGAAGATCTGCACTGTGCTCAGGAAGAAGGATGAAAAGATTGCATTTGCAGCAAAAGAAATAAGTGAGGCTGTGCGGAAGAAAGAAATAGATCTTCAGGAACTTTTCAGAAAGCTGCTTGACGGGGATAAAGGATATATTGGTTCGGTAGGCGATAAGACCGGATTAAATAAATGGCTGTTACTTTTTTTGGCAGAAAGCAGCATCAGCCCCTTTCTCGAAGCATATGCAGACAAGGTTAAAGGTTACGTTGAACAGGAACAATGGTGGAGGGGTTATTGCCCTGTCTGCGGTTCCGAACCCTTGATTGGGGATTTCCGGGGGGAAGAGGGCCAGAGATTCCTCACATGCTCTGCCTGCTCCTTCCAATGGCGTTTTTACAGACTGAAGTGTCCCTTTTGCGGCAATGAAGACTCTAAAAAACTCAGGTATTTTTATGTAGAGAAAGAAGGTTCCGGTTACAGAGTAGAAGTATGCGATGAATGCAAAAAATATATTAAGACAGTGAACATAGGTCAGTTAAAAGAAGACTTCGTGCCACGTGCTGAAGACATGGGTACCCTTCATCTCGACATCCTCGCACAAAAAGAGGGATATAAACGCGGAAACATGAACATCCTGGAGATGGAGAAATCGGGAACAGCGTGAAGAGAGCCTCGATGATAACGCAAAAAAGAGGAAACATGCTTAAGGATAATTTTCATCGCACCATAGATTACATGCGCATATCAATTACTGACAGATGTAATCTGCGGTGCGTTTATTGTATGCCCTCCGGCGGTCTGAGGCCTCTGGAACACAGGGAAATTCTCCGATATGAAGAGATAGTCAGGATTCTAAGGGTAGCTGTCAATATCGGCGTGCGAAAGGTGCGCATAACAGGCGGAGAGCCACTTGTCAGGAGAAATATCACCCACCTTATTAAGATGATAAAGAGCATTAAAGGCATAGATGAGCTGAGCATGACAACCAATGGAATCTTTCTGGCTCAATATGCTGAAGAACTTGCAGATGCTGGCCTTGACAGAGTAAATATAAGCCTCGATTCTTTAAAACCCGAAAGATACAAAGAGATTACGAGGGGTGGAGTTATTGAATTTGTATTAAGAGGCATTGAGGCTTCTGAAAAGGCTGGCCTGGCGCCAATCAAGATTAACATGGTTCCTATCCGCGGAATTAATGACGACGAGATTGCGGAATTCGCAAAAATAACTTTGACGTCTCCATATCAGGTGAGATTTATTGAATTTATGCCTTTTGGTACGGAAGACATGTGGAATAAGGAAAGATTTATCTCTTCGGAAGAGATAAAATCTATTGTCGAACAAATAGGCAATCTTATTCCTGCAAAAATGAGAAAGTCAGGTCCTGCAAGGTATTTCAGATTTGATGGCGCTGCCGGGGTGATTGGTTTTATAAGCCCTATAAGTAACCATTTTTGTAAAGAATGCAACCGTCTCCGTTTGACTGCTGATGGCAAATTGCGACCGTGTCTTTTCTCGGAAACCGAAATTGATTTGAAACCGGCTCTGCGCGACAATGCGCCCGATGGAGAAATCGAGCGGCTTATAAACCTATCTATAGCGGTAAAGCCTGAAAGTCATCCGATCAGAATGGAAAACTTGTTGACTACTGCAGATTCTTTTGCGATGAATGCTAAACGGCCGATGTCAAAAATAGGCGGATGAATAAAAGCTGGTGTGTCATGGTGAGCTCTGAGCCTGCCGAAGGGTCGAACCATGGCCCTTCGACAAGCTCAGGGTGACAACATTACAAATGAAAAGCTATTACATTTACATTTTAAGATGTTCAGACGGAAGCTATTATACCGGTGTAACCGGCGACATAGAAAAACGTCTCTATGAGCACGAACAAGGGCTCATCGCAGGCTGCTACACTCATGACAGAAGACCTGTGAAATTGATGCATGTTGAAGAATATGCAGAAGTTAATGAAGCGATTTCCAGGGAAAAGCAAATAAAGGGCTGGTCAAGAAAGAAAAAGGAAGCTTTAATTTTGGGAAATTATGAAAAATTGGTCGAATTATCAAAGTGTCATCCTTCGACCGTTCGGCAGGCTCACGGCTCAGGATGACAAACGACAGGCTCAGCAGGACATCGTAACCTGTCATGGTGAGCTTGTCGAATCCATGACATTCGACCCTTCGACCGTTCGGCAGCTCACGGCTCAGGGTAACACAATAAATGGTTTGTACGTTTATCGCTGGATGTGGATTAAATCACAATTCTACTCAGGAGTGAACATGAAAGGCAAGGTAGTCTCTATCAATATAAGCGACAGAAGAGGTGTCAGGAAGAAACCAGCCACAGGAGCCGTTATTAAAACAAATTACGGCATTGAAGGCGATGCACATGCTTCTTCGCAATGGCATAGACAACTGAGCCTGCTGGCCTTAGAAAGTATACAGAAGATGCAGGCTATGGGGTGTAAAGTAAGTCCGGGTGATTTTGCAGAGAATATCACGACAGAGGGGATTGACTTGCTTAAACTTCCTGTTGGGACAAAAATGACTATTGGCAAAGATATAGAAGTTGAGGTGAGCCAGATAGGCAAGAAATGCCATACACGTTGCGAAATATACAAACAAGCCGGCGATTGCATTATGCCAAAAGAAGGGATTTTTGTTAAGGTTCTAAAGGGAGGCAGGATTAAAGAAGGGGATGACATTGCAGTAATTAATAAGTAGTCAGCACTCGTAAACTTTAGTTTCAATTTTGTGTAGAACTTTTTTTTGATTGAATTACAACTCTCACGCGATTGAATTTGATTCTCTTAGTATGTCATAACATAAATTAATAATTCATCCTGTCTGAAATATAAGGTGAAGAAGACTATTTGAGCACGAAGCTCGAAGTGTCCCCTATGGAGGGTAGATAAAATGAATCTGTCGAAAGCCTTTTTGCAGTCTTTGAATCTATCCTGTCGTCGGTTGAGTTCCCCGCAACACGCTTCATGCTCGATAATCAGAGGGGCTTTCAAAAAATCTTTCCTGACGAAAGGAGGTGAGAGGATTTGTTGGTTGCAGGCTTCAGCCTGTGTAGTGGGTTTTAACTCTTTTTAACCGAGAAATGGAGGTGAAATGATGAAGAAGGTTTTATTGCTAGTGCTTGCGTTAGCACTTATGGCAGGCGTAGCGACTGTCTGGGCTACAGTCATTGGAACACCCCATGATTTAGCTCCCGAACCATGCGCAATGTGCCATACACCGCACAGCGGAACCGGGCAATATCCGTTGTGGAACAGGTCACAAGCCGCTCAAACATATATCCTGTACAACTCGATTTCTTTTGACATGGGTCCGACAGTTCAGCCAAGGTCTCCGTCATCTCTTTGCCTTGTGTGCCATAACGGCATAGCCAGTGAACTCGTGAACTATCCGGGACCATGCTCCAATCCGGACGCTGCCTACGATATCGAGGTTGCAGGTTGTGCAGACCTCGGGCTTGATCTCACAAACGAGCACCCGATAAGCTTCAATTTTAACGCAAATGCCGATCTTGACAACAATAGCTTCCCGGCATTCGCGCAGGTGAGAACAACTCCGACTCCAAGATACGCTATCCCCGGCGGTATCAGTGGAACCAATTACTTCCTCTATGGTATTGCGGGCACCACAGATATTTACTGGTTTGAGTGTGCGACATGCCATTCAGTGCATGACCTCGCCACCTATCCGGGAAAAGGCGATTATCAGGTCTATTTCCTGAGGTCCGATAACACCGGCTCTCAGATGTGCCTTGATTGTCATACAGCAAGGTAATGGTGAGGAGGAACTTTTGAAGAGTTTTACAAGAAGAGAGCTTCTGTTTGAGGTTCTCACCAGGGATACGCTGAAGAACGTTTTCGGCGCATACCATGAGTTCACAAAAGCTCAGGGCGAAGTGAAAAAAATTGCTTCATGCGACGAAGCGGGGCGTATGCTTGGGAAAAAATCGCAAGAGTACTCTAAAAAGTTTTTTGAAAAAATACGAAAGGAGGGATAGAAGATCATGCTTATTTCCCGTAGACAATTTCTAAAATATTGCTCGATTGCTGCGGGTGCGCTCGGACTGACCGCAACGGACCTTATGAAGCTCGAAAAGGCCCTGGCAGCAACCGGCGGACTGCCGGTTTTATGGATCGCAGGTCAGGCATGCACAGGGTGTACGACGTCCCTTGCGAATTCAGTCTATTACGCGACAATCCAGGAACTCCTGCTCTTGGGACAGGCTTCGAAAACACTTGAACTCAAGATGCATGAGACTCTAATGGCTGCTATGAGCAACGAGGCCACCCAGCAGCCAAATCTGACCACTTCAGCTTTTGCACTCGCGGTAGAAGGCGCAATTACACCTCAAGCCGGATACTGCGAGATTGGAACCTATACCGGTGCTTCTTCTGATAATATGAGCGATGTGGTAACTTACCTTGCAGGCCACTCTAATTGCGCAGCTATTCTGGCTATTGGTACATGTGCGTCTTTTGGAGGAATTCCTGCAGCGGCTGGAAATGCAACCGGTGCAAAAGGGGTTCTCGCCCACCTCGGAAGCGGTGCCAGAAGCAAAATCATCAACATTCCGGGCTGTCCTCCGAATCCGAACTGGATCGTTGGCACAGTCGCGTATATGCTGGCCAATAGTCTTCAAAAGCCGGCGCTCGACGCGCTTCGCAGGCCGAGGATGTATTATGGTGAAAGAATCTGCAATTCCTGCGACAGATTTGCAACAAGCAACTCTGGAGGTCAGGTAAACGGTTTTGTCGGCGTGACACCGCTGAGCCCTTTGGCAGTTGCTGAACCCGAAAGGATTGGCGACCCTGCCCAGAACGTTCCAGGTGGGCGCTGCTTGAAAAAGGCCGGATGCAAGGGTTCAAGGACAAAATCTGACTGTTCATTGAGGAAATGGCAGTCGCCAGGCTATATGCAGGTAGGTGTTAACTGGTGTGTAGGTGCGGGTGCACCATGTCAGGGTTGTGTGCAGAATTACTTCCCTGACAGAATGTCCCCATTCCATTACATTAGATAAGAAAGGAGGTGTAAAAATATATGGCAACAGTAATACTCGATCCTATAACCAGGATAGAAGGACATTTAGCCATTGAAATCCAAACCGATGGCAGTGATGCTGCGACTGACGTACAGTGTCAGGGCAAGATGTTCCGCGGTTTCGAACTTATCATGGCTAACAGGAATCCCAGGGATGCCGTCATC
Organism: Nitrospirota bacterium; assembly: GCA_040757455.1. GTDB lineage: Bacteria > Nitrospirota > Thermodesulfovibrionia > Thermodesulfovibrionales > SM23-35 > Kmv42. Next base: position 12,112 of record JBFLXE010000038.1, read on the forward strand.
CTAACGCAGAGAATATGAGGCGTTTGACCCACTGCACATGGGATGGCATCCGTGAGATGCGTAGATAATGCTTTAGGATTTACTCAGGTCGCTCCAGGTATGCCTTCAGTAGGTAGCGGGGCGACTGATATACCGGTCCAGGGTAACCTTCTCCGTAACATCATCGAGGGCGCTGACCTGGTCATGTCGCACATTCTCCACTTCTACCACCTGGCAGCATTGGATTATATCAACACAGCATATGCCGGCTGTCCGATCAGCGGCCAGGCGCCATGGTGGCCGAAAGATAATACAGCCGATATGGTCGGCTCAACACCTGCAACTACTGGTCTTGCGACCACACTTATTCTCAACTACGTAACAGCTCTGGATATCAGGCGCGAGGCCCACAGACTTGCCGCATATGCAAGTGGCAAGCAGCCATGCACGCCAGCACTAATTCCGGGCGGCGTTACAAAGGTCGTCGATGGCGGCCTGGCAACAAATATGTCGGGTGTGCTTAGCACCATCAGGAACTTCATCGACAACACGTATATCCCGAACGTTGTTACAGTTGCGCAGGCATTCAGCGGTTCGCTCCTCGTCGGTTCAGCAGCTCAAGGCGTTGGAAGGGGCTGCAAGAAGTACCTGGCTTATGGTACCTTCCCGACCGCCTCAAATACTCAGTTTATAACAGGTGGCTTTGCCGATTGTACTAACGCTGCGGTAAGCGCATGGACAGTATCTCCGCTTAATCCCGCCAACATCGAGGAGCACATCAAGTACTCTTACTATGATGAGGGTGTTCTCGGCGCTTACAATATGCTCAATCCGTCTGTCGGTGTGACAAAGCCCGACCGTAGCAAGGCCGGAGCGTACTCCTGGGTGAAGGCACCAAGGTACCAGACAGGCGCTGGTTCTGCAAACACCAATGTAGCTGAGGTCGGCCCACTCGCCCGTATTATGGTTAACTATCTGGCTGGCGTTGAGCCTTGGGTCAGCGTGGTGAACCAGTTCATTACTGGCGCTCTAGGGCTTGCTCTTGAAACGGGTCTCGCTAATATGCCGAGCGTCCTTGGCAGACACGCTGCCAGGGCTCTTGAGTGCCAAGGCGTTGCAGATGAGATGCAGAACTGGATTGCAGCTCTCACCACGACAGCCACAACCGGTGAGACTTATCGGCACAGGAATATCCCGAGGACATCGTCAGCGGGTTATGGCCTCACCGAGGCTCCAAGGGGTGCTCTCGGACACTGGATCCGTATTGATGGAACAAAGGTCACCTCATATCAGTGCGTAGTTCCAACAACATGGAATGGCAGTCCGAAAGACACCTATGGCCAGAACGGACCTATTGAGCAGGCAATTATGGGAACCGTTGTCACCGATGATGCGACAGGAAGGACAAAGATCGGCAGAATCGTCCGTTCCTTCGACCCGTGTATCGCTTGCGCGGTTCACATTGTTTCGCCTGACAAGAAGAAAGTCACCAAGTTCGAGGTGGTTCCGCCTGGTTGTTCGATCAAATAGTTGCAGAAACAATTTTGTAGGGGCAATTCATGAATTGCCCCTACAATTCAAGAGGTGCCTTTCGGGCACCTCTTTTTTTGGTCTGGAAAACCTGTTGCAATTCCCGTTTTCTTGGTCATTGTGAGGAGCCGCTCCGCCTCAGGCGGACAGAGACGAAGCAATCTCTCCGTGTTCGAAAGGTGTCAGGGTCGTCATTGCGAACGAAGTGAAGCAATCTCGTAGTTGTCTTACCATTAATAACGACGAGATCGCCACGCTTCGCTCACGATGACAAAGTAAAAAAGCGTCACTGTAAGGAATCGGGTGAAAGGCTCAAGGCTCAGTGGCTTCTATGATTGCATCAGTCAGATCCGCTCCCTCAAGGTTGGCTCCGGTGAGATCAGCTCCATTTAGGTTTGCCCCCTTGAGTATCGCGTTGCTAAGGTTGGATGATGATAGGTTTGCTCCACTGAGATTCGCTCCGCTCAAATCCGATCCGGTCAGGTTGGCTTCAAAGAAATTGGCATTGCTCAGATTGGCAGCGTTCAAATTTACTCCACTTCCGGCAATTCCGTAAAAATTCGCATTCTCACAATTAGCGCCACTGAGATTTGTCCCGATCAGAATAGCTTTGTGCGCCAGAACGTCGGTAAAATTTGCTCCGCTGAGATCGGCACCTGATAAATCTGCACTGCTAAGATCGACTGAACTGAGGTCTGCCCCGCTTAGATTCGCGCCGCCGAGACTTGCAGACGCAAGGCTGGCCATGGCAAGGTTTGCCTGTACGAGGTTCGCATGACTGAGATTAGCGTTATTCACAAAGGTCTCGCTTAGATTCGCACCTGCAAGTTTTGCCAGCGTAAAATTAGCTCCGCTGAGATTAGCCTCAGCCAAATTTGCCTCTGTAAGATCCGCTTCGCTGAAATTAGCATCTATAAGATGTGATGCGGTAAGATCACATTTGACAAGAGTCGCCTTTTCGAGATTTGCGCCGCTAAGATTTGCATCGCTCAGAGTTCCTTCATTAAGGATGGCACTGCTCAGATTCGATTCCTCCATAGCAGCCTCACTGAGATCAGCTCCTGTGAGATCCGCCCCGCTGAGATCCACCTGATACAGGTCCCACGTCAGATCGTCGGGCATTGATCCTTTCACAGATCCTGTCTTCCTGAGAAGCGCCCACGTCTCCGCCTTGGTAAGCATCGTTAAATATATCATAGAGTGATATTTTTTAGCCAGCTAAAATCTGAATTTTGTTCTGTTTGTCATTCCCGCTTGGCGGAAATCCTTCTTTGGATGAGGGTTAAAGAAAGATTCCGGACAAGCCGGAATGACAGCTTCAATGCACCTTACTTATGCGGGTCCAAGACTGCGAGATTGCTTCACACCCTTCGGGTGTTCGCAATGACAATAGGCAAAGGTTTTCCAAAGTCCATTGGATTTAGGTTATAATTCGTAAGTTTGTCAAAAAAATCTTTCTGGAAAGGGCTTTTTGTATGGTTGACAAAAAAAAGATTCTGATTTTGGGAATAGGCAACCTTCTTTTCAAGGATGAAGGTGTCGGCATTCAAATTGCCGAAAAGATGAAGAACATGAATCTTCCTCCTGATGTCGAGGTGGTTGAGGGAGGGACTGTCGTATCTGCCCTTCCCTACATCATCGAAAAGCGCGATAAAGTTATCGTGGTCGATGCCATGAAGGCAGGTGGCAGCCCCGGGACTATCTATCGCCTTTCGGAAAAGGAATTCCTCGAAACGCGCACAGGGCTACGGACAACACAGGAATCGGAATTCGAGGACGCACTCCGCATGACCATGGTAATGAAGACGAACCCTAAAGAGCTTGTTGTCATCGGCATCGAACCGGAAGACATGGGCGAAAGGGATTTAAAACTCAACATGGAACTCTCACCGACCCTCCAGAAAAAGGTACCCGAGATTATCGAGGCGGTGATGAAGGAAATCGGGAAATGAGACAAGTGGAGAATAGAGACTGGAGACTGATAGAGACTCACAATAAAGATTGGAGACTGTCAAATTAACATGCAAAACAAGAAGCCTGTTCTCATTCTCGGCATCGGAAACCTCATCCTCAGGGACGAAGGGTTTGGTGTTCATGTCATTCAGAAAATGATGGACGTGTCCCTTCCGCCCGATGTTGAAGTGATGGATGGAGGCACTATGGGCATTGACCTCCTTTACTATATTGAGGGCAGAAAAAAGGTGATCGTTATCGACGTGGTTAAAGCCGACAGCCCTCCTGGCACTCTTTACAGATTCACTGGCGAAGATATCGAGTACCATAAGGAAATGTTACGCTCGGCTCACGAGATCGATTTTTCTTATGTTCTCAAGACGGCTGAACATCTGGGAAACGAACCCGATGAGGTCATATTTATTGGCATTACGCCCCAGGAGATCGATGCAGGTATCGGACTTTCCCCCGCACTCGAGGAAAAAATTCCGCAGGTCATCGAACTGGTTATGAGGGAAATTGAAGGCTGAGTTAAACAGGGTTCCAGTGGTCGAGGAGTCAAGGATTCCAGTGAAATGCTTAAAAACTATAAAGAATTAAAAGTCTGGCAAAAAGCCTATCAGCTTTGTGTAGAATTATATAAAATTACAAAGAACTTTCCTAATGAGGAAAAATATGGTCTGACATCCCAGATAAGAAGAGCAGCGATTTCTGTTCCATCTAATATTGCAGAGGGATATGGAAGAAAGACTACGAGAGAATATATTCAGTCATTGTATATAGCTTATGGTTCTAACTGTGAGTTGGAAACGCAGATTCTTTTATCAAGAGATTTAGGTTATATCAAAGACGAAAAAATAGAGGGACTTCAAAAGGAAATTGGAGAGGTTGAAAGGATGCTTAAGGCACTGATTAAATCCCTCGAAAATAAACACTTGAACCCTTGAATCCTTGTCGCCTCGGCGACCCGACCGTGGCGGGAATCCTCGAACCCTTTACTTTTAATCACAGTCTCTACTGCGTCTTCATCGGGGCGAAGGGAACATTTAGAATCATGTCATCGATAATTTTTTCTTCAATGCCATTATCAGTTTTCTCAAACAAGACAATATACTGGATGCCATCTTTTATTACGGGTGCAATCAGCTTTCCTCCTGTCTTGAGTTGTTCGAAAAGAGGAGCAGGCACCTCGGCACAGGAGGCTGTGACACATATTCTGTCATACGGAGCCATCACTGGATATCCGAGCCTTCCGTCACCCAGCACAAGGATGGCGTTCCTGTGTCCTGATTGATCAACGTATTTTTTACCTTTCTCGAAAACTGCCGGATCGATTTCCACACATACTACCAATCCTTTTTCTCCCACAATTTCACATGCCACAGCGACGCTGTAGCCGCTTCCAAGGCCAATCTCCAGCAGCTTGTGGCCCTCTGACAGGCCAAGGGGTGAATAAAGTGTAATCATAGTAAATCTTAGAACGTTTCGTGAAGAAGGATCAATGGGAAAAATGACAAAGAGATAAATTGAGACAAATGGAGACTGTGAGACAAGTGGAGACAAATTGAGACTGGAGCCACCGCTTACTGAAGAGTTATACCAGTCTCTGCTGGGTCTCTATAAGTCTTTATCGTGTCTCCAGTCTCTATTCTCCAGTTCTCCAGTCTCCAGTCCCCAGTCTCCATCAATCTCTACGTGTCCATGTCATCGGGGGTAGACATGAATTTATTTACAAATTGTATAATAAAAAATGCACTTGAACCCTTGAATCCTCGAATCCTTTTGAAGTTTGAAGGAGATATTATGACGAACGATATTGAAAATCAGTTCAGGAAACTAAAGGACATCACCTTGAACAATGTTGATACCTTCTATTTTAGCCGCAGTGCATATCACGGTCCTGTTAGCCCTACAGGAATCGTGACTTTCGGTTCAGACATCATCCGGATAAACGCTTTCGTTTTAGCAGAGGCTGTTCCGACATTCTATTTGCCAATTGTGTCTGGCCGAAATCTTTATGAGGCGGTTATAGTGCATCTTGACGAAAATTTCGACTTTAAATACTACGATCCGGAAGAGAGAGTATTGGGCGAACTCAATGTCTTAATCGGAAATCCTGAACATTCTTATGATGGTACGATCGAACAGGCAAGGATTTATTTCGAAATGATGAACTGGACTTTCGATATCGTTTATCATGTAAATTCAAGCTAAAATGACTAAATGAGCAATAATTCCCAAATCCAGCGATAACCGTTAATGAAAACTTCTATGTACCCTTATCGCTGGATTTGGGTAATTTATTAAATCCTGTTTTGGGCGAGTCATGAATAAACAAATATTCGTAAAGATATCCCGATTTATTCTCTTCCTTTTGGCCTTCTTTCTTGTCTTTGCTGTTTTTAACGCCAAAATATGGGACCCCGATTTTTGGTGGCATCTGAAAACAGGCGAATACATATATCAGACAAAATCACTTCCGGAGAAGGACCCTTTTGCCTTTACGTCTCTGCCGAAAGATCCTATAAATCCGGAATCCAAAAGAATAAAATTCATTCTTACCCAATACTGGGTCGCCCAGGTCCTCTTTTACGCAGTTTATAAGGTTTTCAATTTCCAAGGGATAATCTATATGAGAGCGGCAATTCTCACTCTACTCATGCTGCTGTTATATGCGGGAATACGAAGAGAAAGAGTGGGTTTTTTGACGTCTTTCCTTCTTCTTGCACCGGCAGTATTAATATTTTATAACTTTACTGGAGAGAGGCCTCAGCTCTTCTCTTTTCTCTTTTCTTTTCTGACTGTCTATCTTCTTGAAGGCTATAGAAAAGCGACCTTAGAAAGAGATAATACTTCGATGGGCAGAAAAGAGCAGGGAATCTCGGTTCTTAGGTCAGAGATCAGGTACATATTGCCAATCCCTGTCCTGATGATTTTATGGGCAAACATGCATGGTGGATTTATCCTTGGAATTGCCATAATCGCCGGATACATGTGCGCGGAGAATGTAAAATACTTCTTAAAAAAAACGGGACCTGCCCTGCCCTTGCGTTCATTGAAATATCTGATAGTCTTTGGGTTCCTTTCCATATTCTCTTCTCTCATCAATCCAAACGGCTATAATGTAATTCCTCTTTTGATTGAGATAAACAAAAGCCTTTATATGAAGACTATCGTTGAAGCAAAATCGCCTCTCGTTTTCCTTCAATTCGGATATTATACGCAGGAACTTTTCACCTTCCTGTTCCTGCTAATTTTCACTTTTTTACTATTTCTGATTAACGTAAAAAAACTGGATATCACAGATATCATGCTTTTTGTCGCTTTTGCAGCCATGAGTCTTTCTGCCGCGCGGGTAATACCTTTTTTTACACCGATCTCTATTCTTATGATTGCGCGTTACGGGGGGAAGACGCTCGGATCTTTGTCACAAAAACAATGGTTTGTCTTTCTCGACAAAATGATAAAAAAACCTTTCTCGGGTAAAAAATCATCCAGATGGAATATTTTAGTGCCGGTATTGTTATCTATCTTTATTGTTATCGTTCTAAACAATAATAATTTTTTCCATGAGGGTGTCAGGAAAGGCAGATATCCTGACGGTGCAGTAAGATTTCTGAAGGAAAACAAGATTTCCGGAAACATGTTCAATCCTTATTTATGGGGAGGATATTTGATCTGGGCTCTTTATCCTGACTACAAGGTCTTTATCGACGGAAGAGGATTGATTGAGGAAATCTATTTCCAGAGCAATAAAATTTTGGAGGCTTCTTCTTTTAGTTTTGCAGGAATGCCTGAATGGAAAGCGATACTCGATGCCTATGACATCAATTTTATTGTGACCTTCTCAGTCGCCGATTTTACCGGAAAGCTTGTACCTTTAATACCGGCTCTTTATAATGACCCTGCATGGTATCTTATTTATATGGATGACAACTCCGTCATTTTTATCAGAGAAAGGCCGCAAAATTCAGATTTAATCGAGAGACTGAAAATCCCGAAGGAATGGGTTTGGAATGAAATCATCATGGAAGCATCGCAAAAAGCACGCGATTTTAAGAACAGAAGTGATTTCTACGTTACAATGGGGGATGCTTTTTTGGCGAAAAGGAGTTATCCTGATGCACTTACTGCCTATCTGAAAGCAGAAGAAATTAGTCCGCAAAGTGCTGCCGTGCAAGAGAGATTGCGTCATCTGAAAAGCCTGATAGATCGCGCTCAATAGAGACTCATAGAGATCGTTAGAGATTAATAGAGATTAATAGAAACTGATAGTATGATCAAAATTACATGGCCATGCTCAAGGTTCAATAAAAATTTTTTCTGCAACAAAATTCCCGCCTCTTCTCACATATACAACAGTAACCTTGCTGCCCTTCTTGACATCAGCAATGGTCTTCTGTTCTTCTCCTTTCACAACGGGCGTGTCGGGATTTACTGCAAAGGCCATATCGACGTTCTTTTTATTTATTTCTTTTGTCAGAACAAGCGTCATCGTTTCCATAACGACTTCTTTCACATTGCCCGTAAATCTCTTCTTAACCTTTATATCAAATTTCCCCTCCGTCATCCCGGCATTAGCTATATCTGCTGTAAAAAAAGAACATAAAAGCGGTTGAAGGGCGGTTAAGACAAAGCAAATCAGAGTGCTGACAATCACTTTTCTCATTACTAATCCCCTCCTGCTATGAAGATTTGCTTTATTTTAACAAAAAAAGAGGACCAAATTCATATTGAGTTTCCTGAGTTTTTTATAAATAAAGCGCCCTAATCGTCATTCCAGCGCAAGCTGGAATCAGAGAAATTTCTGTTAAAAAAGAAAAAACCTTGAAAAAACGGATTCTTGCCTCTCCGCAGGAATCGACCCGAGCCTCTGGCTCACAAGGGAACATGAAAATACCATCACTCCCCATTTGGAAAAGGGGGATGAAGGGGGATTTTAAGAATAAATGTTTCCAATTATTAATCATAAAATCTTCCCTTCGCCCCTCTTTGCCAAAGAGGGGTATTTTCGGGTCAATGACACAAAAATAAATACTGCCTTAAATAAAACATTAAAAAATAATTTAATCATTTCCATATGCTAATTTACATCCGTTTAAACTTGAAAACTCAGGAAACTCTAAGACACTCTCCA
>JBFLXE010000039.1:0-20650 GCA_040757455.1 Nitrospirota bacterium
AGTTCAACCATCGTTGTAGGTATTGAAATGCCAATAAACAGGATGATTGTCTGGAAAACTCTATCTTTCCTTAACTTAAAAACAAAGTGTAATACTATCAGTAAGGAAGCAGCTATTAATCTATAAATTAAAAATGTTTTAAAATTTTCGGGTGTGACAAAAAAGTCTAAAGCGCTTAGTGAAATAGTAACGATAGCTCCAGCAAGTAGAAGTAAACTGCCTATAGAGTGTACATATGTTAATAGTTCTTGTTGTATATATTTTTCTTTATTCATGAGCTCTTTTTCAGACCGTTTTATATCTTTTCTTACTCCGCGACATGCTTTTTGCACTTTTTAACAAAATTCTTCATAGATCTAAGAATCTTCATTTTTCTTCCGTATCGTCCAATTGGTCTCTCAAGGTTGAAAGTATACATAAAACCTTATCCTATTGCATATTGTTAAATTAGGTATCTTGCAACAAGATTCAATACCCACTTTGATATCACGAATAGGTTTTCTTTTTGAGTATCATCTTGGCCGTATCATAACCAACATATACTACGCCAGAAATTCCAACCCCTTGAGTTGTCCAGCTTCCCGTCAAATAGAGACCCTGAATAAAGGAAGGCCTTCTAAGGTCTGGAATTGCTAATTGTGAGGGTGTCACCGCCCATCCAAAAGCAGCACCTTTATAATTCAAGGTATACTTGTGAAGTGTTTGTGGCGTAGCTGCATCTTTATATACAATATGTTCTGACAGTCCAGGAACCGCATCTTTTTCTATTCTTTTTATAAAAGATTCCATTAATTTTTCCTTATTATTAATCCAATACTTTCTATTTATAAACGGTACTGGCACAAAAGAAAGAAGACTTTTTCCATCAGGATATAAATGCATCAAATATCCGCCCACGCTATTGAGCTTACCTTTTCTTACCAGAGAATAAGCTTTGTTTAAATCATATTGAGGCAGAACCCATACATTACTGCCCGGTTTAGGCAAATTATTAAATTTATGAACTCCCAAGTATAAAACAAATGCCGAAAGTGACGGGATCATGCTATTAATTCTATTCAAAAAATCCTGACTTACATTTTTTCTCCCTAAAAGTCTGAAAAAAGTCTGTCTTGTGTCACAGTTGGAAACTACATATTTAGATGGCACGAACTCACCATTCCCAAAAACTACACCCGAAATCTTGTTACCTTTAACCGCTATTGTTTTAACGGAGGAAGAAAGTCGTAATTCGCCACCGAATATTTTAAATCTTTCTGTCAGTGCATCGGGCAGTGCCCTCATGCCACCCTCAGGATGATAGCCACCATCTAGTAGAAATTCTATAAAAATTTGAGCACCCATACACGCAGACAACATAGTTGGAGGCACTCCGCTATTACCATATATTGGTAAAGACAAAATGGCCTTTAATTTATTGTTAGTGAAATACTTATCTAATAAATCCTTAAATGTCCAACGCCTTAAACGTACCAAAAAGATAGGCTCTGAGTTAATCAAAAGCATGAAAAAATTCTTAATATTGTCACTTTCATCTGGAAAGGCTTGTTGGAATTCATTTATTGTTTTATCCAAATCAGCCCAGAAAGAGATTTCATAATTAGGTGCCATCACAATGTCCGACGGATCAACTTTCCGGATTTTTATTTTTTTATCAACTTCGAGTTCACTAAATATTTTTTTTACAATTCCATCTTCTCTATATGCGCCAAATGAATGTGCGGCAGCATCGAAGGTAAAACCGTGTCTCTTAAAAGTGGTACAATAGCCCCCCGGTTTAAAATGTTGTTCAGAAATAAGTACTTTCATACCAGCCTTTGCAAGATAGCATCCGCATACAAGACCGCTAATACCCGCGCCTATGATTATGACGTCATACACAGTAAATCCTAAATTCTAATATCCAAATCTTAAACATCTTTCAAATTCTATCCGAATCCAGCGATAAAAATTGTCATCTCTGAAAGCGCGTAGATTTGTCAACCACGTACCATGACAAGTCCTTAGTTTTTATCGCATGGCAATCGAGGTTTCTTTTAATTTGGTTATAACCAAGTCATCTCTTCGCCGTCATTGCGGCATGATTATTTTCCAGAGGCATTTCGCAATCATTGCGCGAGCTTCCTTAAAAGGGCTCATGACAAATATGCGCTTATGCCTCCGTTTTTGAAACTCTCGATACCCCACGCTCTCTATAAGGTTCTTTTCTTGTAAGAATCCAATAGGTAGCCTCTGCCAAATGTCTGGCTACTGCTCCTACTGCCTTTGCATGCCCCTGCCGATGACGAACGCGCCCATATATATTGCTTACATGCCGGTAGGGCCACTTCTTTCGATTCACTGCAACTGAATTGCCAGCTTCGGAAAAAGCCCACTTTAAATATCTGTTGGTATCAGGACGTAGTCGCCCGTACCGTACCTTGTCACCACTGGCATGTACACGTGGCACGGTGCCTGAATAGGATGCTAAGCGCTCAGGTCCGCTGAAACGACTCACATCTCCAACCTCTAAACTAATCACTACTGCCAAGATAAATCCTATCCCAGGCATTGTCATTAAAAGCTTCGTTTCTTCGTTGGGGTGAAATACTTCCTTCGTCCTTTTCTCAATTTTGCTTATCTGGCGCTCTACCTCATCAAGATGATGCAATAATGTCTCTAATGCATATCGTGTCTGCTCAGGGAGAAGAACGAGACTCTCTTGTATCAGTTTACGACCTTCTTTCCCAAACATATCACTGATATCGGTGAATCTCTGCTGTAATCCATATTTATCGATTACAGAGTGAATCCGGTTCTTCAGCCTGGTTCGCTGATGGGCAATAACCATCCGCGTGCGAGGTAGTTCCCGCTTATCTCGTATTTCCAACGGTGGTATCCATACTGTAGGCAGTGTTCCCGTCTGCTGAAGCCTATACAATCCCCGTGCATCAAGTTTATCCGTCTTGTTGATCATACCCAACATTAACTTCGCCTTCCTTGCATGCACCAGACGAGGGCGCATCTGTGCATGCTCTATCTCTTCCACTATCCAATACCAATTCTCTATGGTTTCTACTGCAACCGGAGATCCCTTGTCCCACTGCACAAGAAATCGTACTATGTTCCCTCTGCTATGATTGATTCGTGCTTCCTTGATAATCCGTCCATCAATGCTTTGTACCGACGCTACCGTATAGCGTTTGTGTGAATCAAATGCTATCATATGCATAAGCGTGCCTCCTATTACGGCTCTTGCCGTTAATTATTCCAGGTGATATTTTAATCACCGAGGCACGCGCTTTCATATAATCATTGCGAGTAAAACGAAGCAATCTCGCCTCTTATCGTGGGATTGCCACGCACCCTTCAGGTGCTCGCAATGACTGTACATAAAAGTCTTTATTATGATTATCACTGGATTTGGGTTCAAATCATCAACCTTGAAACTTCGCCAATCAGTTTTTTCAAGTTTTCTGTAATCTCTCCAAGATTATCATATACAAAACCATAATCTATCTCTTCATAGCGATGAACCATTTTGTTTCTGAGTCCGATTAGTTTGATAAGATAGAGCGCTAATTCCTCAGATATAAGATTATGCTTTCGCAATAATTCAAAACATGAACTGTATTCGGTGGGTGTTCTTTTTAACCGTTTTGCCATAATATGATAGCAGATATTGATTGATGCCTCTGTAGCAATAAGAAAATGAGAACGGGCTATATGGATAAAATCCTCATTCGAAAGAAATGAATTTTTGTCAATCTTTGTAAACTTAGAAAGTCTCTCAACAGCCTTTTGTATATCTTCGAATCTTGCATTTATTTTTATCTTATCCAAACTCATCTTTCTACATAAGCCTCTTTAAAATAATGATTGAATATTGACGCTATATCGTTGTATCTTGCAGAAACATATACTACAAAATCAGTCCATAAATCCTCATCCCTTGTGAAAAGCAATTCACCCTGAATAACATTATGCACAAATAAAATATTTGATTTATTAATGACTCTCAAATCAACTGGATATTTATATTGAAGGCATTTTTCCAATTCAATGGATAACTCAATTTCATATTTCAAACAATCAGCATCTTTATAATCTTTTAAATAAATACCGATATCTATATCTCTGAAGAAAGACATCTCAGAGTCAACAAATGAACCATAGATATAGGTAAAGGCAATTTCATCATATTTTTCTAACTCAGCCTTGATAAGATGTTTTATTTTCTGTTTTTCGTTAGCCATAAGGCTATATGTCTTAAAACTGTTCATCTCAACCATGGAATATCCAACGCAAGGCCATTTATTGCAGCATCTGATAATTGTAACGTCATATATATTGCTCTTTTTAAGAAAGATTCCCGACAAGCGGGAATGACATGAAAGTTCTGGTTGCTCGATGGTAATGAGATAAGGCATGTCTGTCATTCCGGTTTAGCCGGAATCTTTCTTCTTTTCTCATGAAATTCCTTTCTGATTCAACAGGGTATTCGCCAATTCCACTGCCTGTCTTACCGTTGTTATATTCGGGATATCTTCGTCCCTCACTGATAACTTGAATTTTTTCTCTATTGCCACGGTAATCTCGATAGCCTTAATCGAATCAATCTCTAAGTCATTAGCTAAGTTAGTATCAAGAGTTATCTCTTCTTCGTCAAATCCGGAGACATCAGAGATTATGGATATTATTTCTTTTTCTACACTGTCAGCCACTTCTCCCCCTCTCATCTCAAGCCTTAATAATTTTGAAATTTCATACTATTACATAGCTCTATTTTAATAAAAAATTTCAAAAAGAGCCATAACTTATTAACGGTAAGGCATTAATTTATGGGAGGGTTAGGGTAGGGTGATTTGGATTTTTATTATGAGGCTGAGTCAATTCACAAATTTTTTTATTACCAGACAGGCATTATTGCCACCAAAAGCAAAGGAGTTATTTAGAGCAGTATTCACAGTATGTTTTCTTGCCTGATTCGCCACGCAATCGATGTCACATTCAGGATCGAGCGTCTCAAGGTTTATCGTCGGTGGAATAATATCGTTTTTCACAATAAGTGCACACGTGATAGCTTCGAGAGCTGACGCTGCGCCCATTGTGTGGCCAAGCATAGATTTGATAGAACTGATCGGGATTTTTTTGTAAAGAGGACCAAAAACTTCTTTAATTGCGGCACATTCAGTTTTATCATTTGCAGATGTTCCAGTGCCGTGTGCGCTTATATAATCAACTTCATCTTTTTCTATCCTCGATTCACGCATTGCCTTTATCATGCATTTCGATATACCTTCAACAGAAGGCTGTGTCATATGCTGGGCATCGCAGCTAAGGCCATAGCCCAGGATTTCGGCATAAATAGGCGCACTCCGCGCCAAAGCGTTTTCTAAAGATTCAAGAATAAGTATGCCTGCTCCTTCAGCAACCATCATACCTTTTCTATTTTTGTCGAAGGGTTGACATTTTTCCGGAGCTACGGCTGAAAGTTGATTGAAGCCGGTGAAAGCAACCTTCGAGAACGGCTCTGAACCGCCCGCAAGCACAATATCTGCCCTTCCAAACCTGATTGAGTCGGACCCATGGCCAATCGCATAGTTTCCTGCCGCACAAGCGGTGGAAAACATGAGATTAGAACCACAAATCTTGAATTCTTGGGCCACAATGGCCGGAGTTGAATGAGTTGAAACTTGACTTAGTAACTCCTCGCGGTAGGCTGGCTGTTGATGAATAATATCCAGTTCATTAATGATTTCAACAGTTTGAACCGAGCCCATCGTTGTGCCAATGCAGATGCCTACGCCCTTTCCGGACAGATATTCTTCAGAAAAATTGGAATCCTGTAAGGCAAGTTTAGCCGCTGCGAGGGCAAGTTGTGAAGATCTATTGAGAGATTTAATTTTTTCCTTTGTTATAAATGCTTCGGGCCTGAAATTCTTAACTTCTCCGCCGTTATGAGTGAAATGTTTTGAGGTGTCAAAGGAAGAAACGGGACTGATGCCTGATTTCCCCATGAGGAGATTATTCCAGAACTCCTGCCAGCCAATTCCGATCGATGAGACAACTCCGAGGCCAGTGATGACTATTCTTCTATTCACCCTTTACACTAAAAACAAACTCTGCTTCTGATACTTTTTTTCATCAACAAATGCTTCTATTATTTGCTGCCTCGAATTACGAAACTTTGATATTTTCGAGTTCTATCTCTGGTTGCTCTTTCTTAAAGCCAAAATGCTCAGATGCATCTAAAATTTCAATGCCGACTATCTCCTCATTTGGACCAAGGTCTATAGCGACGTCTTCTGTCAGGCGTATTGTGGTCACCTCGGTTGGCCCCTTTTTAAAAGATATGTAGGCGGCATCAACATCCGGATCATATTTAATTTTCATTTGACACCTCCAATAAAAAATACGTACACGGTTACAACCACTAATCTGTCAAATTCCTCAGCAACGATCGGTATCACCTGTTTAATCTGGTAATGTTTACCTTTCCATATTCCATCATAGACAAAATTCTTGCGGAATGACAACCTGCCTTTTTTAGCAGGAAAACATTCTCCAGTACGAATTGTCATCTCAACTTCATCTTTTGTTGCTCCTCTATCAAACATATTATCAAGCGCATGATGAGAAAATTTTATAGGTTTTTCCATATAAAAATGCTCATACCTAAAATTTTTTTAAATCAGCCCTGCCCCTTATCCTTTACACTAAAAACAAGCTCCGCTTCTGATACTTTCTTATCATCAACAAATGCTTCTGCCGAGACAAAAGCGCCTGTCGGCAGAGATTTGACGTTCACCGCTTTGATTCTTAATTGATCCCCAGGTACAACAGGATGGTGAAATCTCGCCTTTACTGAGCCCAGAAAATATAGTGGCTTCTTAACATCTTTCTCTTCCGACTCTTTCTTAGCAGCAAAAAGTATTATCGCTGTTTGTGCCATTGCCTCTATGATTGCGACTCCGGGCATAATCGCAATATCAGGGAAATGGCCGAGAAAAAATATGTCGTTACCAGAAATATTTTTGATTGCTAGAACCTTTTTCCCCGGTTCCAATTCCAAAACTTTGTCGATCATGATAAATGGGAATCGCTGGGGGATTAATTTCTTTATTTCTTCAAAATCGAAATGCATAATTCATTAGTCAAGATGCATGATGCAGGATTCACGATGCACGATGGCCGTTTATGACAGCTTCTCTAAAATTATATAGCTTCGCACCCAATTCTTCATACTCCGTCATGAGCTTTTCTAAAATATTTTTTTAAGTGAACCAGTCTGGTAAAGGATTTCTAAATGAACCTTAGTTTCATCGCAAGAGGCAATACTATAGGTCAAAAACTGAATAAACTCATTTTTATATCTTCTACGCCCGAATCCCTCAACAATATTGGAAACTATAGATTTAGAGGATCGTCTTATCTGGCTACCTTCTTCATACATTTCAAATTTTGGCAACTCTTCTAATGTAATTTTATGGACCTTCACCGCTAAGGACTTAGCAAGTGCAAATATCTCTAAGTCTTTATATGACTTTGTTTTTTACGTTTTTCCTGAAATAGCCTGTATCATGTATCTTGCATCATGCATCCTGTATCAGGCACCGTGCTTTCCTATCACTATTGCCGCATTATTTCCATATGGATCAGCGCACATGACAAGAGCCGTATTGATTCCTTTTTGCCGCGCTTTATTCGGAACATAATCAAGGTCGCATTCGGGATCCCTTTGCTGCCAGTTGACAGTTGGTGGTAGAAAGCCTTTCTCTATTGCACAGACCGCTGCTGCAAGCGATAAACCTGCTGATGCAGAGAAAGATTCGCCTACCATAGACTTTATCGAGCTGACTGGTAGATCATATGCTTTTCTTCCGAAGATCTCTTTTATTACCGCCGTCTCCATCTTGTCCAGTCCCTTCGAAGAATTGGCACTTGCTGAAATATAATCTATATCATCGGGTTGCAGCTCAGAGTCATTCAGAGCCAGCCTGATAGCATTCTCCAGTCCTTTCCCTTGTGGAAAATTCATATTCGCTGACGGATCGAATGAATTGCCGTAACCCAATACTTCAGCCAGTATATGAGTGCCCCTTCTTCTTCCGAACTCTTCCTCCTCCAGGACGAGCACTGCGGAGCCCTCGGAAAGTATGATGCCATTCCTCCTGGCATCAAAGGGACAACAGATGGGTTCAGCACCATTTGTCCCTGATAAACACCCAAGATTATGAAAGCCGAGGAAAGTCTCCTCACACAATTCCTCAACCCCGCCGGCGAGAACAACGTCTGCTCGATCAAGCTTGATAAAATCAGAAGCATATGACACAGCATCAAGACTTGCACAGAAACCTGTGGATATGGTTGTATTGAAACCTTTTATTTTGAATCGAATTGATATCTGGCTAGCTGGAGAGTTAATGACAGTATTCGGAAAATGCGATGGATTGACGAATTTCGGCCCTTCAATGAGACCCTCACGGTCAAACTGTGAGATACTATGAAGACTTCCAAAGGTAGTTCCAATCGAAACACCTATGGAGTGAGTGTTTTCGTCTGTGATCTCAAGGTGAGCATCCTCAAATGCCAGTTTGGCGGCAGAATTTACTAATCTTGTACTCCTGTCGAGCGTACGGAGTCCTTTTTTTCCGAGAAAAACAATTGGATCAAAATCAGTAATTTCTCCCGCGATATGAACTTTTAATTGAGAGGTGTCAAAGAGGCTAATCGTCTTAAACCCAGTTTTACCGTGAAGGAGTCCTTCTGAGTAGTTTTCTCTGCCAATGCCAATTGGTGAGACAATACCTATGCCGGTAATTACTACTTTTCGGGACACGTTATATCTCTTAATTTCATAAAAAACTTTAATTTAGAACTATAAGTGGTTATAATTTAACAGAAATGTTTTAGTGAATTCAACCAAAAAATTTCATGAAAATATTACCCTTCAGTAAAATTCATGATTCGATTCCTCGCCAGGCTCAGGGCTCGCTATGATATTCCACAAGTTGTCACTCCGATGTCATGGTTCGACAAGCTCACCATGACATCTCATCATGAATAACTATTTGTCATCCTGAGCCTGTCGAAGGATAGAGCCTACTTGCCCCTCTTTTATGAAGAAGAATTAGGGGAGATTACTGATGACCTGATGGACTCTAATCCAGCTTTCTTATGAGATAAAAAATTATGATGCCTGTCTCTTCACGGGTTTCTATTATGTGGTCATGCGGAATTTTTGCCCCATCAAAGATTTTCCAGAAATCCTCTTCAGTGCGCTGCAGAAAGCCGTCCCAGTCGACAATCCAATGATAGTCGAGAGCTCTGTAACGATGAGCGTCTTTGAAAGCAGCAATTAATATACCATTGGCCTTAAGTAATCTGTAAAGGGAACCGAGCATGTTCGTGAGAAAGTCAGAAGGGAGATAATCAAAGAATCCCACACTGTAAATGATATCTTGCTTTCCGAATTCGGACATATTAAGTTCATTATCGAACATCCGAAGGGCATTATATTTGCGAAGCTTTATATGATCCGATGTAAGAGGTGAAATACCCGTATAAGACAACCGGTTTGCAGCAAAGGCAAGAGCATCATCATCCAGATCAACGCATATGAATCTGGCATCTGATCGTTCGATTTCAGAAGCCAATTCGAATACCTCGCGGCACGAACCGCAGGCGATATCAAGGACTGAAGGTTTATATCTATTTACCAATTCTTCTCGTAGGATGTCTTCGAGCTTTTTAATTCTATTTCTGACAGCAATACCAAGAGGTGTATTCAGACTGCACATGTCAAGGTAATATCCGATCCCGTCAGAAAGAGGTGTATTCCTGTAAATATTTTCGAGCATCTTGTAATCACCCTGGTATCCCTGCGGCCAGGTTCTTGCACGATTTATGAAATAGCTCTTTGAAAGGATATGGTTGGTTTTTTCGCGAAATCTGATCCGTGCATCACGTATTATTTCCTTATCTTGCACTTCTTGCTCGAATTCCTGGCACACAGCCAGCACAGTATCTATTGCCTTGCGTGTTGCACTCAAAAGTTCTTCAGGATTTGCATCTGGAGCGAAACATCTCCTTTCAATCTCTTCAAGTCGATTATTGAAAAACTCTGTTTCTTCATCTAAGATTTTGACCTGTGTTCCGTCTAATTCGATGCCGGCCCTATAAGTGTGATCATATTTAGCGCACCATCTTACGAAACCGGCTTTGTCTTCGATAACTTCATGGAACCAGAGAATATGACCCGGCTCGAGGGGATAGTCGGTGAAGATACCAACGCCCCTTTCGCTGATGTCGAAAATATTTCCTTTTAAATTCAGCCATTTTCGCTCCTTTGCATCAAGAGCGCTGATAGAATAACTGACGGGCTGAGAAAAAGGTCTCCTCACATGTTTTCTCATTTCCTGATTATTGAATAAATTTTGCATGATTCCTCCCCCCTCACGCCAATTTCTTTAGAAAATCAAGAGGAAAATGTTTTTATTAGACATTATTTACTAAAGAATGCTTATTGTCAATCTTTTCCTGGCCTTTTATTCTCCTTTTCCGCTTTTCTCAACAAACGGCTTTATGAGATCGATCGGTACCGGAAATATTATAGTCGAATTTTTCTCTGTCGCTATCTCTGTTAGAGTCTGAAGGAACCTTAGCTGGAGCGCAGACGGTGCAGATGCGATAATAGTGGCTGCTTCCGTAAGTTTCTGTGCCGCCTGAAATTCTCCTTCAGCATGGATTACCTTTGCTCTCCTCTCTCTTTCGGCCTCAGCCTGCCGGGCAATTGCCCTCGTCATTTCCTCCGGCAGATCAACGTTCTTTACCTCGACGGCCGTAACCTTTATGCCCCACGGCTCGGTCTGAAAGTCGATCACCTTTTGAAGTTCTGCGTTAACTTCTTCTCTGTTTATAAGGAGATCATCAAGCTGACTTTGGCCGAGGATGCTCCTGAGGGTCGTCTGGGCTATCTGAGAGGTGGCAAAAAAGAAATCCTCGACTTCGGTGATGGCTTTTATGGCATCCATCACTCTGAAGTAGACGACGGCGTTCACTTTGACAGTAATGTTATCGCGGGTGATAATATCCTGCGCAGGGACATCCATCGTCACAATACGGAGACTTACTTTCACCAGTCTATCAATAATTGGCCAGATTATGACAAGACCCGGTCCCTTTACAGGAATGACCCGTCCAAGCCTGAAAACCACGCCTCTTTCATATTCCCTCAAGATTTTGATCGCACTCGAAAGGAAATAGAGTACGAGCATTATAACAAGGAGAAAACCCACAAAAGATGGTCCTATAAAAGGCATAAATACCCCCTTTTTAAAATGTTTGCACGGTCGCTTAAGTTTCTGTGTTCATTGAGTTTTAAAAATTCTAATAATTTTATAAACTCAATAAACCCAGGAACCCGATTAACCTGATTTTCTCACCTTCACTTTTAATCCCGATACCGCCTCGACGACTATTTTTTCTCCTCTTGAGATCGGCTCGTCTGAATAGGCAGACCAGCGTTCCCCGTGAAGCAGGACCATTCCGCCATCTCGTGTGATATCAGTGTCAGCAATACCTTTCTCTGCGATAAGACCCTCCACTCCGGTCACCGGTTTTCTCTTGTATGCCTTGAAAGCAAGTCCTAGAGTAAGGGAAAAAAATAAGGCTGTTATTACGACTGCAGGAAGAATTATAGATAACGAGAGTTTCATGAACGGCGCGGGCGACTCGAATAGCATCAGAGAACCTATAATCATGGCGATTATCCCGCCGATCGTCAGAATGCCGTGTGATACAATTTTGACCTCGAGTATGAAAAGAATAATAGCAAGTATGATCAAGAGGAGGCCCGCATAATTGACAGGGAGCGTCTGGAAAGCATAGAAAGCAAGTATCAGACAGATTCCTCCTATTATCCCGGGAAAAAGAGAGCCCGGGTTCGTGAGCTCAAAGAAAAGTCCGTAAAAGCCGAGGAGCATAAGGATATAGGCTATATTCGGGTCAGATATAAGGTTCAGAATTTTGTGCCTGATTCCCATTTCTTCTCTAATTATCTTTGCGCCCTTAGTATTGAGAACTCTTTCGCCGAGGATTGTCTGAACCTTTTTCCCATCGATTTCAGAGAGAAGAGCATTCAGATCGGAGACAACGAGATCGATAACATTTTCTTTGAGAGCTTCGCTTTCAGTGGCAGATATGCTTTTTCGTACCGCGTCTTCTGCCCACTTCACATTTTTTCCTCTTCTTTCGGCAATTGACTTTATGTAGGCTGCAGCATCGTTTGTCGCTTTTTCGATCATGGTCTTATCCATCTTTTCACCGAGACCTACAGGATGGGCCGCCCCAATATTCGTTCCGGGGGCCATGGCTGCAATATGAGCCGCTAATGTAATAAACGCCCCGGCCGAAGCTGCTCTGCTGCCGCTTGGCGAGACGAAAACGACGACCGGCACTTCACTCCCGATAATATCTTTAACAATCTTTCTCATGGAGGTTTCCAATCCACCAGGCGTGTCGAGCTCTATGATAAGTGCTTCAACTTTTTGTTCGTTGGCTCTTTTGATGCTCTTGCCGATGTATTCAGCCGCAACGGGATTAATGACGCCGCTTATCGTGATGACCATGACTTCTTTTTGCGCGTCCTGTGAATGGGCATTCGCAACAAAAAAGAGGATCAGGAAGAACAATGACAGGGTCTTGTAAACGCACTTTCGGAAAGTAAATGTCTTCATACTTATTGAAATTATAGATATTAAGGCAGGTAATTTGCAATAAAAGTTAGACCAATCTATGTGCGAACATTATGAAATCAACATCTCCGAAATGGTGATGAGCACGGATCCGGCAAGAGCCGTGAGACTATAACCACCCTCGAGTGCAAAGACGAAAGGCGGGGGCGCCTGGTGCGTGGTCTCTGCACATGAGAGTATACCTTTGATTATGCTTCGTACACCCTCGGATGATACATTGATTCCAGAAAGAGGGTCATTGGAATGAATGTCATAACCGGCCGAAACCAGGATCAGATCGGGGCTGAATTGTCTTGCAAGCGCAGGAAGGATATCATTATATGCTGCATAATAGTCTTTGTCTCCGGAGCCATATGCCATCGGAATATTATAAGTGAAGCTCTCCCCTTTGCCTTTCCCTCTCTCCGAATCTGCGCCTGTTCCCGGATAATGAGGATACTGGTGGGTGCTGAAATAGAAAACCGTATCGTCTTTTTCAAAAATGTGCTGCGTGCCATTGCCATGATGGACATCAAAATCTATAATAAAAACCTTTTCGTATCCGATCTCTTGGGCAAATCTCGCACCGACAGCGACGTTGTTGAATATGCAGAATCCCATCGCCCTATCGGCTTCGGCATGGTGTCCGGGAGGCCGAACAGCACAGAAGGCCCTCTCTATGTCTCCCTTCTTACATCTGTCAACAGCTTCAATAACGGCTCCGGCTGCAAACATTGCCGCCTCAAAGGAGTTGCTTGAGAGGTACGTGTCCGGATCATAGTATCCGGTGAAGGTTTTAATTGTCTCAAAATATTTTTTTGTATGAACTCTGAGTATGTCTTTTTCTTCTGCCCGGCGAGGTTTAATGTGAATAACTTTATTCCAGTTATCCGATTTCTCAAGGACTTCCGCTATCTTTTGAAGCCTGGCCGGAGATTCGGGATGACCGGGCGGCATTTCATGTTTCAGAAATATGTCATCATATATAAATCCGACTTTCTTCATCAGAAAATACCCCTCACCCTAACCCTCTCCCGCAAGGGGAGAGGGGACTTCATTTCTTTCCCTTCGCTTGACGGGAAGATAACCTTGGTGTTGGAAGTTGCATAGCCATAGGGGACTTCCCTATTATTCCCCTCCCTCGACGGGAGGGGTAAGGGGAGGGTGATAGATTTCATTTTCTTTTAGAACAACCCTCTGACTTTTCCCGTCTTCAAATCCACATCAACACGCCTGAAAGCAGGATCGGAGCTTGTTCCAGGCATGAGGCTGATATTGCCCGCAACGGGACAAATAAATCGCGCACCTCCATAAGTAAGGAGATCCCTTATGTGAAGAATCCAGCCCTTTGGAACACCTTTCAGTGTGGGGTCATGAGAAAGAGACAGATGGGTCTTTACCATCATTGTTGCATAGTCCTTAAATTTGGAATCCTTTTCAAACCTTTCAGCCTTGGCTGTTGCCTCGGGCGAATAGCTTACGCTATCTGCTCCGTAGACCTCTTTAGCTACTAACTCGATACGTTTGCGTAAAGGAGTATCAAGGTCATAGAGAAATCTGAAATTAACCTTATCATTGCAGGCATCAAGGACTGCATCTGCCAATTCAAGCGCACCATCACCTCCTTGCAGCCAGTGCTGGGAGACAGCAACTCTCGCACCTGCTGCTTCACACATTCGCCTCGTTAATTTTACTTCCTCATCTGTATCGGTATGGAAATGGTTTATGCAGACCACGGGATTTATGCCGGCTTTTTTGACAGTACTAATGTGGTGAATTACATTTGACATTCCATCTTCAAGCCATGCCAGATTTTCCTCGAAATACTCTTTTGGGATTGGCCGTCCGGGAACGACAGGTGGGGCACCCGCGTTAACTCCGTGGTGCTTCAATGCCCTTATTGTGGCCGTAATGACCGAGACATTAGGAATATTACCGGAATAACGGCACTTCACGTTCCAGAATTTCTCAAAACCTATATCGGCACCGAAGCCTGATTCCGTAATATGATAGTCAGACAATTTCAGGCACATCTTATCAGCCACTATCGAAGACTGGCCGACAGCTATGTTTGCAAAAGGGCCTGCGTGGACAAAGCAGGGTTGACCTTCAAGAGATTGCAGCATATTGGGATTCAGAGCCTGATGCATCCAGGCGGTCATGGCTCCGGCAACCTCGAGATCCTCGGTTGTTATGGGTGTACCCTGTTTGTCATAGGCTACAACGATTTCGCCCATCCTCTGCCTGAAATCTGCGAGATCGCTGAATATGGAGAGTATCGCCATAACCTCCGAGGAGACGGCTATGCCAAATTTTGAGGGCATCATGAAGCCGTCCATCTTGCCCCCTAAACCGATAATAATGTTGCGGAGAGCCTGTGCACAGAAATCAATCACCCATCCCATTTCTACATTCTTGGGATCGATATTTAAACGTCTGAGGTTCCTCTTTGCAAGCTGCTCATCACTATAATTAAATTCGTGCTGCATCCTCGCGGTGACCGCAACCATGGCGAGATTATGGGCGTTCATGACAGCGTTTATATCGCCGGTGAGACCGAGGGAAAATTCTGTCAGGGGTATGCACTGCGATAACCCGCCACCGGCTGCCGAACCCTTGATATTCATGGTAGGTCCGCCCGAAGGCTGACGTATAGAGGCGGTCACTTTCTTGCCGCGTTTTCCTAAACCCTGAAGAAGTCCGAGGGTTGTTGTCGACTTTCCCTCGCCGAGGGGTGTCGGGGTTATAGCTGTTACTTCAATGAATTTGCCGTCAGGCTTACCCTTAAGCCTCTCCAGAACCTTCGCATAATCGACCTTTGCAATGTAATGCCCGTGAGGCAGGAGTTCGTCGTTCTTGATACCCAGTTCATCAGCCAACTCCTGAGACGTCTTCATCCTCTTCTCTGCTTCTTCTGCAATCTGCCAATCTGCATGTTTGGTTGGATCAAGCGACATTTTGAAAGTCCTCCTTTTCAAAAGTTTTTAAAAGCAGGCAGGAAGCGTTAGTCATAAGGAGGGAATATCAAAATCTCCTCATGACTCGCATTTACTCAATTCAGTAACTTATTAATGCACTCAGGAATTTGTCATTCATTCGTCTCAGATTTTTACTCATGACGATCGCAATCTTTTTGACAATTTTGAGAGCCAGTGCGCAGTCCTCTTCCATAAGTTTTTCAAAATCCTCTTTCGGTATGAGAAGGAGTTCTGAGTCTTCAAGGGCGACGGCAGTTGCGACATGTTTTCTGTTCTCGAGAATGGATAGTTCTCCAAAAAAATGACCCGGGGGCAGGACGACCAGGGTCTGCCTCCATCCATCAGCAGTCACCCTGGAGATTTCTATTTTCCCCGAAAGAATAAGCCACAGGCCTTTTGTTTCATCTGTTTCCTTAAAAAGCTGTTCACCTTTTTTGACCGAGACCTGCTTAATTATTTTAGATATTTTGCCCATTCCAGCTTTGTCGATATCCTCCAGTAAGATCTGCTGTTTCAATAAATCTTGCTTAACCATGGCGCCTCCTTTTTCTATAATTATTCTATAGTAGTGTCTTTGACCGGACTTATTTTAACCGCGCATACCTTTAATTCAGGTATTTTTGATACGGGATCCAGGTTGCTTGCCGTAAGAACGTTTGCTGCCGCCTCTTTGAAATGAAATGGCACGAAGACCGTTCCCTTTAAGGGACGATCCGAGATGATAACCTTGACGTCTATGGAACCCCGCCTGGAAGACACATTTACCAGGTCCCCGTCGTGAACACCCAATCTTTCTGCATCTTCAGGGTTTATTTCAATATATGCGCAGGGGGATGCCTCATTAATGGCACCAATTTTTCTTGTCATGCTGCCTGTATGATACTGTAAAAGCTGCCGCCCTGTTGTGAGCAAGAAGTTGTACTCCTTATCCGGCAATTCTTCTGAGGACCTATATTCGACCGTCGTGAATGTCGCCTTCCCTCTTGGAAATCCTCCTTTAAATAAATAAGGCGTACCAGGATGATTCAATGTCGGGCAGGGCCACTGCAGACCCGATTTTGATATCCTGCTATACGTTATGCCTGCCAGCGCAGGCCATAATTGCTTGGCCTCCTCGAAAACCTCTTCAATTATACTATATTCCATCCTGAAACCGAGCCTCTTTGCCAGCTCAGTAATTATATACGAATCCTCCCTGGCTTCTCCGGGCGGCTCCACGGCCTTCCTGACCCTCTGCACCCGTCTTTCTGTATTTGTGAAGGTTCCATCTTTTTCAGCAAAGCAGGCTGCAGGCAGTATCACATCCGCAAGTTCTGCCGTCTCTGTCATGAAGATATCCTGCACAATAAGAAGATCCAGGCCTTTTAATGCCTCAATAGTATGTCTCATATCAGGATCGCTCAGAACCGGATTTTCGCCCATTACATACATCGCCTTAATTTGACCTTTTAGTGCTGCCTTTGTCATTTCCGTTGCCGTAAGACCATTCTCATGTGAGAGTTTGACGCCCCACGCCTGCTCAAACTTTTGCCAGACGCCGGAAACGCTCACCTTCTGATATCCGGGATAAAAATCCGGTATGCAGCCCATGTCAGTCGCACCCTGAACATTATTCTGACCCCTTAAGGGATTGACCCCTGTGCATTCCCTTCCCAGATTACCGGTCATGAGTGCGAGGTTCGCTATGCAATAAACATTATCAGTGCCGTGTGTATGCTGGGTGATTCCCATGGTGTAGTAAATGCCTGGCCGGACAGCATTTCCATAAATGAGGGCAGCTTTTATTATCAGTTCTTTGGGTACACCCGTAATTTTCTCTCCCACTTCAGGCGGGTACCCGTCAAGTGATTTTCTGAAGGATTCAAAGCCATCTGTCCGCGCCTCTATGAACTTCCTGTCTACCAGATCTTC
Organism: Nitrospirota bacterium; assembly: GCA_040757455.1. Classification (GTDB taxonomy): domain Bacteria; phylum Nitrospirota; class Thermodesulfovibrionia; order Thermodesulfovibrionales; family SM23-35; genus Kmv42. The sequence goes on from JBFLXE010000039.1 coordinate 17,606, forward strand.
TGTCACGATAACATTCATGATGGAGTTGAGAAGCGCAACATCTGTTCCCGGTCTGTGCTGTAACCAGAGAGAGGAAAACCTGACGAGGTCTATTTTCCTCGGGTCGGCAACAATAAGCTCGGCACCCTTTCTCACCGCCTTCTTCATCTTCAAACCGATAATTGGATGGGTCTCTGTTGTGTTTGAACCTATGACAAAAATAACATCGTGTTTTGCTATTTCCGGTATGGAGTTTGTCATAGCTCCCGAACCGAATACTGTCGCCAGACCGGCAACGGAAGAACTGTGTCAGTATCTGGCGCAATGGTCTACGTTATTCGTGCCAATAACAGCTCTCATGAACTTTTGGAATAAGTAATTTTCTTCATTTGTGCATCTGGCTGAAGAAAGACCTCCTATAGCATCAGAACCATATTTGTCCTTTATCTCTTTCAGCCTATCTGCAACGTATTCAAGGGCTTCGTCCCAGGTAACTTCCTTGAAGAGAGATGCATTATTAATCCCCCCCAACCCCCCTTTAGTAAAGGGGGGTTGGGGGGGATTTGTCTGCTCAACATTAAATTTTGAACTTTCTTTTGGGGCTATTCTAATAAGAGGTTTTGTCAGCCTCTCAGGGCTATTGACAAATTGATAGCCAAATCTGCCTTTTGCACAGAGCCAGCCCTCGTTGAGAGAGTCCCCCCTTGAGGATACCCTCACGATTTCGTTTCGGCGGACATAAAGAACCAGATTGCAGCCACAGCCGCAATAAGGGCAGACCGTCTCAATCTCCTTGAAATTTTGTCTTCCCTTTTGTGCCCACATCTTTCCTGTAAGGGCTCCTGTCGGACAAACCGCGACGCACTGGCCGCAAAATTCACATTTGAGATCTCTTTCAAATGGCGGGCTGATGCTCGTGTTGAGTCCTCTATAGGCAAAATCGATAGCACTTACTCCTTGTATCTCATCACATATGCGTACGCACTGACCGCAGAGGATGCATTTCTCCATGTCTCTTGAAATAAAAGGATTGTTATCTCTATTTTTATAAACTCTCTTTGCGCCTTGAAATCTGTTTTCCCTGATTCCATAGAAATAGGCGAGTTCCTGAAGGTTGCAATCTCCTGATCTCTCGCAGACCATGCAATCAGTCGGATGATCCGAAAGGATTAGTTCAAGATTCGTTCTCCTCAATTTCTCCAAATAAGGGCTTGTTGTGGTAACGACCATTCCTTCTTTCGCAAAGGTGGTGCATGATGCAACAGGCCTTGAAACTCCTTCGACCTCGACAAGACAGAGTCTACAGCCTCCGTAAGGAGAAAGCTCAGGATGATGGCATAGAGTTGGTATAGGGATGTCCAGTTTTCTCGCCGCATCGAGGATGGTGGAGAGTTTCCTTACTGTAACTGTCTTGCCGTCTATTTTAAGGGTTACCATACTTATGTCCCGAAAATCTCCCCTAACCCCTCTTTGCTAAAGAGGGGAAGTATATCTCCCCCTTTTCCAAAAGGGGGATGAAGGGGGATTTAAGATTGTCTTTAATAAAAATTGTGTATTTTTCATCACGATTTCATTATTGCCTTAAATTTGCACGCATCAAAGCATGTCCCGCACTTAACGCAGATCTCAGGATTGATCTTATGCGGTGATTTTCTTACGCCTCTGATGGCATCTGCAGGACAGACTCTCTTGCAGGCGCCGCATCCTGTACACGCTTCTTCGATGATGGAATATGTGATCAGGTCTTTACAGACACCGGCAGAGCATTTCTTATCTCTTATGTGTGCCTCGTATTCGTCTTTGAAATATCTGAGGGTACTTAATACCGGATTGGGCGCTGTCATCCCGAGACCGCAAAGAGAAGTTGCCCTGATGTGTCTGCCAAGCTCTTCAAGTAGTTCAATGTCTCCGTCTCTGCCATTGCCTGATGTGATTCTTTCCAGTATTTCGAGCATTCTCTTTGTGCCAATCCTGCAAGGTATGCATTTCCCGCATGATTCTTCTTGCGTAAATTCAAGGAAGAATTTTGCTGTGTTGACCATACAGCTTGTCTCATCAAGAACGACCATACCACCTGATCCCATGATCGATCCGGCCCGCGCGAGTGATTCATAATCCACTTCTATGTCAAGGAGGTCTGCAGGGATGCATCCCCCGGAGGGGCCTCCGGTCTGCACCGCTTTCAGGGACTTGCCGCCTTCAATCCCGCCACCAATACCATAGACTATCTCCCTCAAAGAAATTCCCAATGGAACTTCGATCAAACCTGCATTTTTTATTTTTCCGGTCAATGAAAATACCTTTGTTCCGCCGCTCCTTTCAGTGCCGAGAGTCCTAAACCACTCAGCACCGTTCAAAATGATTTTAGGAACATTTGCGAACGTTTCAACATTATTTAAAACCGTTGGCTTTTCCCATAACCCTTTTTCCGCCGACCGCCACAGTTTTGGAGTGGGCATACCGCGTTTCCCTTCTATGGAACGCATCAGGGCCGTTGCTTCACCGCACACAAAAGCTCCCGCACCCTGGAATATCTTGATATCGAAATCAAAATTTGTGTTGAAAATATTTTTTCCCAGAAATCCTTTTTCATAACATCGATCAATGGCGATCTGAAGTCTCTTAACCGCTAAAGGATATTCAGCTCTCACATAAATATAGCCTTTCCGGGATTCTGTAGCCTTTGCGCATATAATCATTCCCTCGATAACAGAATGCGGATCGCCTTCCATTACAGACCTGTCCATGAAAGCACCGGGATCTCCTTCGTCACCGTTGCAAATGACATACTTCACATCGGATTTGATTTTTAACCCAAGCTCCCATTTCAGCCCAGTGGGGAAACCGGCACCACCTCTTCCCCGCAGATTAGAAGATTTGACAACCTCGACAATCTCTGAAGGGCTCATTGAAGTTAATGCCTGGCGCGCGGCTTCGTAACCTCCCACCCCGATATAAGCGTTAATATCCTCGGGGTTAATTTCTCCGCAATGGCTCAGTACGACTTTCGTCTGCCTTTTATGGAACCTATGATATTCTTCTCCGACCATCCACTCAGCGACCGGG
>JBFLXE010000040.1:0-20444 GCA_040757455.1 Nitrospirota bacterium
GTCAGCCTCTGCGGACGAACAGACGGCGGCCATTGAAGAACTTGCCGCATCGGCTACCGAGCTTTCCAGCACGGCAGAAATCCTCAGAGAAACGATGGCGAGATTCAGGGTATAGTTATTTCGGATAAATGCAGAAGCTGATCAGAGGCCTGATACAGAAAAACAAGACAAAAATAATCCTTATTGTGCTTGATGGTCTGGGCGGTTTGCCAATTAACGGCAAGACAGAGCTTGAACTGGCCAATACGCCGAATCTTGATGCATTGGCGATGAAATCTGCATGCGGGCTGCATATTCCTGTATCCATGGGAATTATACCAGGAAGCGGGCCAGGGCATCTTGCGCTGTTTGGATATGACCCTGTGGAGTGGCAGATCGGGAGGGGGGTGCTTGAGGCACTGGGACTGGGCATCGATTTAGGAAAGACAGATATTGCAGTGCGTGTTAATTATGCGACTATGAAAGAGGGGATTGTGAAGGATAGGCGCGCAGGAAGGATTCCGACAGAACAAAGCAAAAGAATTACAGAAAGATTGCAGGAATCTATCAGAAGGATCGATGATGTTGAGATAATCTTCGCGCCGGGGATGGAGCACAGGTTCGCCATAGTACTCAGATTTCCTGAGCCTTTACCTGCAGGCGCTGCCTTGATAAAAGATACGGATCCACAGAAGGAGGGCAAAGAGCCGGTTGCTGTTACACCTGAAACACATGAGGCGAAGAGGGCTGCGACAATAGTCGAAAAATTAATCACAAAAGTTACCGACAATCTGAAGAACGAACCTGTTGCAAACGCTGTTCTCCTCCGTGGATTTGCGCAGATCCCTGATATGCCGCGGTTTGAGGATATTTATGGACTGAAGCCTCTCTGCATTGCCGTGTATCCAATGTACAGAGGGCTGGCAAAATTGGTGGGGATGGACGCCCCCGATCTAAAGGGTGATGTAGAAGAAGAAATCGATTTTCTCAAGACAAATTATGAGCAATACGACTTTTTCTTCGTGCATGTGAAGAAAATCGACTCCTACGGGGAAGATGGAAATTTCCAGGGAAAAGCTTTAAAGACGGAAGAATTTGACAGTGCCTTACCCGATATACTCCGTCTTAAGCCCGATGTGCTCATAATAACAGGAGATCATTCCACTCCCTCTGTGCTGAAAAGCCATAGCTGGCATCCCGTTCCTGTTTTGTTGAATTCTCCGTTTGTACTCGGAAGGACAGGAAAATCTTTTTCAGAAAGGGAATGCCTTAAAGGAGAGCTCGGCATCTTTCCGACAATCCATATCATGACGTTGGCCCTCGCCAATTCTGGCAGGCTGAAAAAATTCGGCGCCTGAGGGAAGCATCTCCAGTTCGGTGATACGTTGGTCTGGAGAATGCCCTTTCCTTAGTAAACGAAATCTCTGACCAGTCTAAGCTCTGTCGCTCGAATTTGCAAACTCGGCTTTCAGCCTCAGATCCGCCTCAGGCGGACAAATTCGCCCCTTCAGGGGCGCTCCTTTTGCCAAGACTGGTAACCAGAGATTTCGTAAAGTCGCTCATCAAGGGTATTCCTCCCTCCAGAAGAACAGCTTTATCATGAAAAAGGTGATGCTTACGCGCCTGAGAAACAGTCAGCAATTCTTTTTCGATCAATAGTAAAATAATAAAATGAAGATAAATTTGATAGATACACATTGCCACCTCGAAATGGATGCTTTTGACCAGGACAGGGAAGAGGTCATCAAACGGGCAAAGGACAACGGCATCGAAGCGATTATTACGATTGGTTCCGATCCGGAAAGCAACATAAAAGGACTTGAGCTTTCAAAAGAATATGATTTCATTTACGCCTCTGTCGGAATCCATCCCCATGATGCGAAGGACTTCAATGAAAAAATATTCAATCAGATAAGAGAATGGGCAAAAGAATATCAGATACAAGATGCAAGATACAAGATGCAGGATACAAATCCCTCCTTGCCCCCCTTTTCTAAAAGGGGGATTACTAACTCTGAACTCAGCAATCAACATTCCGAATTAGATAGACCGAAGGTAGTGGCTATTGGTGAGACCGGACTTGATTATCACTATAATAATTCGCCGGGAGAAATTCAAAGAGACGTTTTCAGAAGACACCTCGCTCTCGCAGGAGAGACGGGTCTGCCCGTGATTGTTCATAGCAGGGAGGCAAAAAAGGACACTTTGAATATACTGGAGGAATCCGGAATTCGGAGCGGCGTCTTTCACTGTTTTTCCGGGGATATCGAAATGGCGCATAAAGCCATTGCCATGGGTTTTCATATATCTATCGCAGGGCCTATCACTTTTAAGAATGTGCGTCGCCTCAGGGAGATTGTAAAGGCAGTGCCCGATGACCGCTTGCTGATAGAGACCGACGCACCCTATCTTACACCCGAGCCTTTCAGGGGGAAAAGAAATGAACCCTCATTTCTTTTTTATACAGCCAGAACTGTTGCGGAAATCAGGGGTATAAGTCTGGAGGATCTTGCAAGGATAACGGTTTTGAACACAAAACGTCTTTTCGGAATTGGTGAGATTCCCCGGGAGGGTGAGATTGCTTATAAGATCAGGGACAACCTTTATCTGAATGTCACAAACCGGTGCACAAATGAATGTTCCTTCTGCGTGAGATTTCACACGGATTATGTGAAAGGTTACAATCTCAGACTTTCGGCAGAGCCGCCAGAAGAAGATCTCAAGAAGGCTATCGGGGACCCATCAAAGTATAAGGAGATCGTATTCTGCGGATACGGTGAGCCGCTTTTAAGATTGGATCTTATAAAGAATCTTTCTCGATGGATAAAGCAGAACAACGGCAGAGTGAGAATCAATACGAATGGACACGGTAATCTCATCCACGGGCGGAACATCCTGCCTGAATTGAAGGGAGTCGTTGACATCATTTCCATAAGTCTCGATGCGCACGATGCAGATACATATAACAGGATATGCAGACCAATTTTTGACAACGCCTTCGCCGAAGTCATCTCCTTTATAAAGGAAGCAAAAAAAATTATTCCTGAAGTAATAGTTACCGTGGTTACGGTTAGTGGAGTTGACGTGGAGAAATGTAAGGAACTTGCTCAGGATCTGGGCGTCAATTTCAGGGTGAGAAAACTTGATGTTGTTGGATAAAATCATAGACTTCGTCGAAAGAGATTTCGCCCTCACTCCCATCTGAAAGCCGCTTCCATTTCAGCCTGCCCGAGCTGATCTCATCATCACCTATAATGAGAACATATCTTGATGACATCCTGTCGGCCTTCCTCAATTGACTCTTAAGGGAGACACCCGAATATGCTATTTCAGCCCATACTCCTTTCTCTCTGAGTGTGCGGGCGATCAGGAGACTCTTTTTTTCCGCGGAAGCACCAATGGTGGAAATGAACACATCAGGAGAAGGGATTTTCTCACCACCCAACGTTTTTAAAAGTGAGACGAGCCTTTCCATTCCCATGGCAAATCCGATAGCGGGTGTGGGAGGGCCGCCGAAGTCCTCGACGAGGTAGTCATACCGCCCTCCGGCTGCCACCGCGTTCTGGGCACCAAGGTTTTCACATGTCACTTCGAAAGTAGTCCTCGTATAATAATCGAGTCCCCTTACCATATAAGGATTGACAACATAAGTAATATTCAGCAGCTCCAGAAAAGATAGAAACTTGCCGAAATGCTCCCTGCAGTCGGTACACAAAAAATCTATAATCCGGGGTGCATCTTGCCTCAGTTGCACGCATGCCTCTATTTTGCAGTCGAGAATGCGGAGAGGATTATGTTCGTATCTCCTTTTACAATCGACACAGAACCACTCGATCTTATTGGAAATATAATCCAGGAGTGCCTTCTTGTAGTCCGGCCTACATCTTTTGCATCCTATTGAGTTTACCTCGAAATTTATATCTTTGAGGCCGAGCTTTTTAAAGAAGTGCTTGAGCATCGAGACTATTTCTGCATCAATCTTAGGGTCTTCCACCCCGAAGGCCTCCACGCCTATTTGAAAAAACTGCCTGAATCTGCCTGCCTGGGGCCTCTCATACCTGAACATCGGACCTGAGTAAAAAAATTTCTGGGGTGAAGGAAGATTGTAAAGATGGTTTTCTACGTAACATCTCACAACCGGTGCTGTGCCTTCAGGACGCAGCGTAATGCTCCTTCCGGCCTTGTCAGAGAACGTATACATTTCCTTTTCGACAATGTCAGTGGTCTCACCTATGCTGCGCACGAAGATATCCGTCGATTCAATAATCGGAGATCTTATCTCCTGAAAGCCGTAACATGAAAAAATATCCTTCGCCGCCTTTTCAGCATCCTGCCATAGATACGTGTCAGGCGGCGTTATATCGTGAATGCCCTTCAGGGCGCCATACCTCATTCCCTCTTTACTCCCTCTTCTTCCTCTCTTTCTTTATCGAATTCGAGCATCTTGAGATGACCTTCCACAAGTCTTTTCAGTTCTTCCTTAAAGTGGCGTCTTATTCCTTTTAAATCCACTATATCCTCATGGATTTTTATTACCCTCTCCTGTGCCTCCTTGATTATCGCATCCGCTTTCAGTTCCGCCTCCTTCACCAGGAGTTCCGCTTCCCTCCTGGCATTTGACTTATAATCTTCCACCATCTGCTGAGCTGTCAGGAGGGTTTCCCTCAATGTTGTTTCCATATCTCTGTATTCTTTGATCTGATTTTCAAGCCTCTGAACTGTCTCCTTGAGAGACGCGTTCTCCCTGAGAAGGTCTTCCATTTCCTCTCTTATTACCTCAAGGAAAGCATAGACCTCTTCTACATCAAATCCCCTGAATTTCATGGGAAACTGTTTCTGCTGGATATCAAGCGGCGTTATTCTCATAGAATGATGCCTCCTTTCAATTTATAGGCGAACTCTACCAAAGATTGTATGACAAAATACTTTACAAACAATATAGCGAGTATGACAATCATAGGGGAGATATCTATGATCCCGAGCCTGTACCCGATGACCCTACGGACAGGCCTTAATGCTGGCTCTGTGACGGCTCGCAGAAACCTGACTATGGGATTGTATGGATCCGGATTCACCCAGCTTATCAGGGCTCCGACAATTATCACCCACATATAAACAGTCAGGAGGATGTCGAGTATATTAGCCAGCGCGATGATCAAATTTGCGAATATAAACATTTATCCTGACCTCCCAAGCTCTTTTGACCTGTTCGCGGCTGCCTCTAAAGAAGCGATGACGATCTCCTTCATACCCTTTTCTTCAAGAACTCTTAGCCCCGCAGCAGTAGTCCCCCCAGGTGAAGTCACTATTTCTCTCAGCCTTTGAGGACTCATGCCCGTATCCAGAAGTTTTGCGGTACCCAGAAAAGTCTGGACCGCCAGTTCGGCGGCGTTATCTTTGTTGAGGCCTATTTTTATTCCGCCTTCTATCATGGATTCGACATAATATGCGAAAAATGCAGGGCCGCTTCCAGAGATAGCCGTTACGGCATCCATGTATTTTTCGGGTAGAACGATCAGTCGCCCTATTGAAGTGAAAATATCTCTTATTAATCCCATTTCCTTATCGTGAATACATTCTGACATGGTCATAACAGACATGCCTTCCTGAACTAATGCTGGCGTGTTTGGCATTACACGGATTATCTTCGCTGTCTTGAGCCTCGATGAAAGATACGACAGAGTTATTCCCGCTGCGATTGACACGATGATCTTGTCCGCTGATATCATTTCTGAGATTTCAGAGGTCACCTCGTCCATGTTTTGGGGCTTCACTGCAAGAATTACGATTTTACAATTCTCAAGAATCTCTTTATTGTCGGGCGTGGTTCTTACATTATAAGTTCTCTCGAGATATTCACGCCTTTCGCCCCTCGGTTCAGATACCATTATATCTTTTATGTTGCTCCGGATCATTCCTTTTACCATTGCCTCTGCCATGTTCCCGCCGCCAATAAATCCGATCATGTTTTGTCCCTCTCTCCAAATAATGCCGTACCTATCCTTACCATCGTTGCACCTTCCAGTATCGCAATCTCGAAGTCATTTGTCATTCCCATCGATAGTTCCGGGAATCTGTACCCACGCCTTTCAGCTTCGTCTCTTAATTCTCTTAATCTTCTGAAATAGGGTCTTGCCATTTCAGGATCTTCAAAAAACGGAGGCATCATCATCAAGCCTTCGAGCATCAGGTTTTCCATCTTCGAGACTGCCTCTATCAACTCCATAAGTTTTTTCGGCTCAACCCCGTGCTTCGCCTCTTCCTCTGAGAGTTTGACCTGTATCAGTACCCTCTGGCTCTTTCCTTCTCGTTCGGCACATTTATTCAGCAATGCGGCGAGTTCGATCGAGTCAAGAGTCTGAATAACGTCAAAAAGTCGGATCGCAGTCTTTGCCTTATTCTTCTGGAGGTGTCCTATGAGATGCCATTCTATGACCGAATTTGAGATTTGAGACCGGAGATTTGAGATTTTTACTTTTGCCTCCTGAACTCTGTTTTCACCAAAGGCCCTCAGCCCCAATTCTACGGCCTCCTTAATTCTTTCTGTTCCTACGGTTTTTGTAACGGCAATAAGTTTTACGTCAAAGGGGCTTCTGCCTGAACGAATCGCCGCTGATGAAATTCTTCTATATGCATTTTTGATATTCTCAAGAAGCGTGTTATCCGTCGCTGTCGTTCTATGCTCACTCATTGATAAGTATTTATAGATTTTGGGTATATAGTATCACAGGCGGTATTTTTTATCAGCACTCTGAAAGGGCCTCCTGATATTCCGCCCATAGCTTTTCTTTTGATATGTCGACATCGATAAAATCCCATGGCAGGATTTCATCGAAGTCCTTCTTTCTAAAAATATAAAAATCTTTGTTGATTCCGGCTGACTCTGCAGCTTTCATCCAGTCTTGAATCCGACTTATGTTCTCGACTACTTTTGACACCCTTCTGTCGCCGAGGGAGAATAGCCCCTGCATGTAAGCATATTTAGGAACATCGTGAAATACCCTGATACCCCTCAGGGGGAGGAGTCCCTTCTTGATAAGATTTAACCGCTCTTTTACATGCTGGGGATTTTCCATCGGATGCCACTGAAAAGGGGTGAACGGCTTCGGTACGAACGTGCTCACACTAACAGTTACGAAACCTTTTGGCGAGAGGCTACGTATCTTTTTCACAAGGTGATTAATACCCTCCATGTCTTCTTTTCTTTCCGTCGGAAGTCCGACCATAAAATAGAGCCTCAGTGTCTCCACTTCTGAGAGAAGAAGTTCTGCCGTGTGAAGTATGTCTTCCTCAGAAATTTTTTTGTTAATGACTTTCCTGAGCCTCTCCGTTCCTGCCTCAGGCGCGATGGAGACACTCTTGTGGCCTTCCATCAGATTTATAAGCTCGGCTGTCTTCGGGCTGGCTCTCAAAGACGTGACCGAGAAATCTACTCCGTCGATTCTTAAGACATCACCTATATAAGGATAATCCGAGAGTGAAGGTCCTATCAAACCTATCCTCTGCGTCAGAGATTTTGCTTTATGAATCTCGCTTATAATCGACTCAAGGCCTTTTTTCCTTGGAGGCTTATATATTTTTCCTGCAAGACAAAATCTGCAACTCCATGGACATCCTCTCATTGCCTCAACAAGATACATTTCTGAAAATTCGGTTTCTGACGTTACAATTGATGTTGTGATTTTGGATCCTGATATGTTACTGAAGCAACGCCTCCTGACAGTTTCAGGTGAGTCATCTGACTGATATCTCGCCGCTATTCTCCCTCCGGAATCATAAGAAACAGTATAGAACCGGGGAACATATAAGCCTTCTATTTTTAAAGATTTCGCAAGAATATCTGTCCTGTCGTTGCAAGACTTGAATAACTCAAGAAATTCCGGAAGCATCTCATCCGCTTCACCTACAAAACATATGTCAAAAAAATCCGCGATGGGTTCAGGATTAAAAAATGCGCAGACGCCGCCCATGATAATAAACGGATGGTGAACCGTTCTTTCGGTGCTTCTGAAAGGGATTTTTGACAATTCGAGGATTTTTATTATATTGGGATAGTCATTCTCATATGATACCGAAAAGGCGATTATATCAAAGCGATTTAGCGGTCTCTTCGATTCCATCGAGAAAAGCTGGGTATTCGTCCTCACATATTCATCGATGTCACTGTAATCAGGCAAAAATGCCCTCTCACAGACAACGTCTCTCATACTGTTCAGAAGCCCGTAGATACCCTGAAATCCGAGGTTAGACATGCCTACATGATACGTATTGGGATAGACAAGGACAACGTTGATCTTGCCGCCCGGGTCTTTATGAATCGTCCCCTTTTCCCTGGATAATAAGTAATCTGTCTTTTCCTTCAGTTTCAAGCTCACATCATCACCAGTATACTCATCATCGCCACGCACCAGATTATGTCGACGGGAAGTTGACGCTCGCATGTTGAGTCGAAAAGGAGATCGACTCTTGACGGAAACTCCTCGTCCTTGAGCCACAAAATGAGAACGACCGGGATTCTCGGCAGAGGCAGCAATCTCAGGGATGCATCTCCATAGTCGAGAATGTCAGCGCAGAATTCATGTCCGCTTTTTATAAAAGACTGCCTGTCATCTTCATGCCTTTTCGCGAGACGATCCATGGGAAGTGCATGGCTTCCGCCGAAGAAATTTTCGCCTCCACGCAGATCAACCGGCCTCACAAGTTTTCCCGTGGGGGGCATTTCCTTTGCGTGGATCAGATACCAGAGATAAGCATGCCGTGAGAAATAACCATGTCTTATGAGGATATCCATTCCGCGAGGAGTAGGGCTACTGATAATCCTATTTTTTGGATTGACATGAATGTCTATACAAAATGACTTGATTACATAGTGACCGCTTTTTTCAACGAATTTTACACTCGCATTTCGGCAAACTGCTGACGCATCAAGACTTTCAAGGATCTCCCATGCCTTTTCTTCTCCCGGCGAAATCATCTATAGAAATGATAACATATCACCCGAAGCGCGAATCCCTAATCAAAAATTTTATCGGGATCGAAAATATTTTTTGTCTTAACCCTCGACTCGGGATATACTATAAACATGCAATGTAAGAGTTGCGGCGGCACAGTAGAGGTGAAGATCGGCTGAAGGGTCGCGGTCTTAAACTGCATGGACTGCGGTCGCACATATCAGATAAAAGAGTTTATAGACGAAATAGATGAAGAGACCTGGGAGCGTTTATCTTTACGGCCGTGTGATAGAGTCTAAGAAATAATATCATGATCCCTTGATCCGTGCAGGATCAAGACTGAGGTTTATTTATCATCTCGCAAGGAGGCAGAATGAAAAGAATCTTTGTTTTTTGTTTTCTCGTATGTCTTATTCTTTCCGGATTGTACGGGATTGTTTGTGGAGACGAGATCAAGAAAGAGGATCTCTTTTTCCTCTCGAGCCTGCATTACACGACGAGGGGCATGGCTTTCTGGTATGACAAGGATAACGGCGGGCTGGAGACTCTTACTGGTATCCCTTACTCAAAACTTCCCTGTTATCATTGCCATGTGTCCTCCTGTGATACGTGTCATAAGGTAACAAAGGATGGTAAATTCGCATATTCAACGGAAGCTGCCCGAAATCAAAAAATCTGTTTAGAGTGTCACGCAAGAGAAGCGTCCATACAGAAAATGGATGAGGCTGCAAATCAAAAAGATGTTCACTCAGCCAAAGGCATGCAGTGTATGAACTGCCATAATGCGAGAGAGATCCACGGCGACGGCACTGAATACGAATCTATGAAACAACCCGGAATGTTCGATACGTCATGCGAAAAATGTCACGCCGCCATCAAGCCGAGCGTCTCCCACACAATACACAGAGAAAGGCTCGATTGTAAGTCCTGCCATGTTCGTCACGTGGTGAGTTGCTACAATTGCCATTTTGAAACGCTTATTAATGAAGATAAAAAGGTGGCTATTCCGTTGTCTGGATGGGTTTTTCTGATGAACTACAATGGTAAAGTAACATCAGCCAATATGCAGACCTTTGTCATCCCGGGCAACAAGACGTTCCTCATGTTTGCTCCCCAGAACAGTCACTCAATCATGAAGGACGGAAGACAGTGTGGCGATTGCCACGGGACTGACATTGTGAAAAAAGTTCAAGATGGGAAATTGAGCCTTACCTGGCTCGAGGGCAGAGAATTAAAAAATGTGAAGGGAATCGTCCCGGTTGTTGAAGGAGCCGCTTACGAATGTATATACGAGAATTATAAGAACGGCCAATGGATTCCCATAGAGGATGCTCCGAAGCCTCTGCTTCATTATGCCGGGCATGGGTCGCCACTGACAAAAGAGCAGTTAAAGAAGATGGCATTGCCTATGGGAAAGAGATAGGTCATATAGGAGTTACAGATTGCCTTGTTGTTTTAAACTACTCATTATCTCTTGAATTTTCGGCAGGGTTTCGAGGGCAGCCTTTTCGCCTTCAAGTATCACCTCGTGTCTCTTCGAGAAATCTGCACTGCCTATATACCCGACTCTTGGACGGACTACAACCTCTGCCTTCGCAAGTTGCATCGCGGAAAGTTTTGAGTACATGATAGTGATTGCCTGAAGTATCGTCTCAATTGTGCTTTTCGGAGGAGCTGATTCCAGTTCACCGGAAATGTCTACAGCAATAACAATATCTGCACCGAGCCTTTTAGCAGCTTCAACCGCAACGGGACTCACAACACCACCATCTATGTATGATCGTCCTGAGATATTGACAGGTCTAAAAATACCAGGGATAGAACAGCTTGCCCTCACCGCTGCGCCTGTGTTGCCTCTGCCGAAAACAACTTCTTTTCCGCTCTGAATATCCGTCACGACGGCATAAAAAGGAATCCTTAACTTTTCCATCGGAGTATTTTTGAGCATCCGGTTTATATAATTTTCGAGTTTTTCCCCTTTAATAAAGCCATTATCAGGTATTGTCAAATCCACAATGTCGCCCCTTTCTATAGCAAATGAAATCTTTTGTAGTTGGAACGCATCATATCCGTACGAATAGAGAGCTCCCACAAAACTTCCTGCACTGGTTCCCACGATCATATGGATAGGAATTTTATTCGACTCGAGAACCTTAAGAACTCCAATGTGTGCGAATCCCTTTGAAGCTCCAGCCCCGAGAACGAGAGCGACCTTGGCCGGTTTCGGCGGGGGCTTGACTTCTTTGGGAACGCACGAAAAGACGAGGGAAAGGACTATCAGAAATACGGAGAATTTCGACGACCTGAACATTTTATTTCCTTTAACGGACCCAGCTTCTTAGAAAGAAATTCTATCACAGGGGTAGAAACGAAAACAAATGGTGTTAGAATTTATTCTATGGAAATCGTGGTCGCAAAGAGGCTTTCTAAGTACTTTAATTCTCTTAAGGCAGTCGACAACGTGAATTTTGAAATAGTAAAAGGTGAATGTTTTGGGTTTCTTGGGCCTAATGGTGCGGGAAAAACAACGGTGATGCGAATGATCTACTGCTTCACGCCGCCAAGTTCCGGTACTGTAAATGTATTCGGCATGGATGTGAGAAAAGAGCCGAGCCGGATTAAATCCCGTCTGGGAGTGATGCCTCAGGAAGACAATCTCGATCCGGATTTATCAGTTTTCGAAAATCTTGTCGTCTATGCACGGTATTTCGATATAGGAAAGAAAAACTCCGCGCCTTTCGCTCGGGAGCTTCTTGATTTTGTGGGGATCAAGGAGAAGGCTGATGTCTACATAAAAGAGCTATCCGGTGGGATGAAGAGGAGACTCATTCTCGCACGATCTCTGATTAATAATCCGGAACTCCTCATACTGGATGAACCTACAACAGGTCTCGATCCCCACAGCAGGCGCACGGTATGGGAAAAACTGAACAGTCTCAGGAAAAAGAATACGACACTTATTCTCACCACCCACTACATGGAGGAAGCAGAAAGGTTATGTGACAGGGTTGCGATCATGGATTCAGGGCAGATTGTCGCAATCGATTCCCCTTCGAGGCTTATGGAAATACACGGAGGAAATCTTGAGGATGTGTATCTGAAATTAACGGGAAGAAGTTTAAAGGTTAATTTCTAAAATAACCGAATGAGGCAGACAAGCCGAAATGACAGAAGAGTGATTTTTGACAATGAAGATCAGGCGTGCATTTAGAGTCTGGCAGCGAAATTTTACGGTCTATACCAAACTCTATAAATCAAGTATTGCATTGAATTTCGTCGAACCCGTTCTTTATCTTGCTGCGCTGGGGCTCGGTCTTGGTGCATTTGTCAGAGAGATTAACGGCGTGCCCTATATAAAATTTATCGCACCCGGGATTATCGCTTCATCGTCCATGTTCGCTGCTATCTATGAATGTACATACGGGACATATGTGAGGATGACTTATCAAAAAACGTTTGACGCGATACTCGCCACACCTGTTAACCTGGACGACCTCATCGCAGGCGAACTCATGTGGGGTGCGACGAAAAGTCTGATGTACGGAACCATTATCATTGCCGTCATTTCCTTCTTCGGACTTGTGGATTCGCCGATGGTCATTCTTGCAATTCCTGTTCTTTTTGTGACGGGCCTGATCTTTTCGCAAATTTCGGTGATATTCACCGCAGTCATTCCAGGAATAGACTCCTTCAATTACTTTTATACCCTTTTCATGACCCCTATGTTTCTTTTTTCCGGGATCTTCTTCCCTCTTGATAATCTCCCCCGCATCATATCCAACATAGCCTTCTTTACTCCTCTGTATCACCTTGTCAATATTTGCAGATCTCTTTCATCGGGTCAGTTCACGGTGATCATATGGGATATCTTCTGGATCCTGGCAGTCGCGGCCATCCTCTCGCCTTATCCTTTTAAACTTATGAGGAGAAGAATAGTGAAATGACCTATGACAGATTCCACATTTTACGATTCTCTCGTCGTCTGCTTCGTCAGCTCAAGAAAATCATCGTAGGATAGGGTCTTGACCTTCAGCGCCAGCGCTTTTTCGAGTTTCGAACCGGGATTGTCACCGACTATGACATAGTCGGTATTTTTTGACACGGAAGATGATGCATGTCCGCCTAACCTTTCTATCATCTCTTCTACCTGATTTCTCGGTCGTTGAAGTGTACCGGTTATCACAAAAGTGAGACCTTCTAATGGTTTTTTCTCTTTGATCTTACCTTCAAAATCCGGATTCGTTATCGTCAATCCGGCCAATTTTAAGGTCTCCATGGTGTGTAAATTCCCGGGGTCGTTAAAAAAATCCGAGACGGAGCGCGCGATCTTTTCACCCATCTGTCTTATCTGCATTATTCTCTCAGCACTTACTTTGTATAAGTCCTCGAGTCTCTCGAAGTGCTTTGCCAGGAGTTTTGCTGCATATTCTCCGACATGGATTATACCAAGAGCTAAGAGGAAACGGCCAAGCGTCGTCTTCTTGCTCTTTTCGATCGCGTCGATGAGATTCTGCGCGGATTTTTCAGCAAATCGCGGAAGATCAAGGAGATCTTCTTTTTTCAGCCTGTAGATATCTATAAAATTCTTAATTAGTCCCCGCGAATAAAGAAGTTCGACATTTTTTTCTCCGAGACCCTCGATATCCATGGCTCCGCGCGAAGCGAAATGAATTATCCGCTCCTGAACCTGCGCCGGACAATTAAGACCGATACATCTGACAGCAACTTCCCCTTCCTCTCTTACGACCTTTGATCCGCAGGCCGGGCATGTTTTAGGTACAGGAAAAGGTCTCTCCTTTCCCGTTCTCTTCTCTTTTATCACGGCAATGACGTGAGGAATAACATCGCCGGCCCTCTGGACAACCACGGTGTCGCCTATTCTGATATCCTTCCTATCCATCTCGTCCCAATTATGGAGGGTGGAGCGGGAAACCGTAACCCCGCCAATTCTTACAGGCTTAAAAATTGCATAGGGAGTGATGACTCCTGTTCTGCCGACACTTCCCCTGATGTCTAAAATCTTTGTAATGCCCTGGTGTGCAGGGAATTTATAAGCTATTGCCCATCGAGGTTCACGTGTCTTAAAACCGAGTGCCCTCTGGAGGTCGAGGTCGTTGACCTTTATGACAGCCCCGTCTGTCTCGAAAGAAAACATCTTTCTCTTCTCCTCTATTTCTTTTATAATGGCAATTACCTCATTTATTCCTTTCCCAACTCTGACAATGGCGGGAACAGGGAAACGCGCCTTTTCAAGCCATCTTATCAATTCCCACTGCGTCTTGAATTCAATCCCTCTGACAGCGCCGATCCCGTAACAGGCGAGATAGAGTTTTCGCTTTGCAGTTACGGAGGGATCAAGTTGCCGGACTGATCCGGCAGCAGCATTACGGGGGTTTGCGAAGAGAGGCTCACCCTTTTGCTCTCTTTCCTTATTGAGTTTCTCAAACTCTTCGATATCCATATAGACCTCGCCACGGATATCGATTAACTCCGGAATTACATCAACTCCTTCTATCTTCAAAGGAACAGACCGGATAGTCCGGATATTCTGCGTCACATCCTCGCCCACATAGCCATCTCCCCTCGTAGATGCGTTGAAGAGGAAGCCCTTTTTGAACGTGAGTTCTATAGCAAGGCCATCATATTTCGGCTCGATCGTGTAGTCTATCACCCCGTTCAAACCAAGAAATCTCTTTATTCTTTTGTCGAACTCCCTGACGTCGTCATATGAGAAAGCGTTATCCAGGGAAAGCATCGGCTCTGTATGTTTAACCTTCTCGAATTTTTCAAGGGGAGGAGCTCCCACTCTCTGTGTCGGAGAATCAGGCAGGACATAATCATACTTTTCCTCGAGGTCTTTCAAACGGAAAAAGAGACGGTCATATTCATCATCGGACACAACGGGAGAATCCAGGACATAATATCTGTAGTTGTGATAGTTAACTTCCTTTACGAGCTTTTCTATTTCTTTCTTTATATTCTCAGGTATTTTTTTCTGCATAAGAAACTTTACCCTCAACAATATCAATGAGTAACCGAAGGGCTGAGAGAGATGCTTCTTCTTTATTTTTCTCCCTGTCGCCTCTTAATCTCAGTTCCTTCGAGAAGGTTTTGCCTTCTTTGCTCACCGCGATGTAAATGAGCCCCTTTTCTTTTCCTTCGAGGACATCGGGTCCCAGGTTTCCGGTTGTCGAAACCGAAAAGTCGGTTGAGGTCAATTCCCTTACCTTGAAGGCCATCTCCACTGCCGTTTCCTTACTCACGACTCCGTGCCGGGAGATTGTCTCGTCCGAGATACCAAGGATTTTTTTCTTAGCTTCGGCTGAATATGTTACCAGGCCTGCCTCAAAGAAAAGACTCGCCCCCGGAAGGGCTGTAATCAAATGGCTTACAAGGCCCCCGGTGCATGATTCTGCAACAGACAGGGTTAACCCCGCTTTCTTGAAGAGTTCATGTATCTTTTGAATTAAGTCCGGGACCTCTCTATTCATGCTGACAGAAAAAGAAACTCTGTGGCAAGACCACAGATTATTTTCAAGTTAAAGTTTATCAGAGAAAAAGGGAAAATTGAAAAATTTTTCCTGTGTGGTCAACTTTTGTGGTGTCCTGATATAATTGATTCAGCAAAAAGTTTGAGCAAAAGGAGAGCGCATGATTATAGGCGTGCCGAAGGAGGTTAAAAAGGGAGAATTCAGAGTTGGGATGACGCCCTACGGCGTTGAGGAGCTCAAAAATGACGGACACGATATTCTTGTAGAAAGGGGTGCGGGAGAAGGCAGCGATTTTTACGATGCAGAATATAGCAAATATGGTGCCGATCTTGTTGAAAGGAGCCTTTTGTTCAGTAAAGCCGAGCTTATAGTCAAGGTGAAAGAACCTGTGCCGCCTGAATATGACTTGTTGAGAGAGAGGCAGGCAATCTTCACATTCCTGCATCTGGCTGCAAATCGAGAGATCATTAGTGTTTTTCTCAAAAAGAAAATCATCGGTCTTGCATATGAGACTCTGGAGAAAAACGGATCCCTGCCAATACTCGCGCCAATGAGCGAGATCGCCGGCAGAATGGCTCCAATCATGGGCGCATACTATCTTCAGAAGATCCATGGAGGCGAGGGCATACTTCCGACAGGCGTGCTGGGAGTGGAGCCAGCAAAGGCTCTGATACTGGGTGCGGGCATTGTAGGCACAAATGCGGCGCGGGATTGTGTGGGTCTGGGCATGGACACCGTTATCATGGACATAAGAATGGATAAACTCCAGAAGATCGACGAGATGTTTCTGGGAAGAGTGAAAACTCTGCCGGTCACCATTCATAACATAAAAGACGAGATCAAGGTTGCAGATATTATCATCGGAGCTGTGCTCGTTCCGGGGGGAAGGACGCCGGTTCTCGTAACAAGAGATATGCTGAAGACGATAAAGAAAGGAACCGTTATAATTGATGTATCTGTTGATCAGGGCGGCTGTTTCGAAACGTCAATACCGACCACTCATGACCAGCCTGTCTACGAAGTTGAGGGAGTTATTCATTACGCCGTTTCGAATATGCCCGGCGCGTATCCGAAGACCTCGACTGTTGCCCTTACCAACGTGACCCTTCCGTATATCAAACTGCTTGCAAAGGAGGGCATAGAAAAGGCAATCAGGGATAACGCTGTTATCAGAACGGCCTTCAATACTTATGATGGCCATATTGTCCACAAGGCCCTGGCGGAATCAGTGGGCTTCGAATTCCGGAGCATAGATCAGATAAGTTAGCCAAGCTCATAACTTGAAGTTTCGCTCTTGTTTGCGAGCTTTCGGCCTCAGGAACCCACTGTCTTTGAATCTTAATTAAGCCAACCTGATAAATTCAGCCCTCAACGACCTTAAAAGATCAAGACTTTCTCCTGTTCTTTGAGTTTCATTGATTTCAAGAATGACATTTACATCAGGCTTGAGGCGGATCAACTCCTTAAGAGCCATTAATTCTCTACAACCGGGAGAAAGAGGCCAGTGATCTGTAAGCCCGTCACGCCAGCCGTTATTTCTGTGTATATGGACGTAGTCGATTTTGCTGATTTCCTCTGGACTGAGCGATCGCACATATTCCGCCGAATCGAGGCCCGCAGATTCAATGTGTCCGATATCAAGAGTAATCGACAGCGAGAACTTGTTCCAGAACCATCTTGCATCCCTCGTATCCGTTGCGTTTTCAAATGAAAGGTGAGCTACCGAACTCAGCTCGTCGAGGGACTCTTTAAATTGTGCTTCGTACTGGCCGGCGATTCTTGCGCCATCCGGCGCCTTTTCATCGTGGAGAATGAGGGCAAGATCAGCCCATTTTGCGAACGCCAGGAGAGAGTCATACGCCTCTTTGTCGAGAACAAAATAGCCCACGGGATGAACCACGTAACGTATGCCCAGTTTCTTACACATACGAGCACATAGTGCCACCCGTGAAATATTATTATTGAGTCCGGAATAAACGGAAATCTGAATGATTTCTTCATTCCATAAGCCGACATCCTCCGGGCGAAGTACCCTTGTACCAATTATCATGACTTATTTTAACCGATGAACGGGATTCATTAAAATGTGGGAAAATGAGGGGGAAAAATTAGCCCTTGACAGTCTCGTAATCTATCTATAGATTATGTAGCTATAATGAGTATTAATATCAATGATAAAAAGGCACTTTGGCAGGGTAAGCGATCATGATGAACGCCACAATCTTTCTTGGTAAAAGCTTGATTTTTATACTGTTCCCTCTGCTCATGATCTCCTGCACCTCATATAAAGTTACGCAAAACAAAGGGCGAACATTGCAATCAAGCGATATGAAAGAGAGTTGCCTCACCCCGGCCTCGCCGCAGACTTCTCAACCCCTCTGGGGTTCGTTCGTGATACAGGCCGATGCCTTTAGCAATATCAATTACGCGCAAATTCTCAGAAAGAAACTTGAGCAAAGAGGATATCACACGTACATAAGGCTTGTGGAGACAGATGAAAAAGAACGGCTTTTTAAAGTTCTAATAGGCAAGTTTGCAGACAGAAAAGAGGCAGAGAACTTTTCCGAGAAGATCAAGAAGGTGGATAATCTTGACGTCTTCGTGACACCAAAACCTCCGAAGGGCAAGTTTGCCGTGCAAACTGGCGCCTTCAGTGATATTGCTTATGCAAAGGATTTTAGAAGGAAACTTGAGGAAAGAGGATTCAATGCATACATTATATTTTCCATATCAAATAAAGGCGAAAAACTTTACAAGGTATTGGTGGGAGAATTTCTGAACAGAGAAGCCGCCGGAAGACTGTCCGAAGAAATTAACGAGAAAGAAAAACTCGCTGCCTTCGTTACCATGATATAGGGAATAAAAACCTAAAAACAATCAATTACAGACCAGATTCGTCCGGCTTAGCGCCTTTCACTATCAACTATAGCCAATGAAAATATAATGATGATCACCATGATCATGAGTGCGATCAGAATACCTTTTATCAAAGCTCTATCACATCCTTTTAGGAATTAAAAAGTTACGTATGCTCATATCACCAAACAAATGCCTAAAAATATTTTAGCTTCTTATTTTCGGAAGTCAATTTTCTATTGTCTGTCAGTGGCAGCTCGAATTATATTTGGGAAGTTTCTCTTACTATGTAGATGTGAGTGGGAGGTTCACCATTTATGTGGTCCATAGTTTGTTTGCTTTCTCACGCAATTGTGTGTTATTCTGTACCAGAAGCTTTTAAGGAGTATTTTGTTATATTTAATTCGCAGAGTCTTCTAACTCCCGTTTTTTTATGACACATCCTCCTTATGCTTCAAATTTTTGAAAGGAGGTGTGTCAGTATGACAAAAGGAACGGTCAAGTGGTTCAATGAGTCAAAGGGGTACGGCTTCATTACCAGAGACGAAGGGGGCGATGTTTTTGCTCATTATTCATCTATTGAAGGCAATGGGTTCAAGACTCTGTCTGAAGGTGATAGGGTAAGCTTTGACGTTGTTAATGGCGAAAAAGGTCCTAAGGCGACAAACATCCTAAAGATCTAAACTATTGAAACCAGATGCTGTCAAACAGTATCTGGTTTTTCTAATTTGTCACGCGGAAGATCGATCTTCTTCGTTCTATTCCTTATTCCCTGAATCAAGTCGAACGAAAGATTGGTCATCTTTCTAATGGTTGCTGAAGATAACTTTATTTATCTTGAAGCGACATCAAAGGACATTAGAAGAACGGAAATTAGGAGGAGGTCAGAATGATTGTTAAGGAGGTGATCGAAATAAATTAGAGACGGTCTCAAAGCAAAAGAAGAAGATAAAAAGTAAATTGTGATAAAAATTATCAACAAAAACAAAGAGGTTCACAAATGAAGAAAATTTATGTTGGAAATATTCCATATAACGCGACAGAAGAAGAAATAAGGGAATTGTTCTCAGAGTATGGTGAGATTGAATCAGTAAAAATAATGAAGGACAACGTAACAGGGCGATCCAGAGGATTTGGGTTCATTGAGATGATGAGTGAAGATGATGCTACGAAGGCAATCTCGGCAGTAAACGGAAAAACATTTATGGGGAAGACATTAACGGTTGCCGAGGCAAGACCTCAACAAAGGCAGCGTGGCTTTCACGAGAGAAAAAGTGGCTACGGTGGAGGCATGAAGACAAGGAAAGGCTGGAGATAGTTCTTTTGGAGATTAAAGTCAATGAGAATGATGTCGAAAGAGCATTGAAAGTCCTTAAGCGTAAACTTGAGAAGGAAGGCCTTTTTAAAGAAATAAAGCGGAGAAGGTCGTACGAAAAGCCTTCTGAAAAAGATAAACGCAAAAGAAGAGAAGCAAGGAAGAAAAAAATTAGAAACACAAAATTTAAAAGACTGCTCAGGAATGTGTGATTAGCATTCTCTTAAGACTCACAATGCTTGCTTTTTGCGTTTGTTTTTATTCATAACTTCTTATTTTTACACTTTATAGTGTACTTTTTGTCTTTCTCATCTCGAGAGAAAATATGACTAACCAAGAAAAATATCATACTTCAATCGAAAAGAAGCAACAAAAAATTGTATCAGGTAAGATCTCTGAACGTTTTCCCGGAGTTTCAAGCATCACGATCAAGATTAAGAACTTCCATGGAGATGAACATCCGATCATCGTGTTACGTACTTTTAAGTTTCTTCCGGATAGTTACGCATATTTCAATATTGGATGTCTAAGGAAAAGTTGTATCGACGGCGGATTTAATCTCAGCCACATTATCACCAAGATGATTAGCAGTCACAAATATTCGAAAAGCGGTGAGCTTTCTTGCTGCGGGACTAACCTATCCCGGAACCATTCTTACATTCATTATGATGTTGATATACGATATGAAAAATAAATGATGACAGCGAATGCATGGAAGGATCACATTAGCCTTAATAATGCTACAAGATTACTCATTGACCACCCAAAGGTGGATCGTACTTTCAAATACTTTAGAACAAGTATCGCTATTAATGCTGTCCAAATCTGTACCTTCAAAGCATTCGCTGATGT
>JBFLXE010000041.1:0-18910 GCA_040757455.1 Nitrospirota bacterium
ATGGCCTCGGGAAATCTATGGCTCTGGAGTTACCGGATTCTGAAAGTTTATCAATGATAGGACCTCCCGGGTATCCGAGACCGAGCAGTTTCGAGATCTTATCATAAGCTTCACCTGCCGCATCATCTCTTGTTTTCCCTAGTTCTTTGTATTGGGCGAATCCGTCGATCCTGCAGAGAGAAGTGTGACCACCCGAAACAATAAGAGCAAGAAAAGGAAATGCTGGGCTGGGTTTCTCAAGAAACGACGAAAATATGTGACCCTCAAGATGATTCACGGCAACGAGAGGGATCCCTTTTGAATAGCATATGGCTTTTGCAAAGGAGCAGCCCACAAGCAGCGATCCGATTAAACCGGGACCGTGGCAAACGGCAACACAGGAGAGATCCTCAAGAGTGGTGTGCGATGTCTTGAGAGCCTCACCTACGACAGGCCATATCATCTCGATATGCCTGCGGGAGGCAAGTTCAGGCACTATGCCGCCGTATTTCTTGTGAATCTCTGTCTGGCTGGAAATAATATTTGAAAGTATTTCGGTGCCATTTTCGACTACAGAAGCCGAGGTGTCATCGCACGATGTATCGATGCCAAGGATGCGCATCAGACATTATAAACAGACTGAAATTTGGTGATCAATTCGCACAATCATCGTCAGGGCTCATTGAATGTATTCATAGATATTGACGCCTTCAGGCAGCGAGAGATCGAAAAGACTCTCATCCAGCCCCGAATTGATCTTGACGTTTTTAAGGATTATTTCGGTTCTGTTTGAATATGAATCATTGATAATAAAAGACCTTATTGGGAATTCTCCTTCCGTATATTCGATTTCTATTGACATGATGGCGCCCATGGGCTTTTTCGGTTTAAGAAAGAGCCTGCCATTCTTTTTTGATATGGAGAATTCCTTCTCAATGGCACCAAATCCGCTTAAAAGGGCAACGGGAGCCTGTCCGTATGTTCCCCTGTCAAATTTACCGCGGAACGCCTGTTTCTCTTTCTTCTGATAAATGATCAAAGTTCCATTTTTGATCAGGATTTCCTGGGCATCAGGGCTTTTGTAATCCCACCTAATCTTCGCCGGACGCTTTATGAAAAATTGTCCGCTGAATGACTCGGTGCGGTTTAAATCTTTAATGTGACTCTTCTGAGTAAAATTCCCTGAGAGATCTTCGATCTTCTCATAGGTTTTCTGTATCGCCGCTATCTCGCCACCGGCTGACGAGCCGGCCGACACATACAGCACGCCTGGCAGAAATGCTGATCCGATACACACTGTTAATGTGTAAATCAGAAGCATGCGGTATTTATTGTCTTTCATCCCTCCGAAACTCCTCAAAACTTTTTTCAGTAAATACTCTATTTAATGCGTCTGTATCAATTAAAGATACCATAAGAGAATTTATTTAGTAATCCCCCTGCTTCCCCCCTTGCTCCACAAGGTTGTTGATTAACATGTCTTATTCATTTTATATTTTTTTATGATTGATACGTGGCGGTTTATCGATTCCGGGCCTTGTGACGCGGCTTTTAATATGGCTCTGGACGAAGCAATTTCCGGTGCTGTGAAAAGCGGGAGTGCGCCGCCTACACTGCGGCTTTATGGCTGGAGCAGACCGTCTGTCAGCATAGGATTTTTTCAAAGGATCAGCGACTTGGATCTGGACTATTGTCTTTCAAAGAAAATCCCGGTTGTGAGGCGGACCACGGGCGGTCGCGCAATCTTGCACGATGACGAGATCACGTATAGTTTTGCGGCAAAAACAGCATCAGGGATTTTTTCTAAAGGATTGGTTAACAGCTATGATAGAATTAGTCAGGCATTTTCACTGGCACTGATAAAAGCCGGCTTCATGCCGGAATCAAGGCAGAAAGAATATAATCCATCTGCCCCGGATTACAGAAGAAGCCCATTGTGTTTCAAGTCGCTCTCATACGCTGAAATAACCTTGAATAATGTCAAGATTATGGGCTCGGCTCAAAAAAGATGGGCCGATGTCCTCCTTCAGCAGGGCACGTTACCACTCGCTGTTAATAAAGAAGAAGTGGTCAGGGTGTTCAAATTAGATAATGTTCGCCGCATTAATGATTCGATGCTTGGTTTGCGTGATTTGGCGCCTGAACTTGATGTAAAAGAATTTAAGCATAGTATCAGAGCAGCTTTCGAAGAGACATTTGGTGCGAGGCTTGAGACTTCATCGCCTTCGACGGATGAACTGATTGTTGCAGAAGAATTTAAAAACCTGAAATATGCATCGGACGAATGGAATTTCGGGCGATAAGCGGCTCTTTCCTCTATCTTCACCGTGTTATCCCCATCCGAATGTTATAATTTGAACATGTATGTATATGTCAATGGTAAGCTCGTACTTCGCAAAGAAGCGGTGATTTCGGTTTTTGATCACGGCTTTCTGTACGGCGACGGTATTTTTGAAACCATGAGAGTTTACGATGGCGTGATATTCAAACTTGACGAGCACATACAAAGGCTCTGTCGTTCTGCCTCGCTCATCGGGCTGAGTATCCCTATCAAGTCTGATGCACTGAAAATCTCAATCTATGAAACCCTTATCGCCAACAATCTCAGAGATGCATATGTGAGGCTGACAGTCTCGCGAGGGCAGGGTTCCATAGGGCTCGATCCGGCGCTATGTACCGAGCCGAGTATCATAATAATTGCAGAGAAACTCCGAGAATATCCCAGAACATTTTATCAAAACGGGATAAGCATAATCATTGCCGGGACGAAAAGGAACTTGAAAGAGGCT
The DNA here is from genome assembly GCA_040757455.1 of Nitrospirota bacterium. GTDB lineage: Bacteria > Nitrospirota > Thermodesulfovibrionia > Thermodesulfovibrionales > SM23-35 > Kmv42. The sequence goes on from JBFLXE010000041.1 coordinate 2,769, forward strand.
ATCAATCCCCAAATAAAATCCCTGAACTTTCTGAATAGTATTCTTGCAAAAATAGAAGCGATAAAGTCCGGGGTTTACGAAGCCCTTATGTTAAATGTTAATGAGGAAATTACGGAAGGTACCATCAGCAACGTATTTTTTTACAGGGAGGGTGTCCTGTGCACTCCTTCTCTTGAATGCGGAATACTCGACGGGATCACCCGGAACACGGTACTGGATATTGCTCTGAGAGAAGACCTGAGAGTAAGAGAAGACAGATTCTTCCGGGAAGATATTTACACGGCCGAAGAGGTTTTTATCACAAATACTACTCTCGAGGTATTGCCCGTCTCGATGGTTGACGGCCGACGTTATAAAGTGGGCCGGATTACAAGACTCCTGCGGAGTATATACAAAGAGGAAGTGCATGCCTATGTTACAGATGTAAAAGCAGCAGAGCCTTCACTCTGGGGACAATATACATAGTTATAGATGCCTCTCTATGATGCCTTTCGTTTCGATCAGATCATATTCATACTTTTTGGGTAACCTGCCGAAGCACGTGCCCAGATTTTCAAATATCGCGACCTCTTCGAGGTCGACCTGTCTGCGTTTTATCACCTCTGCGGTGGGCTGATAATAAATTTTGCTGCCGTCGACACATACGATTGTATTCCCGAACTTTCCTTTCCGCAGAAGGAAAACTGCCGCCGCCCCTGCCTTGTAGCCGAAATTGACGTCAAATGCTGAAGAATGTCCTGATCTCACAAGGTGGCCCGGTGTTACCTCCCTGACCTCCGGCACTTCGTAAACACCTGGCGCAAACATGCCGGTTCTCTGCATGAAATCTTTGACCTCTGGATCATTTTTCAATCTCTTTTCGAGTTGCTGCCTGACGTACTTTCCGGCACCTGCCAGTTTCTTGTGTCCGAAAGCATCAACACCCGCCGCTTCATCATAGAGGAGTTCGCCTGTTGCGGTTTTAATTCCCTCGGCAACCACAATGGTATACGTGCCTGCCTTCACATCACTTCTTTCGATCCGGGCAAAGAAAGTGGTCTTCATATGCTCATAAACGACGTCGAAGTCCACGGGTATTTCGGGTATGAGAATACAGTCAGCCTCGGCACCAATCCCACCGCGCAATGCAGTGTGCCCGACATATCTTCCGAAGACCTCGATGATAAGTATCCTGTTGTGACTCATTCCGGTCGTCTTGAGATCCCTCGTGAAAACAGCGATTCTGTTCACCGCAGAATCGCCTCCCACACTATAAGACTGGAGATCGAGATCCATGGTTTTGGGTACATGAACGCACGGAATGGCGTGAGAAATAAGATCTACGACAACACTTCCCGTGTCGTCTCCTCCGCTTATCACGAGGGCATCGATATTGAACTTCGCCAACCCCTTTTTTATGCGCTCGTATTTGTTCGGATCCTGGATTTTGCTTATCTTGACCCTTGAATGGCCTGCTTCCGATCCTGCCAAAGAAGCTTCTATCTTGCTCACTCTCTCTGCATTTAGAAGGACGACATCATCGAGCTCTACGAGATTATAGAGACCCGCATATCCATGAGGGATAACGACCGATTCAATACCCAGATAATAAGCCTGTCTGGCGACGCCTTTGATGACGGCATTGAGACCTCCGCAATCTCCTCCGCTCGTAATTACACCAATCCGCTTGATACCATGCATAACTTTCCTCCTCCACCATGAAAATTCAAATTCTTAATCAAAGAATTCCTCGAAGCTCTGCTTCGGGGTATAACATAATCCTTAAATTTCTGTCATTCCTGTCCCGTATCATCCGCCTGAGGCGGAACGGGATAAACTCCGGCAGGAATCCAGAAGGACAAACTACTCGAAAACCCTGGATTCTCGCCTCGGGCGAGTCGCTGTGGCGACTGCATCATCCGCCTGAGGCGGAGCGGAATGACAAACTGTTACAAAGCCTTTCAGTTATTAATACCTCGCAGCTTACTGCGGACAATTCATTTCATTATAAGCTTTTTTTTGAATCAGGTAAATCGCTATAATTACAGGAGTTCCCCCACTTTTTTCCGTTATTCCTGCCTTCGCGGGAATGACGGCTCTTATTTTACTATTTTGCCTCCAAAAGTTCCCCCATTTTTTTGAAAAACTATTACGACAACTTTCTAAAATCAACTTTCCCTTTTACATTAATGCATTATATTGCATTGTTTAGATATGAATTATTGGGGGAACTTCTGTTGAGATTAGTCTTGCTGTAAGGAAACCGCCAATTTTATAATAGTAAATTTACAAAGAATTGATTTTCAGATATTGGAGGGGCATGGGAGAGCAGCAGAAGAGGGTCAGGCTTTACGCCCTCAGTACCTGTCCTGAATGCAAGAGATTGAAACAGTTTCTTGATAGCAGAAATATTCAGTATGAACTTGTCGAAGTGGATCTGCTGGACAGCGGCGAGCAGTGGGTCGCGACGAGGGAACTTAAGAGGTATAATCCTGAAGCAACATATCCAACTTTAGTGATCGAAGAAGTGATCAGAGGATTTGATGAAGAGGCGATCAGAAATGCGCTGGAGCTTTTATGATTGCAGAAAGGCTACATGAGGTTTTGACAAAATATGCGAAATCTAAAGGTATAGAGCTGAACAAGGACCGGCAGTATGTTCTTGAGATACTTGAGGGTCTGCTCAAGAACGAATCGAGGTATGGCTATCGTTCGTGCCCCTGCCGCCTCGCAACGGGAATAAAGGAAAAGGATAAAGATATAATATGTCCATGCAGTTGCAGGGATCCAGACATAAAGGAATATGGTAGTTGCTACTGTGGGCTTTATGTATCAAAGGAATGGAATGAAGAAAAGATGGAGCACGTAAAGGTACCGGAAAGAAGGCCAGCCAATAGAAGATAGCGGCTAACGCAACATAACAGAAATTTGTTCAACAAAGGAACTTGATGGATCAAGCAACGAATCAGAAAATTTCTTTTCTGCTCGAAATCGGTACAGAAGATTTGCCTGCAAGGTTTCTTTCGCCGGCTTTACAGCAGTTGAAGGAAAATGCCGAAACAATTCTTACAGAAAATTTTATTGGTTTCAGTGAAGTTAAAGTTTACGGAACTCCTCGACGGCTGACAGTGATGGCGACAGGAATACCTCCTTTACAGGAGGGCAGAATACGGGAAATATTCGGTCCTTCCAGAAAGGTTGCTTTCGATGAAAACGGGACACCCACAAAAGCAGCTCAGGGATTCGCGCGTTCTCAAGGCGTGAGTGTCGAGAGTCTGGTCATAAGAAACAAAAATAAAGGCGAATACGTAGTTGCCCTTGTAGAGGAGAAAGGTCTTCCGGTCAGACAGATACTTCCTGATATTCTCAAAAGAATTGTCTTCTCGCTGCACCTTCCTAAGTCGATGAGATGGGGAAACAACAATATTAAGTTTGTCCGTCCGATCAGATGGTTGATGGCTATTCTTGACAGGGAGGCAGTTACCTTCGAGATTGACGGCATAGTAAGCACAAATATGACCCGGGGACACAGATTCCTTTCGCCCGCAGCATTCAAGGTGAAGGAGCTCCCGTCCTACAAGAAATTGCTTGCAAATAATTACGTTATCGTGGATCAGGAAGAGAGGAGAAGAATTATTCTCGAAAAAAGTCAGAAGCTCCTGACACCTCTCGGCGCGCGTTTAGTTGAAGATGAGGAGCTTCTCCAGACGGTTGTTAATCTTGTGGAATATCCTGTTCCTGTATTGGCGGATTTTTCGAAGACCTATCTCAATCTTCCCAAGGAACTTCTTATCACAGTGATGAGAGGTCATCAGAAATACTTTGCCGTGGAAGATAATGAAGGCAGAGTGACGAACAAGTTCATTGTTGTGAGCAATACAGGCGAGGACAATTCTGAGACAGTAAGAAGCGGTGCCGAGCGTGTAATCAAAGCAAGGTTTGAGGATGCAAGGTTCTATTTTGAAGAGGATCTCAGAAAACCGTTGCCGGGCAGAATAGAAGAACTAAAAAGGGTGGTATTTCATGAGCGTCTGGGCAGTCTATTCGACAAAGCGAGACGGCTTGCCTCTATTGCGGAATTCCTCGGAGACAAGATTTTGCCAGAGTCTAAAGATAAATTGTTACGCTCCGCGTTGCTGGCTAAAACAGACCTTGTTACCGGAGTCGTCAGGGAATTTCCTGAACTACAGGGAATTATGGGTAAATATTATGCCCTTTACGCAGGGGAGGATAGGGAAGTGGCGGAAGCTATCGAGGAACAGTATCTTCCTTCTCACTCAGGCGGAAAGCTGCCGACGTCAGATGTAGGGGCACTCCTCAGCATATCCGACAAGGCCGACAATATCGCCGCCTTTTTTTCTCTTGGTCTCACACCCACTGGCTCGGAAGACCCTTTTGCCCTGAGAAGGCAGGCATTCGGAATCATCGCTATTATAATGGATAAGAATTACGGGATCATTATGAGGGAACTCATTCAGAAAGCCGTGGAAAGTCTCCTGCCGGTAAACGACTCCCGGCGATGCCTGGAAAATATTTTCAAATTTCTGGAAGGCAGGCTGGAGACCGTATTGCTCGATCAGGGGTTCAGTCCCGACACGGTGAATTCTGTCCTCCCGTTTTCGATGGGAAGAGAGTTGATAGAGATAAAGAAGAGGCTTGAGGCAGTTCAGAAATTTAAGGGAAATGAAAAGTTCAATGATTTTCTCATAGCGTTGAAGCGAGTGCATAATATAATCCCGAAAGAACCGCCGGCAGCATTAAACATAGAACTTTTGATGGATGAGGCTGAAAAGAATCTGGCGGGTCATCTTGAATCCGTCAGGAGAGACACGGAAGTTCTCCTGAAAGAAGGTGAATTTTACGAGGTCCTCGTCACTTTATCCTCACTTACTGAACCCATCAATCTTTTCTTCGATCATGTCCTCGTTATGGATAAAAGGGAGTCATTAAGACTGAACAGACTTGCGCTGCTGGGTGAGATATGGCGGACTGCATCAGCCATTGCTGACCTTTCGAAGCTTTCCTCTGTTGCTTGAACTTCTCTTGGAACCGACAGACGTCACTTAATCTGAGTTAAAATAAAAGAATGCGTCTTGCCGGAAGATTTGCAGCTTTACAATCCAGAGATTTCAGACTCTTTTGGTTTGGACAGTTCGTGTCACTGTCAGGCACATGGATGCAGTCCGTCGCTCAAGGGTGGCTTGTTTACAGCCTGACAAAATCCCCTTTTTATCTCGGTCTGGTTGCCGCAGCGGGCGCTCTGCCGATACTGCTTTTTTCTCTTGCAGGAGGAATAGCAGCGGACAGATTCAGCAAAAAGAATGTGCTATTGCTCACACAAGCATTTTCAATTATTCCTGCCTTTCTTCTCGGTCTCTTAACAGATTTCCGTCTGATCGCTGTCTGGCACGTGGCAATGCTTGCTGCTTTTCTCGGCACTGTCAATGCCTTTGACATCCCGGCACGGCAGTCCTTTCTCGTGGATCTCGCAGGAAAAGGCAGTCTTTTGAGCGCTATTGCCCTTAATTCGGCAGCCTTCCACGGTTCTCGAATGATCGGGCCGGTGATAGCCGGCGTAACGATAGCCTATGTCGGTCTGCCTGCATGCTTCTACATTAACGCTCTGAGTTTTCTTGCTGTTATTCTGGCTCTCTCCAGAATTGAGATTAGAGGTAATTCCGATAACAATTCGCGCGGACTCGTGAAAGACTTGACCGAAGGTGTCAGCTTCATGAAAAATAATCCCGAGATACGTAGAATAATAATTCTCATCGGTTCATTCAGCCTTCTGGGCATGCCTTTTGTTACGCTTCTGCCAGTGTTCGCGGCCGAAGTCCTAAAGAGTGGTCCCCAGGGATTTGGATTTCTCGTAGGCGCTACGGGTATAGGCGCATTGACGGCCGCATTGCTTCTTGCATTCAAAGGAAGTTTAGCAGACAAGAACCGGTTTATGTTCATATCCGTCCTCTGTTTCTCTACGTGCCTATTTATTTTTTCTCTGTCCGAAATATTCAGCCTCTCTGTCGTGGCCCTTGCAATCGTAGGATGGGGACTGGTTAGCTTTCTTGCTACCGCAAACAGCTTTGTACAGCTTTCCGTTCCCGACGGCCTGAGGGGAAGAGCCATGAGCGTATATACATTCGTCTTCCTGGGAACCGCACCCCTGGGAAACACACTAGCAGGCTTCCTGGCGAAATACATAGGCACTCCAGCTACGGTGAGTATTTCGTCCGTCATCTGTTTGACAATATCTGTCTTTTTCTTTCGTAAAGAATTTAACTTTTTGCTATTAAAAAATACTTGACATTTGTCTAAAATTCATGTAGATATAAAACTGATGTTTTTGTTTAAATTTATTGACTCAATATATTGAAAAAAAATGATTATACAAGCAATGAAACAGCTTATGGTTCCTCTAACAACTGCTTATCTGATTTCGTTTCTCCTTCTACCTCCTCATATCTCGGCTGCCAGACCTATGGCTTTTGGCGAAATCAATGCGACCGGAAATGTCCAGATGGAGTCTTCTTCCAAAAAGTGGATGCCTTTGCAAGGGATCTACCCCCTTCTGAAGAACACAAAGTTAAAAACGGGTGAAGGGGTAGTATTCATATCGACCAAGGATAATTCCCGGATCGATCTTTCGCGGGATACGGAAGCTGACATCAGTGCTGAGGAAGAAACCTTCAGGGTCAGTCTGAGGCAAGGTACAATCGCCTTCAATATTGATCCATCTGCATCGCTCACGGTCACGACGAAACACGCGACTGTGTCGGTTGAACAACAGATTGCTAATTATCTTGTGGCAGGTACCGGTGTGGCAGGCGTAAAGAATGTTCAGGGAATGGTTCTTCTAACTGACAGGGGAACTTTGATAAGGAGCGTATCAGGTAAGGTAAGGGTTGTTGCCAATGGCCTTCAGGCGAAAGTTCTGAACACGGGGGAAAACCTCTTCGTATCCGAAGAAAATGAAAAGATTCCAGTGGCAGCAGATCCAGCAGACCCTGTATGGACAACTGGACATATTCAGGGTCTTATTATCGGCACATTTTTTACATCGGTTACTATCAGCGCCCTCGAGACATTCCGGAGCAAGGGGGGTATAAAAAGCCCCTCGGGTTTTTGAGAATGATTTTGCGGGTAAATGATTAATCGTAAATATTCGAGTTACCTACCTTTAATAATTGTTCTCTCCTTATACTTAACCTCATGCAGTTCCCGCAGCCCGTTAAAGTCATCGCCAGCCATTGCCTTAATCCGGAAGACTAACGAAAGATTCAATAATCATTATGTGTGAAGATTCATAATGCCAGAGGACAACGGCTTCGAAAATAAAAAGGCACTGGAAAAACCTCACCATTATGCCTTTGCGACTCCTCTGCCGCATCCACCCTCCGCTGATGCATCTGAAGAAGAAGTCCATCTGAGAGACTATCTTAGTGTAATAATGAGGCGAAAATGGATCCTCATCCTGTTTCTCCTTGTTGTGGTGACTACTGTTACGGTAGGAACATTTATGATGAAGCCCGCCTACAAATCAACCATTACTGTGAAGATAGACAAAGAAAATCCGAATATCCTTTCCTTTAAGGATGTCGTCAATCTCGAAAGGGCTGAGGAAGATTATTATCAGACCCAGTATAAGGTGCTTAAGTCAAGAAATCTTGCAAAGCGTGTAATACGCCGGCTTAGGCTTTATGATAACCCGGAGTTCGTATTCGATCGTGCGGAAGAGGAAGCCAAAGCAAATCCCGTTACACTTTCAAGACAGAGTGATCCTCTTCGTGACGACAACGTCACTTCGGCTCTCATAGATTCTTTTCTGGAAAGAGTCGAGGTGAGCCCTCTTCAAAAATCGAGACTTGTCAATGTTAGCTTCGTATCGCGTGATCCAGATTTATCAGCGGAGGTTGCAAACGCAATCGGTGAATCATTCATAGAACTCAATGTTGAGTCAAAGTTCGAAGCGACTTACCAGGCAAGGCAATGGCTCGAAAAACAACTGGAGATCATGAAGGCAAAGGTTGAGCAGGCCGAAGAGAGACTCAACGAGTATGCTGCCCGGAACGAGATAATCTTTCTGAAGGAAGACGGGGTGGAGAAGGATTCTGACAGGCAAAACATGATCACCAGAAAGCTTGCCGAACTTTCTACGGATCTTACTGAAGCGATTTCTGACAGGATAAGCAAAGAAGCCCTTTACAGGGAAATTGTCTCTGATGATCCGGAATCGAGTTCTGCTGTTATGAATAACCCTATGATATTGGAGCTCAAAAAGGCTTATGCCGAACTCGATTCGGAGTATAACGAGCAATTAAAGGTGTATAAAGCCGATTATCCAAAAATGGTCAGGCTCAAAGAACATATTGACCAGACAAAAAAGAAACTCAATCAGGAGACGAAAAAGATTATAACAAGCGTCAAAAAGGACTACAACGCGGCAGTCAAACGTGAGCAGGCCCTAAAATCGCTGGTGGAAGCACAGAAAAAAGAGGCGCTTGCACTGAATGAACGGACCATTCAATATCAGATATTGAAGAGGGAGGCTGATACAAACAAGGAGCTTTATAATGGTCTTTTGCAGAGGCTCAAAGAGACGGGCGTCTCGGCAAGTCTTTCGGCAAGCAATATCCAGATACTGGACAGGGCAGAGGTGCCGAAAGCTCCGTTTAAACCCAGAAAGGCCCTGAATATAATGTTATCGCTGGTGGTTGGATTGCTGGGAGGCATAGGTATAGCCTTTTTTGTCGAATATCTCGATAACACAATAAAGACACCCGAAGATCTCGAAAAAAGGGTATCCTTGCCGCCTCTTGGATTCGTGCCTTATTATCCCGGAAATACTGAAAGCCCCGTAGTCGAATATATTGCGAATGCCGAGTCCAGCAGTCCTATCGCCGAAGCATATCGATCTATCAGGACTTTTTTATTACTCTCAACGGGTGGAAGACCTCCGCGGATAATAATGGTCACAAGCCCGACGAGGGAGGAGGGTAAAACGACAACATCTGTTAATACAGCAATCAGTCTTGCACAGTCAGCCGCGAAAGTCGCTATTGTAGACGCTGATATGCGCAAGCCGAGACTCCACAGGATTTTCTCTCTTAATAACAGTGTGGGACTCTCTTCATTCCTGTCAGGGAACGCAGAGTTCGGAAACGATATTATTAAGCCCACAGATATCGAAAATCTGAACGTTGTTACTTCAGGACCGATTCCTCCTCAGCCGGCAGAACTGCTTGGATCATATAGATTTCAGGAGCTTCTGCACGCTCTTTATTCACTTTATAACTTTATAATCATTGATACTCCGCCTGTGATCGGTATCTCAGACCCGCTGGTTATCAGTCCTCAGACCGATGGCGTGATCCTGGTGGTAAGATCGGGGAAGACGCCAAAGGAGGCAGCTCAGGAAGCGAGAAGATTGCTGTGCAGTGTAAACGCAAAAATACTTGGTGTAGTTCTTAACTCGATAGATCAGTCTGCGATGAGATATAGCTACTACTATAACTATTACAAATATTATTACACTGATGAAGACAGGTGAGCGCATAGTTCTCTTTTTCTCGATCATTTTCCCCTTTTACATTTTTTTGGTCTTTTCCATAATACAACCTCTTCTCGGCGCTATAAACCTCAAGAGCATCAATGAAAAAAATCTTCTTTCTGCAATCTCATATGACGGGGACAATGCAACCTACCATTATCTTCTGGCGAGGGATTACCACAACGGTGGTCAGAGACGCGACCTCCAGCTAGCAGTTGGTTCCTATAAGAAATCTCTGAGGCTTAACCCCCTTCAGGGAGGCTGCTGGCTTGACCTCGCCAAGGCTTATCAGACAGCAGGAATGACAAAGGAAGCTGGTTACGCCATAAAAAGGGCAATAAATCTTCTGCCACAAAATCCACAGGTCATGTGGGAGGCCGGTGTTTTCTATTTGGTTAACGCTGAGATAGAGGAAGCAGCAGAAAGTTTCAAGCGCCTTATTTTGCTTGAACCTGAAAGACAGGAGGTCGTTTACGATCTGCTGTGGAGGATTCCGCTCGACTCAGAATTTGTTTTCAAAAATCTTATACCTCAGTCATATTCATACCACAAGCACTATCTTATCTATTTGATGTCCACAGACAGAATCGATGAAGCAAAAGACCTCTGGAAGAGCATGAAAAAGTTCGAGGTAGAGGAGCAGGTTCTTTTGAAATATGTCGATTTTCTGATCTCCAGGCGCCATTATGAAGACGCCCAGACTCTATGGAAAGAATATGTTGCTAAAAGATTTGGCGCAATGAAGGATGGCTCGCTGCTCTGGAACGGCAGCTTTGAACACGACGTCATAAACGGGGGATTCGACTGGAAAGTTAATGAAGTTGCAGGGGTAGATGCGTATCTTGACAGGGACATCCATATGCACGGTAGTCGGTCACTTGGCCTTGTCTTTGACGGAACTCAGAATCCTGATATTACCATAGCATCACAGGTGGTAAGGGTTAATCCCGGAGCCAGATACGTGCTCAAGGCCAATCTGAAGACTGACTCACTAACAACGACTAACGGCCTGTTTCTGGCCGCAGAAGGTCATGACTGCCCGGGTTTTTCGAGGGAGTCGGATGTGTTAGCTGGTACGAATTTCTGGAAGGAAATCAGCCTGGAGCTGGAGATCCCCGCAGACTGCCACGCCATATCGGTCATGGTAAGAAGGGAAAGGTCACAAAAACTCGACAACAAAATCAGCGGCAATGCATGGATAGACGAAATCAGCCTAACACAAAAATAGTCTATATAATTTCACCGATCCTTATTTTTTCGGTTCTGAGTTTTGGTTCTGTCGAGATATGGTCATCGGCAATAGTTCAGGTCTCCGTGCTCACCCTTTTTGTTGCATGGCCTGTCTTCCCTTTCGCGAATGGACAGCCAGACCCTGCGCCATCACAGAAGTCGAAAGTCAGGCGCTTGATGTTCATCACGCTCGGTTGTCTCCTCGCTTTCATGGCCCTCCAGATGTTCCCTCTTCCTCCAGTTCTCCTAAATTATATATCTCCGAAGGCTTTTGAAATCTATTCGTTTTATTTGCCTGAAGGAACCCCTGATATGTATATAAGCCTTCATTCGTACCGGACAAGGACCGAATTTTTCAGGATTCTGTCGTATGCAGCCTTTTTTGTTACGGTAGCATTTAGCTTCAAAGAAAGGCCTACTATCGAACTTCAGTTGAAAGTACTGGCCTGGTTTGGTTTTATACTCGCCGTCTTTGCAATAATTCAGAAAGCAACATGGACAGGAAAGCTTTACTGGCTGCGGGAACTAACTCATGGGGGAACTCCTTTTGGCCCGTTCGTGAACAGGAACCATTATGCCGGGCTAATAGGCATGCTTATCCCATTAAGTCTCGGCCTGGCCTTTACGAGGCGAGACCGGGCAAAGCAGTTTCTCTTTGGCTTCCTCGCCCTTATTATGGCCGTTTCTTTATTTCTATCCCTGTCGAGGGGTGGCATTATTAGCTTTTTCGGAGGGATTACAGTATTTGCCTTTTTCCTTTCATGGAGGAGGTTCAGAAAAAGAAAAATATGGGGTCTCGCTGCGTTTGTTTTTCTCCTTTTTCTTTATCTCATCTATCTGGGGATAGATCCTCTCATAGATAGATTTTATTCTACAGACCTCACCCGGGAAGATAGATTCACCGTATGGTCGGAAACTCTCAGGGCCTCCAGAGATTTCTTAATTGTAGGAAGCGGCCTCGGCACATTTATCAATGTCTTTCCGCTTTACTCATCCGACAGCACGGCATCCATTTACGACCATGCGCATAATGATTATCTGGAATTCATACTTGAAGCAGGCATAATCGGCTCTGTTCTTCTTGTCTTAGCTCTATTTTTTTATTTTTGTATTGTTTTCCGGGCTGGATGGAAAGGCAGGGCGGGCGTTCTCAAGGCTTCCATGATTTCCGCTATCGGCACCATTTCTATACACAGCATATTTGATTTCAACCTCCATATCATGTCCAATGCTCTTATGCTTATGGCTATTTGTGGCATGGCCTTTGCTTTGTCAAGTTCAGGAAGTGACGGATCAAGAGAAGCGGTTCACTTAGCGTAGTTGGCAGTGTTAAGTGTTTTTTTGTCTCACCCCGAGGACATGCCCTCAAGGACATGAAGGGCGGTAGCCTGTTTCAAAACTACGCGCAGGCTGAAGCTATTATCACTATCTGGCGCTTGTCACGGGCAGATCGTTGATAAAGTCAAGAAAAGTAAGGTATTTTATAAGAAAGGAACAGGTTTTGAACTTCCCGCGGGTCGGGACACGCGAACTTTAAATATCGGAAAAATCCCGGCTCCAATTTATTTCTCGGTCAACGGTTAATGAAAGGTATAATCTTAGCTGGTGGGACAGGGACAAGGCTTTATCCGGTTACGATAGGCGTTTGTAAGCAACTCTTGCCCATCTACGATAAGCCTATGATCTATTATCCCCTTTCTGTCCTCATGCTCGCTGGAATTACGGACATCCTGATCATTTCAACGCCGCAGGATCTTTCCCGTTTCGAAAATATATTCGGGACAGGCTCACAACTGGGAATCAGTTTTATATACAAAGAGCAGCCCCATCCACGAGGCATCGCGGAAGCATTAATCATCGGCGAAGATTTTGTCGGAGGTGATAATGTGTGTCTCGTCCTAGGAGACAATATTTTTTACGGGCACGGCCTTACAGACCTTTTAAAGAAGGCTTCGGATGATGTGGAAACCAAAGGCGGGGCAACGATCTTTGGTTATTATGTGAAAGACCCTGAGAGGTACGGTGTGGTTGAGTTTGATGAGAATGGCAGGGTGCTTTCCATCGAAGAGAAGCCAAAAGCACCCAAATCAAAGTACGCTGTGACCGGCCTTTATTTTTACGACAGGAATGTTGTGGAGATAGCGAAAAGCATAAAGCCGTCACGAAGAGGTGAAATCGAGATAACTGATGTGAATAGAGAATACCTCAAGCAGGGAAACCTCAGAGTTGAATTAATGGGTAGGGGCTATGCCTGGCTCGATACAGGGACTCACGAAAGCCTTCTGGAGGCAGGAGAGTTTATAGCGACCATCGAAAAAAGGCAGGGCCTGAAGATAGCCTGCATTGAAGAGATTGCGTTTAAATTGGGTTATATCACCAAGGATCAATTGTTGAAACTCGCCGATCTCCTAAATCACAATGATTATGGAAAATATTTGATGAGAGTTGTTAAGTGAAACAGATAATCTTCCCTTTACGTTAAGGATTTTATGCCCTTTCATTTCAGAAGACTTGAGATGCCCGATATTATGATTATAGAGCCTGAGATTTTTGGGGACCTCAGAGGCTATTTCATGGAGACCTATAAACTGTCTGATTTTGTGAAGATGGGGATTAAGGAACACTTCGTACAGGAAAATTTTTCCAGATCTGCGAAAGGTGTTCTGAGGGGTTTGCATTATCAGAAGGATCCCTCTGCCCAGGGCAAGTTAGTGCAATGTCTCAGAGGAAGGATATTTGATGTAGCGGTGGATATAAGAAAAGGATCGCTTACATACTCTCAATGGATAGGCGTTGAGTTGTCCGGGGAGAACAATTTCGTACTCTACGTCCCCGCCGGATTTGCCCATGGATTTGTTGTTCTGAGCAGTTCGGCAGAAGTCCTCTATAAATGTACCAAAGAATATTCGCCGGAAAACGACAGAGGAATTATATGGAATGATCCGGACATAAAAGTTCAGTGGCCGGTCAGAAAACCTCTGCTTTCGGGAAAGGATGCGAGGCATCCCCGGCTAAAGGATGCCGACAATAATTTTGTATACTGAAGGGCAAACTGCATGAAAGTTCTGATTACCGGCGCCAACGGTCAACTGGGGACCGAATTCAAGAAGGCGCTTGAAGTTTTTGGTTTCGAGGTGGCGGCGCTGAGCAAGGTAGATCTTGATATATCTGAATTAGAAAGAGTTAAGGCAGTCGTATCGCAGCATAGCCCGGATATAATCCTCAACTGTGCTGCTTACAATTTCGTTGATAAAGCTGAAGAGGATTTCGATGCCGCCTATAAAGTAAACTCAGCTGGGGTGAGAAATCTGGCCTTTGCCTGCAAAAAAAAGAACATCCTGTTGGTTCACTTCAGCAGTGACTATGTATTTGACGGCACCAAGGAGGATTTTTATACAGAGGAAGACACGCCAAATCCCATCAACAATTACGGAAAGAGTAAATTATTGGGGGAGGAATTTTTAAAAGAGGAATCAGATAAATTCATCGTCTTCAGAGTGAGCTGGGTTTTCGGAACAGGCACACAGAATTTCCTTTATAAATTGATGCAATGGGCAAAGGACAAGAGAGTCTTAAAGATTGTGTATGACCAGATATCGGTACCCACATATACAGGCGATATCGCCAACATCACGACTTTTGCCATAAATAAGGGCCTGAGGGGAATTTATCATCTTACGAACAGCGGATATGCCTCGCGATACGAGGTTGCCCGCTATTTCTTCGAGAGACTTGGATCTGACAAACTCATACTGCCGGTGGGATCGGACCGTTTCCCAACACCCGCCAGAAGACCATATTTTTCTGCCATGTCAAACAAGACTATTTCGGCTGCCCTCGATGTCGAAATACCTGACTGGCGTATCGGAATTGACAGGTATGTAAAATCCATGTTCGAGAAAGAGGAGGCCTGATGAAAATTCTTGTAACAGGAGGCGCTGGCTTCATAGGGAGCGAATTCGTCCGGCAGGGAGTAAAGAGGGGCTATGACATTACTGTTGTAGACAAATTGAGTTATGCCGGTGACCTCGAACGGATAAAGGACGTCGCCGGGAAGAGTACTTTTTATATTACAGACATAAAAGACAGAGAGGCTCTGGGAAAAATTTTCGAGAAGGACAAGCCCCGTGTCGTCGTCCATTGGGCAGCGGAGAGTCATGTTGACAGAAGCATAGCCGATGCATCGCCATTTATGGAAACGAATGTTTTGGGCACGCAGGTTCTTCTGGACGTGGCTAAGGAGAACGAGGTCGAAAGGTTTATAAACATATCGACCGATGAGGTCTATGGAGAATTGCACGAAGACGGACAGTTTCTGGAAACGTCGCCTTTGAATCCCAATTCCCCTTATTCTGTGAGCAAGGCGTCAGCAGACATGCTGGGCAGAGCATACTATAGAACATACGCACTTCCGGTAATTACAGTTAGGCCATCGAACAATTATGGTCCATGGCAATATCCTGAGAAGTTAATTCCCGTAATTATCATGAGGGCGTTGTATGACGAAAAAATCCCGGTCTACGGAAAAGGACAGAATGTAAGGGAATGGATATTCGTTTCCGATTGTGCCGATGCGGTATTCGAAATACTCGAAAAAGGAAAAGCCGGCGAAATATATAATGTCGGAAGCGGGGAGGAAAAGAGGAATATCGACGTTGTAAAGACTGTTCTAAAATTCTTGAAAAAGCCGGAGAAGCTGATCGAATTCGTTGAAGACAGGCCGGGACATGATTACAGGTACTCTTTGAACTCTGACAAAATTAAGGAACAGATAGGCTGGAAAAAGAGAACGATCTTCGAAGGGGGCATAGAAAAAACCGTCAGATGGTATATGGATCATGTTGAATGGGTAATGAAGAAAATAGGTAAAGGTTAGGTAGTCGTTAGATATGGACGACAGAGTTTTCAGAGAATATGACATACGCGGGGTTGCCGGAAGAGAGCTTACAGAGGATTTTGCCCTTACTCTGGGGAAGTCGTTTGGCAGTTTTCTCAGAAGCGTCAATCCCGGCGCGAAATGGGTGAGCGTCGGTAGGGACTCAAGGCTTAGTTCCCGGTCCCTTGCCTCGAATGTCATCAGGGGAATTTCTTCAACAGGCATCAATGCTTATGACATCGGACTCTGCGCGACACCCCTTCAGTACTTCTCCCTTCATCATCTTGATCTCGACGGCGGAATCATGGTCACGGGCAGCCACAACCCTCCGGAATATAATGGCTTCAAATTGAGCATCGGTGAAGAGACTATTTTCGGAGAAGAAATTCAGAAACTGAAAGTGATTATGAAGAAAAGGAAATGGTCTGAGAGTGGGCAACAGGGAGTTGTAAAGCATTACGACATCGTTAGAGCTTATGTCGAATTTATGAAGGAACGGTTCTCTTATTT
>JBFLXE010000042.1:0-18520 GCA_040757455.1 Nitrospirota bacterium
TTCCTCCTCTTTGGTCTTAATTTATAACCGTCAAGCCAATTAGGAGGAATATATTACTTAATACTTTAAGGTCAAACCTTTGATAGTCTCACTGGTAAAACCAGTGGCTTACCTATCAAGGAGTTACGGATAAAAGCGTTCTATGATTGTTGAAATGGTCAAATTGCTACATATCTCAGATTGTAAGGTTCTAAGAAGATGTGAATTTAGAGTTTTTTCGACGCAGATTTCAAGGCTTCCTGATAAAATTTCAGCGCATATTCCTTTACCATTCTTTTTGCACTGAATAAAGCACTCGTGCTTTTTATTGCCTCCTTCATGACCTGAACCCATCCAACAGGAATTCCAGACTCATCGACCCTGTAATACAAGGGAATGATTTTATTCTCCAAGATGTCATAGATTGCCTCGGCATCACGGTCATCACCGGTACCTTCGAAAGCCCAGCCATTCTTATCATTATAGCCCTCAATCCACCATCCATCAAGGATACTCAAGTGTGGGACACCATTCAGCGAAGCCTTCATCCCGCTTGTACCACATGCTTCAAGGGGCGGCACCGGGTTGTTAAGCCACACGTCTGCACCGTGTACCATATACTGCGCCAGTTGTTCATCATAGTTTTCGACAAATGCAATTCTCCCGCCGAGCTCAGGGTCATGAGCAAATTTGAAAATGCGTTGCAATATCCTTTTGCCCTCATCATCTGCAGGGTGAGCTTTTCCTGCATATATTATCTGAACAGGTCGCCAGCGATTGTTGAGAAGTTTCTTCAGGCGATCCAGATTACGAAAAATAAGATCAGCCCTTTTGTACGTCACGAACCGACGGGCGAAGCCGATTGTCAGGGCTGTGGGGTCAAGCAGGGTTCCGCTTATCAAAACATTGATCGGATTGACCCTGTTTTCTGTCCACCGCTTGCGCGCCTGTTCACGAATAAAGTTAATCAATTTTATCTTCAGCCAGTAGTGGGTCTCCCACAACTCCCTATCAGGTATATCATCAACCAGTTCCCAGATGACCGGTTTGTCGTGGTCTTCAAGCCAATGAGGCCCTATGTATTTATTAAATAGAAGCTCAAATTTCGGCTCCACCCATGTGGGGATGTGGATTCCGTTAGTTATTGAATCTATAGAGATCTCTTCCTCTTTCTTTTCAGGCCAGAGTGCCTGCCACATGCGACGGGCAACTTCACTATGCTTTTTGCTCACCCCATTATGAAAACTGGACATTTTCAAAGCGAAAGCTGTCATATTAAAGCCGGTAGCCGGGTCTTTGGGATGAGTTCCAAGTTCGAGAAAGGTTTCCCGGTTCAAACCGAGAAGAGGGTAATAATTACAGAAATATTTGTCCATCAAATGAAAGGGGATAACGTCTTGCCCGGCGGGAACAGGGGTATGCGTAGTAAAAATAGTCGTTCTTCGGATTTCTTCAGCAGCGTCAGGAAAAGCCTTTCCTTCGTCTGTCCGCTCCCTGATTCTCTCAAGAAGAGCAAAAGCAGAATGTCCTTCATTCAGATGCGCAACGGAATGTTTAATACCCAGAACGTTTAAAATCTGACTGCCTCCTATTCCAAGCACTATCTCCTGGCGTAATCGCTGTTCCAGATCTCCAATATAGAGATGAGCACTTATTTTCCTGTTCCATGGATCATTTATCTCGATGTCTGTATCCATCAGATAGAGTGAAACACGGCCAACAGCTACTTTCCATAAAGCTACATGGATCGGGGGTTCAATGAAGGGTACTTTGACTATAAGCTGTTCATTTTTTTCATTCACAACTCTTTCAATGGGTGCAGCATCTCTATCGAGGAGTTCGTCAACATCCTCCTGCCAGCCGTCGACGCGAATCTTTTGACGTAAATACCCTTCCGGATACATAAACCCTACTGCCACCACAGGAACGCCTAAATCACTGCACTCCTTAAGATAATCACCAGCGAGAAACCCCAATCCCCCGGCATAAAATGGGAGTGAATGATGTAGACCATATTCTGCTGAAAAATATGCTATTGGTAAACATGCAGTTGCCGGAATAATATTTTCCGAAAACCAGCATATTGTGGATCTCATGTATTCGTAATATCTTGTTAGCGCAACATCATAGTGGCGCAAGTATTCTTTGTCCGTTGCAGCTGATTCCAACACCCCGGCGGGTAGCTCTTTCAACATCTTCACGGGGTTATGACCGCTTTCCTTCCACGCAACCCTGTCGATCATCTTGAAAAGCATGCGTGCAGCAGGATGCCAGCTCCACCAGAGGTTATATGCTAATTCCATCAGCCCGGCTATTCTCTCCGGAACTACCTGCGATTTCTCTCTCAGAGCATCCATTATTTATTAAACTACAAAAAATTTCTCTCTTTCATAATTTTAGTTGATTTTGGTTTTCTAAACTATCGAGATACATAAAAAAAACACTAAATTTTATTTAGTAATCTCCCCTTGCCTCTTTATAAAAGAGGGGGATATTTTTTCTTTTCAATATGTTATGTACATTAACCTCCCCCCTTTTAAAGACTCTGACTCTCTCTTTATCCCCCTTTTTTAAAGGGGGATGTAAGGGGATTACTAAACTTAATTTTCATTCTTCAACTTATATGCGAAAGATTTATTTTCCTCTTGTTCCACCGAAAATGTATTTGTGAAGTTGAAGGTTTAGTCTAATCATAAGCTTATCTCCAAGAATCCACTCCGACAGAACATCAGGCCGAAGAACATCATGAACGGGCGACATGAGGAGTTTACATCTCTCCGAGAGATCATATCTACGAATGAATTCCTTAGACCACTCGTAGTCTTCCCTGCTCGTGACTACAAATTTGATCTGATCGGTATCTTTCACATAATCAAGATTTGACAGGTCCATTTTATCACTCATTCCGCTTCCCGGCGTCTTTATGTCAAGAATTACCACAGCCCCGGAATCGACTTCTTTGATGCTGAGTGAGCCGTTTGTTTCAACCAGCACTTTGAATCTGCAGTTAACCAGCCTCGATATCAGATGGAAAACCCCTTCTTGAAGGAGGGGTTCCCCTCCCGTTATTTCAACAAGTTTCAGACCAGAATTTTTTATTTCACCAACAATATAATCTTCGGAAAGATCGGTTCCCTCTGAGTATGCATATTTTGTGTCACAATAGGAACATCTGAGATTGCATCCGGTCAATCTTACGAACGTGCACGGCAATCCCGCATAACTCGATTCTCCCTGGATGCTTCTAAAAATTTCACAGACTTTCACCTGTAGTGTTTTCACCTTGCATAATCTATTCTTTTCTATGTGTCCTCCATCAAGGAATGGCGGCTATGCAGCCGCCAACGTTTCTATTATATAATATGTCAGGAGATTTCAAAATGTCGTCGCATATTGAGATACCGCGAGCTTCAAAGTATCAGATACTGAGAGAGGTAGTGAGAGATTATCCCGGCGTTCTGAATGCCACTGAATCTTTGCTGTCTGGATTAGAGCGGTATCCCCGAAACTGGGATTGTATTTTAAAGGACATACGCAATTATGCCCTCAAGAATTTCTATCTGTATCAGCATCATGAGAAGAGCCATGAAGTGATCAAAGCTGTACTTAATATTTTCTTCGAGGCTTTGAATTGGCCTGAGACTTCTGTTCAGCAGGCTGCCATGGACAGCATACTTTTCTACCTCGAAAAAATCGTCATGGACGGTTCTGATCAACTCGCTCGTTATGGCCCGGTGCTATGGGAATGCTTTGAAAGGCTTAACGCCCTTCCAGACAACATATTCTTTTTTGCAACTGTGAACCCCCACCAACTGAAGAAGCTTGCTCAGATGATATCCGAAAAAATTTCCGGCGCTCCTGAGACTATGCTCAATGCTCTTCTCATCAGGTATTTTGTGGAAACTTATGAATACCTTCTAAAAGAAGAAGATCCTGCCGACTGGTTTAAACGAGGAACAGATTTTCATCTCAGCGGGGATGAAGAGAGAAAATTCGAAGAACTCCTTTATCCCGTATCTCACGCAAATCTCAGGGAACTGATTGACCGTTTACACGAAATCTCAGGATCTTCCGATCAAAGACATGCGTTGAAAGAACTTCTCGAAATGCCCAGCTATGTCCAAATAGTGAAGTTTTACGAGGACATTTCAAACAGATTAATAAAAACGGGCGATGACCATAAAGATCTGGTGATAAAGATAGTCTATCTGCTCAAGATCATGAGATCACGCGCATTTTCTCATATACATGAAAATGTCCTCAGGGAAATGAACCGCACTCTTTCCATTTTCATAAGGATCGGAAAACCTGAGCTAAACATAGCCGTCCTTGAGAAAATATTCGATGTCTTTGCATGGACTTTGAGAGAATATCCGGAGACCACCCTATATTGCCTTGAGAATACAGGAAAAGAAATCTATGGGACTGCTGAGAGCAAAATTGTCGATTGGTTCTTGCAAAAAGTAATATCTCTGGGGTTCCAGTATCCCCAGATCGAGGGGGTGACAGACGAATGGCAGGTAAGATCCAATCGGTCTCACTTAAAGAATATTCGCACCTGGCTCGTATTAATGGAGAACAATCCCAAGTGGTCAAAGCCCCTTATGTCCGCATTGATTATTAACCTTAGATTATGCGGTGTTCATATTAATGATACAGACGTTTTTCAAAAGGACATCACAAAGCTTCTGAACAGCGACATCAAGCCCGTATACCATCTCACCAAGGTTATGTGCAAACAGTTTCCCGTTTATTTTAATGAGATCGGATCGGAGGGAATCCTGAGACAGGTTTCGACCGAAATAGATGAAATCTCGGGAAGAGCAGATATACTTGTACATTTTTTGCGCAAACAAAGTCATGTTGAAAGCAGTGCCCGCGTTGTCGATTTCATGGAGGAAGTTATCCGTTTCTGGCTTACCAGAGATAAAACACCGTTGAAAACGTTTCTCCCTGGAGATATTTATGAGCAGGTCTCCTCGCGGGGTCCTCACATTGATGATGTGAGTATCATTTTCAATTCTATTTTCGAAAAGAGAGGACTGAGCCATATCACCGATCTTCTCCTACTGTCAGAGGGTGATATTCGTTCAATCACGGATGATATCCCGTACGTTTCCGATCTGGAAAAGAAACGCACTCTCCTGGCCGTCAGGTTCTATCAACTCTTATACAAAAAATACAAACTCGATCCTCAGGATATAAAAGACATCTTAAGATACGCCCAGAGCCTGGGTCTGCCTAATGCGGATACATTGATTAATGTCCTGCAGGGAGATCACAATTACAGGAAAATAGAGAATATTCTGGCCTATCTGGAAAAATTGAAGGAAATAATCATATCTGAAGAGAGATTCGAACCGGTCGAGAATATATTCCGCAAACGGCATATCGCTGCGGGAATACCCTCGATGTACGGAATCTATAATGAGAGAAAGTTCGACGCCCTCGCGCTGTCTTTCCGTCTTGAAAATCTTGCCAACATTCTTTTTGAAGAACTGATCGATTCTCTGAATCTCAAATTTATTACGCGGGCAACTCTTTTCGAGATCGAAAAATGTGCAAATTTGTTCTATCGGGCATTGCAGCTTGATGGTGTCTCTTCGAACAGGCTGGAGAATACGCTCGAATTACTGACCGTTTCACTCGAAGTGA
Organism: Nitrospirota bacterium; assembly: GCA_040757455.1. Lineage (GTDB taxonomy): Bacteria > Nitrospirota > Thermodesulfovibrionia > Thermodesulfovibrionales > SM23-35 > Kmv42. The sequence goes on from JBFLXE010000042.1 coordinate 5,635, forward strand.
GAAGATTCTCCTTCTCACAATATGTCGATATATTCAGAGGTTTCTCAGAGGCGGTCCAGGACATTCTGAATACTTATTACACCGGCATTTTTAAACACAATCTTAAGACCGTTATCGCACAAGCAGGAATACATATACTTCCCAAATATCGCGAAAAAGTCAATCTCCATAGTGAATTCGAGTTTGTCAATAAAGTTGCAGAACAATTCCTCAGGGAGATTGTAGCAAATTCATTCGGCCTTCAGCAGCTGGATAATTTCATAAGCAGGATATTGAAAACATTATTCGAACAGGGAGAAGGGCTGGACTTGCAGACCCATGGCTTACTTATGAGCTACGACCCCAAAAAAGCCTTATCGAATGTCGCTTCACCGAATATAGCCACAAATGACAGAATTCATCTGGGAAGCAAAGGATATAATCTCATTAAGCTCGCATCACTTGGAATCCCCGTACCGCCGGGCTTCATAATCACGACAGAAGTATTTCGCTGTGCAAAGGCCATAGAAAGGTTCAAGCACGTGGAAGACCATCTTGATGAAGGCATCAGGGAGCACATTTATGAACTCGAGAAATTGACGGGCAAGAAATTTGGTGATGCCGAAAATCCATTACTCGTGTCGGTCAGAAGCGGTGGAGCCATCTCAATGCCAGGCATGATGATTTCTTTTCTTGACGTTGGTATGAACGAGTCCATTGTCGAAGGGCTGATAAAACAGACAGGGAGACCCTGGTTCGTGTGGGATTGTTACCGCCGATTCCTTCAGTGCTGGGGCATGTCCTACGGCATGGAGAGAGACAGATTTGACGCCATAATCAATTCATTCAAGGACAAGTATCGGGTATCAAGGAAGATTCAGTTTACACCAGATCAGATGAGAGAAGTAGCCTACGCATATAGAGAGGCTGTCAAAACTTACGGCATAGAAATAGTTGATGATCCGGAGAAGCAGCTTAAAATATCTATTGCCCAAGTATTTGAATCCTGGTATTCCGAGAAGGCACAGGCATATCGGAAAATAATGGGCATCTCTGACGACTGGGGTACGGCTGTGATCGTCCAGGCGATGGTCTACGGGAATCTCGATACCAATTCTGGAACAGGAGTTCTTTTCACGCGTAATCCGCAGGAGGCGGGAGATAAAGTGGTGTTGTGGGGTGATTTTGCTATAGGTGCACAGGGAGAGGACATTGTGTCCGGCCTCGTAATGACGCTTCCGATCTCAAATGAACAAAGGCCTCCAGAGGACCGTATATCTTCGGAAGTCTCTTTTGAGGATGCTTTTCCCGATCTTTATGAGGAACTGCTGGGAATTGCAAAGCAACTGATCTATGAACAAAGATGGGGCGCCCAGGAGATCGAGTTCACTTTCGAGGGGAAAGAGAAGGACAGGCTGTATATATTGCAATCAAGAGACATGGCTGTTACAAAAAAAGAGAGCTTCATGACCTTTGTTCCCACGAAAAAGTTATCATCCAGTTATTTATCCAGGGGCATCGGTGTCGGAGGAGGCGTACTCAGCGGAAGAGCCGTCTTCGATCTGTACGAAATTCAGGAACTCAGACTGAAGGAACCTTTAATGCCTCTTATTCTCATCAGATCGGATACCGTTCCTGATGACATAACGCATATTTCAGCGGCCGACGGCCTGTTGACAGCCCGGGGCGGCTCGACCTCTCACGCCGCCATTATCGCCAACCGTCTGGGCAAAACCTGCGTTGTCGGATGCAATAATTTAATAGTCCGGGAACGTGAAAAGAGATGCAAGCTTAACAGACGCGTTATAAGATCAGGTGATTTCCTCAGTATTGACGGTCGCAACGGCTCGGTTTACGCTGGGAGGCATAAAGTGGAGGTTATTAAGGCTGAGATGTAATCGGATATTGTAGAAATTTAAAAATCTAACGGATAAGGGGATTTGACGATGGAAAAGAAGGGAGCAAAAATTATTTCTGGAAACAAACGTGTTCTTGGTATCAACGGATTGGGCAGAATCGGTAAATTGACCCTTTGGAATCATATCGGCAGAAAATTCTTCTCTGAAATTGTTGTTAATATAGGCAGAAAAGCCGGAACGAGCCTCGAGGATGTCGCACTTTATATCGAAAAAGATTCCACATACGGATCATTGCATACGTATCTTTACGGATTCAAAGCAAAGAAGGTCATCGACGGCCTTAACGAGGACAAGGGAACCATGACAATAGACGGTATTCCTGTCAGCATTCTCAGAGAAACGCGGAACCCCGCGAACATACCATGGAGAGAACACGGGGCGAAAGTTGTTGTTGAAGCTACAGGGAAATTCACTAATCCGGCGGCGGCAAGTGATGCAAAGGAAGGGTCAGTGCGCGGTCATCTCGATGCTGGTGCAGAAAAAGTCATAATCTCTGCACCCTTCAAACTGAAGGAAAAAAACATTCCCTTGCCTCAAGATATTGTCACGGTGGTAATGGGAATTAACGAACATGAATATGACCATGCAAAACACCGCATTGTTTCAGGCGCCTCCTGTACCACCACCTGTCTGGCGCATATGGTTAAACCTCTTCTGGATTATTTCGGGCAGGAGAAGATAATCAGTGCCTCTATGGATACAATTCACGCAGCTACGGGGACTCAGGAAGTGCTCGACAGATTGCCAAAGGCCGGCGCAACAGATCTCAGAAAAAACAGGAGTGTCATGAACAATATTATTCTCACTACCACCGGAGCCGCTAAAACTCTGGGTCTCGTCATTCCTGAAATGAACAGAATAGGTTTCATGGCGGAATCGGTTCGTGTCCCCCTTTCAACCGGTTCGCTAATAATCCTCGTGGTCACACTCTATGATGAACCGGACAAGCCTCCTGTTAATCGGACTGTCATAAATAACATATATCGTGATGCTGCTCAGAGGGAAAAGAGGAATTATATAAAATATACAGAGGAGCAAAACGTATCGTCAGATATCATCGGCCTCTTTGGTCCTGCCACCATCATCGAGGGGCATGAGACACATACTCGAACGGCCAACATCTCTCTTGATGTTAGAAAATTGTACAAGATACCATCTGAAGTAGCAGCGAGTCTTCCGCATAATATGGATATACCTATCACCAATGTGGCAATTTACGGATGGTATGACAACGAGCTGGGCAGTTATACGAATATGCTCGGCGATCTCACAGTAAAAGTGGCTTCAATGGTTTATCAGTAAAGTCCGGCTCTTGATGCTCGTTTCCGGGAGAGGCATTAAAGCTATCCTTAAAATTTGAAATATGAGTTTATCACTCGGCCTTCGTCATCAAAGATCACCTTGGCAACGAAATGGTCTCCGGCCAGGAATGAATATGAGAGCTCACGCCAGGTTACCACAGGCTTATCCCCTTCCCTTTTTATCTCCGCATGTGGGAATCTTGAGAAATACAGAAAATTTCTGACAACCCGCGTTTCTTTTGAACGCTTTATGAAAGGGTCATTTTCTTTTATGGAATAGGTCTCCTGAACGCATATCCTTTGAGTGAAAAGATCGGCAAAGCCCGCTTTAATCTCGCTGCCCGACTTTGCGATAAACCACCATCTCAAGAAATCATTCGGCAAGGGATATATTCTATAAATACTCGCGTCGATTCTTTCTTTTACAAAATCTCCGGTTTTGCCCTGAAGATAGTACCTTCCGCCCATGTAGAAAACCAACAAAGCAGAGGTAATAATGGCTATAGAAGCGGCCTTCTTCTTATTGATCTTGCAAAGGGCGACGGAAAGGAGCAATCCCAACGTAATATAAGGATCGAGAATGAATATCAGATCAAGGGAATACTGCTCCCAATCAAGGGGAGAAAGAATCCTTATTCCATATTGATTGGTAAGATCGGCAAAAAGATGCACGCCATAGGCAAGAAAAGAGATAGAGGTGTAATAAATAAATCCTTTTTTCAGGCCGAAGATCAATCCGATCGCCACCGGCATAGCGAATAAAGCCGCTATACCGTGAGTGATACCCCTGTGATATCTCAGAAACACATCAAGCCCCCATATGCGCGTCACATAATCGAAATCAGGAGCGATCGAAGCAAGCAGCAAGACCCAGAAGGCAAGCCTTCGTTTAAAACCAAGATTATAAATTGTGGTTCCGATCAGGCTGTGTGTAACGGGATCCATTTTTACCTGTTCACCGATCTAACAATCTCATAGTGCATTTCTGAGCAAAACATTTTGAAATACCAACTTTTTTATTTTGGACAAGTCTGATATTATCATTAAAATGATAAATATGCCACAAGGTATAAGATTCCTTCTTGCAAAAAATCTTCTTTTTTTATGTCTGCTTTCGGTTGTTTTTCTGTCCCGGCCATCTCTTTCGCTGACCGTTGAAGAAGCTATTTCTCTTGCGCGTGAGACTCTTCCCTCGTATAGGGCATCCCACCTCCGCGTAAAATCTAGCGAGGCTCTTCATGAGGCATCCCTGTCCCCGTATATCCCGAGGCTCGACGCATCAGCTTCGTTGCAGCGTCTCTACACCTCGAACGGAGAACTTAGTGGTAGAACTTATGACATGACACTTTCTTACATCCTTTTTGACGCGGGCAACAGGAAGGCGAGCAGAAATATCTCCGATCTTAATCTTCAAATCAGCAAAGAGGATCTTAGAAAGAGCCTGCTGGACCTTGAGTTTAATGTCAAAACCGCTTTCTATACCGTTATTGCACGCGCGGAAACAGTAAAACAAAGGGAGATTCAGGTGAGGGATGCCCAAAAGGATTTTGAGGTAGCAGAGGGAAGATATAAATTCGGTGTGGCGAGATTGTCAGATAAACTTCAGGCATCTGTGAGACTCCAGCAGGCAAAGTTCAATTTGGTTCAGGCAGAGGGTGACTATCAGAAAGCATTGTCAGAACTGAATTCGTTGATCGGGAAACCTCCCGGTGCTGACGATGAAATTCAGGGTTCACTCGACCTCGCTATTACGCCTCCGGATATTGACAGGCTCTATGCGGCAACGCTAAAAAGACCGGAGATTAGACAGGCCGAGGATTTGATAAGCATCTCCAAAAATAATGAATCCATCATTTTTTCTTCATTCTTCCCCTCGATATCACTGGCTGCTTCCTACTCAAAAACAGGAGGGGATGTTCTGAGAGATTCCTTTAACGAAGAAAAGATAGCTGCCATCCTCGCGACCTGGAACATCTTTGAACTCGGGAAATTTTTTACCTTCAAATCATCACGGGTTGAGAGTGAGGTATCTCTTGAAAATCTTAATGAACTCAAGAGACAATTGTTACTCGACGTGAATCAGACCTATCAGGATTTCATTACGGCTTCTAATGCCCTGTTGGTGGCAAAAGAGCAGCTCGCACAGGCAGAACATAATTACTCAGAGGCTTTTGGAGAATACAAAGTTGGTAAGGCAGATATCCTTTCCCTTGTACAGGCGGAAAGTCTGCTTGCAAACGCCCGGGAGCAGATGGTAAACGCGAGATTGAATCTCGTCTTGACCAAATCACTCCTCGAAAGAGTGGCAGGCGTAAAAAGCCTGGAATCGATGCATGGTTATTAGTTACAGGTTATTATTAGCAAAATGAAAAAGATTTTGGCCATAGTTATAGGTTCGACACTTGTTGTGGGTGGGTTCCTTCTTTACAATTACCTTCGCAAGCCTGAAATCAAGGTACTGGAGTCATCAGCAGTGAAAAGAGGTGATATACGCGGAATCCTTGTCGAGACGGGTATTATAAAACCTCAGGTGGGCGCGGTCGTGAAGATTGGAACAAGGGCGACGGGCACGATAGATAAAATGAATGTGAAGATCGGCGACCGTGTCAAGAAAGGCCAGATAATTGCTTTAATCGACGACAGGGAGATCCTTCAGGCCATTGAACAACAAAAGGCTGCATTAGTCGCAGCCCGGAATACCCTTTCGCAGATCGAAACTACTTATCCTGAACGCATTAAGGAAGCAAAGGCAAACTTTGACTATGCAAAGGTCACCCATGAAAGGGAGGTGGAGTTACTTAAACATGAGTATACAACGAAGGATTCTGTAGACAGGGCGAGAAGCCAGTACGAAGCAGCCGAAGCAAATCTTGCAAGACTTCAGAACGAATACGAAACTGAATTAAAAATTGTGAAGGCAAACATGAAAGATATTACTGCTCAACTGAGACAACAGGAAACGAGATTAACTTACACAAGGATTTATGCTCCCATCGACGGTCTCGTCTCGGATGTGACAGCGCAGGAAGGGGAGACCATTGTTGCCGGACTCCAGGTCGCAAATCTTGTTACAGTACTCGATCCGACTCTCCTTGAGATGTGGACGTACGTCGACGAGACAGACATCGGAAAAGTTCGCGTAGCGCAACAGGTTGAGTATTATGTCGATACATATCCGGATAAACTGTTTAAAGGGCGAATAGAGAAGATCTATCCGCAGCCAGTGGTCAAAGAAAATATCGTCTATTATCTCGCGATCGTAAAAGTCTCTAAAGATGATGCGCAATTTTTAAAACCCGAGATGACCACGCACATAAAGATCATATTCGATGAAAAGAAGGACATCCTTATCGCTCCAAATGCTGCGATAAAGTTTGAGGAAGGCAAACAGGTAGCCTACAAGGTTCTCGGACCCGGAAAGGTGCAGAAAGTTGAACTGAGAACTGGCTTAAGAGGCGAAGATTATACCGAGATCATATCTGGCGTCAATGAGGGAGATATACTCGCAACAAAATTGATCCTTCCGGTCTCTAAAGTGTCAGGAGCTTAAACGCAACCATGCCTCTATGCCTTCTTGAGAACATCAGAAAAACTTACAGAATCGGCGGGATTGAGGTTGAAGTTTTGAAGGGCATCAATTTTCAGGTTGAAGAAGGAGAATTCGTCGCGATCATGGGTGCCTCGGGATCAGGCAAAACGACCCTCATGAATATCATAGGCTGCCTTGATGTCCCTTCCTCAGGCCGTTACATACTTGCAGGCAAAGAGGTTTCAAATCTCACAGATGATGAGTTATCAGTGATAAGGAATGAGCATATAGGTTTTGTATTCCAGAATTTTTATCTGCTGCCTTATGCTACGGTTCTTGAAAATGTTTTACTACCGACTCTTTATATGGAAAAGCGGAGAGACAAAACCGAAGAATTAGCAACAGATCTTCTGCAACTTGTGGGCCTGTCAGAAAGAATTAAGTTCAAGCCGCCTCAACTATCAGGCGGCGAACAGCAGCGGGTTGCCATTGCGCGGGCATTGATTAATGACCCTGATCTCATACTCACAGACGAACCGACAGGACAGCTTGACAGCAAAACAGCCGCGGAGATCATGGCATTGCTTTCAAAGATGAACGACAGGGGCAGGACCATAATCCTTATTACGCATGATCCGAACATCGCTGCATATGCAAAGAGAATAATACAAATTAAAGACGGTGTTATTGTTGAATAAGTGTAATAAATGGAAAGGTTGATCAAAATTGCCTCACAGTCAGTGAGGGCCGTGAGGGCTTTCAAATTAAGGACGCTTTTCTGCCTTGCCAGTATCACACTCGGTATTGCATCTATCACGGTCATCGTCGCTGCCACTGAAGGTGCCTATAAGAAGGCCCTCGAGATCGTCGATCGTTTCGGGCCTGACTCCCTCCTCGTCCTGGGTGGTAGCGAGGAAGCGAGGGCAATTGGACAGAGACAGAGGACGATCACCCTTGATGACATAGAGGCAGTGAGAGAAGCATTTCATAGCGCATACCTTGTCGTGCCAATGACCTCAATGAGGGATGTTACAGTATCTTACAGGGAACAAAAATATCAGACAGTGATAATAGGTTCAACGAGCGACTACAGCAGGGTATGGACGTGGCCCGTTATTCAGGGCTCCGATTTCAGTGAGGACGATGTGAAAGGCTTGAGAAACGTGGGACTTATAGGCCAGTTTCTGGCAAAAGAGCTTTTTGTCGATCAAGACCCTGTGGGCAAATACGTCCTTGTGAGGAGGATACCTGTCCAGATAGTCGGGGTCCTTTCGGAAAGGGGTACCACGCCTGCCGGAGAGCGTCTCGACGATAGGATCGTCATACCCATCACCACTCTTATGAGAAAACTTCAGAATGAAACAAAATACGTGTCCGCCTTCAGGATAAGGTTTGTTGACCAGCAAAATCTATATAAATACGTGGAGGAAATCAGGTTGTTTCTCAGACAGAGACACCGCCTTCCCCCTGAAGACCCTGATGACTTTAGAATCATTTCACCTAAGGAGATTATCAGTTTTCTCGTCGCTCTTACCGGTTCCCTGGTCGTATTTCTCGGGGTCACAGGAATCATATCATTGATCATTGCCGGATTCGTTCTTGCAAACCTGTTCCTGCTGTCAGTTAAAGAAAGGACAGCCGAAATAGGAATCAGAAGGGCAGCGGGAGCCAGGAAAAGAGATATCATGCTTCAGTTTCTCGGAGAATCAGTAACCATTACGACATTAGGCGGACTATGCGGGTTCATGCTCGCAGTCATCTCCTCAAGACTTTTGACACTGATCGCTCAGTTTCCGATCCATTTTTCATGGAAGGCCTTTGCCGCAGGATTACTCCTTTCATGGGCTGTGGGCATTGGCTTTGGATTACAGCCTGCCAACAGAGCTGCAAATCTGAAACCCATCGAGGCCATAAGAGGGTGAAAAGAGTCTTTCTCAATCTCAGGATAGCTATCAGGTCTCTGCTGAATTTTAAATTAAGAACTGTTCTGGCCATACTCGGTGTCTTCCTCGGTACTTTCGCGCTCATCATCGTATCGAATCTTTCAGATTCCTTGTCCAAGAAAACAGAAAAGGAAGCTGAGAGTTTTGGCAAAAATCTTCTCATCGTTAGAAGCGGAATCGTGAGAAGAGTCGGCACGACCACGAGGTTACTCAGTGAGGCCACGACACTAACTGTCAGAGACGGGCAGGCAATCCTGATCGGTTCACGTTTTATCAGTAGTGTGTCTCCATCCGGAAATACGACCTTTCCTGTACGATATGAAAATATAATTCTGAATTCAGTGCTGATTGTCGGCGCCGTGCCCAATTATCCTAACATCAGAAATTTTCAAGTAAAGGAGGGACGGTTTATTACAGATGATGATAACATCCGCCTCAACAAAGTTGCAGCCATAGGAAGTAAAGTTGCGCTGAAACTCTTTAGCGATAGAAATCCAATCGGCAAACATATTCTCATCTGGAGGGTTCCCTGCGAGGTGATCGGTGTAATGGAAGAAAAAGGAGTTGATATTTCTGGAGTCGATCAGGATAACCAGATCTTCTTACCATTGAACACATTTCTCAGGAGGTTTGTGAACAAGGACTATGTCAACAGCATCTCTGTTCAGGTAGTCGATGAAAATGTGATTCCGCTGGCGAAAGCTGAAATAGAAGATATCCTGCGCAAAAGACACAACATAAAGGAAGGCCAGAGTGATGACTTTACAGTCATCGACTTAAAAGATGTGATGGCCCTCAGGACACAGGCGATGTCTATGATTAAAATCCTCGGCAGGGTCTCTGCAGTTGTTTCATTCTTCATAGGCGGTCTGGGTATTCTATCGATAATGATACTCATTGTGAATGAAAGGAGGGTTGAGATAGGAATCAGGAGGGCCGTGGGTTCGAGAAAAAGGGATATCATCACACAGTTTCTTCTCGAAGCATCTTTCATTTCCTTCAGCGGAGGGACTGCAGGCGTTTTCGCAAGTTTTCTGGTGACTGTCACAATCTTCTGGGTTTCCGGCCTGCCCTTCACGCTTTCGCTCACGGGTCACATTATATCTTTTCTCGCATCGGTCGGGGTCGGCATACTCGCAGGCATTTATCCTTCCCAGAAGGCGACAAGAATCCAGCCCGTGGATGTTATAAGAGCATAGCTTACTTATTCAGAGTAAACTGCATAATTAAAAGGGCAGGTTAAACCTGCCCTAACCAGGAGAGACCTCTGAGAACCCAGTTTCCCAGAGGATATGAGGTGTTTGACCCACCTGACAATAAATTTAGCATATGCTATAAGTTACTGTCAAGGTTTCTTTTTTATAGCTCTATCTCCTCGAATTCCTTCGGTTTCGTGCTACCAGGTAGCCTGACAGAAGAACCAGGAACCCTCCGATTATTGTCCGGAGCGCCACGGTCTCCTTCAAGAAAATAACACTCAACAGAATCGCGCTTGCAGGCTCAATGTATCCCAGCACAGCAGCTCTGCTGGCAGTCACTTTCTCAAGGCCCTTGTAATAAAGTATGGGCGCTATTGTCGAATGAACAATACCAATGATCAGAAAGCTCCACAGGTCTGCCAAAGGCAATTCCCTGACAAAAGGCAAGAGCAGAATGACGATAGAGGAATTGGTAAAGAAGGCAAGTATCAGGGGATGAAACCTCTGGGCACAAATCCTTACTATAATGATAATAATGGCATAGGCAAGGCCCGAAGCCAAACCTGCCATAATACCAGCTATATGCCCTTCTTGAAAAGAAAACCCGTCAGTCATGATCCAGAGACCTGAAGAAGCTATACCGATTACGAGAATAATCTTTACAGTTATCACCTCGCCCAAAAAGAGAGGTGCCAGAAAAGCAACTATAACAGGCGCAGTATAGTGAGTGAGAACGGCATTCGCTATGGTAGTATGCTTAAAGGCATAAAAAAAAGTAAAAACATTCAGGAGTGAAAAAAAGCCTAATATGGCAGGATACTTAAGTTCCTTGAGGCCGGGAATACTTTTTCTATACTTTTTTTGAGCCAATAGTATGCCCTGGCTCGTCACGGAAATCACCATTGAATAAAATATTAGTATATGTTCTGACACCCCGGACAGACGCACCACCACACCAAGAGAACTCCACAATAACAATGCGGTCAGGACATACCAGGATGCCATATGTTTCAGAAAAAAGTCGTTGATTTATCAGAGATATATGTCGTTGACTCGAAAATACCCCTCTTTGGCAAAGAGGGGTAAGGGGAGATTTTATGATTAATAATTGGAAACATTTGTTCTTAAAATCCCCCTTCATCCCCCTTTTCCAAAGGGGGAGGGATGGTATTTTCATGTTCCCTTGTGAGCCAAAGGCTCATGTCGATTCCAGTGAAAGGGACCCTATTTCTTTAAGAACATATTTTCTGATCTTCGCCGGCGTCTCGGCTTTAATGAGCGGCTTACCATTATCCAGAACAGTTATTAAGATATCTTCAAAATTTTTTCCACAAGCGCAAAGATATTTCTCTTTGACATTGGGAACGATCCTTCTCGTTCCACATCCAGGGCATTTTAGAACCCTCTTGCTGCCTGACCATTTTCCTCTTTTTGCCAATGGTTTTCCCTCTACTTCCATGATATCCATGGCATAATCTATAACAGGAGCATTGCTTATCGCGGTACCGATACCATATCCATCAACAAGAGGATTCAGAACCGACACATCCTCCTCCTTTATCCCCCCGCTGACATAAAATTTGATATCCTTATACCCTCTCATATCCAGTTCCCATCTGCATTCTTCGAGAAGCCGGTAAAAATTACCACGTCTCGATGAAGGTGTGTCGAATCTCACTGCATAAAGCCGCTCACCAAGAGCTTCTGCAACATTCAATACCTCGAATTTCTCGTCAAGAAAAGTATCTATAAGCGCAACTCTTTTCAATCGGGGCTCGAGAACCTCATCGTATGCCTTCAGAGCCTCGACTGTTGAGCCAAGGCATATAATTAGCGCGTGGGGCATAGTGCCCATCGGGTCTTCCCCTATCAACTCGCCAGATTTTATCACAGCAACTCCATCACATCCGCCAATATAGGCGTTTCTCTCAATCATGGGAGCAAGTGCGGGGTGCATTCTCCGCGCGCCAAAGCTGATGACAAGCTTTTCACCGGCGAGTTTTTTGAATCTTGCCGACTTTGTTGCAACACCCGATGCCTGACATATAAGACCCAAGATCGCGGTCTCGTAAACACAGAAGTCCTGATACTTCCCTTCTATCTCCATGACAGGTTCAAACGGATAAAAAATCGTTCCCTCCTTCATCGACCTCACTCTGACGGGGATATGTTTCAGAAGATACATCGCTTCTTCAAGCCCTGCAAATATGGCCCAGGGCCATCGCTCAGGAAAATTTTTTGCAATGAATTCTGCTTTAACTACAGGATTGACGCCTTTCGCTTTGAGTATTCTTAACGACCTTTCGAAATAAACATCGGTTATTTTCCCCTCCAAGATATCTTTCGGTTCAGCCACATGAAACATACTCTCACCCTCTTCCCGGATTTTTATTTTCTGTCCAGATGACGGAACAATAGTATATCATTTCTATATCATTTCCTCCGATCATCTCACTGCGAACATGTTTCTCAAAAAATATCAGCGATTTCCTCGACGGTATTGTAAAGACCCGTCCTGTTGCCCGTTTTTACAATATCACGCACAATGGTAAATTTTAGACGAACAGCTTCATGAAAACCGTAGACAAGAGATGCCAGAAGAAAACTCATGTCAGAAAAATACAGTTGCCTGAACATAATATCCCTTTGACCGAAACTCTCTGAAAGTCTGCTAATTTTTTTTGAAACATCCAGGAGCCTCCCATCATTCACCACTTGACCGTCCATAACCGTCACATGACGACAATAAGGCAACTGGAAATCCATAACTTCTTTCGGCAGGATGACGCCGAGGTTCTCCCACTGATTACGAACCAATATTTTGGCACGGCGACTCACTTCAGAAAATCTCTCATAATATTTGCGCGACCAGAGTCCATAGGCACGGCAGCCAAAAAATCGCTGATTATAAATAAGACAATTTTTCCCTTCCAGAAAAGGACATGACGATAGCTCTACGGGATTTGTGAAAAAATAATAAATAATTTTTTTGACAAGCGGGATTCTCTTGCTACTA
>JBFLXE010000043.1:0-17627 GCA_040757455.1 Nitrospirota bacterium
GTGATAGAATCTGGCTGAAAATGCTGCTAAACTTATTCATATACACCTCCGGTCTGGGTTTTGTTAATTGCATAACTATATTACCCAGATCGGAGTTTATCTAAAACTTATTTTGGACAAGTCTGTTTTATACTATAATTAAATGCGCCAAGAGAACATTGATGAAATTTTAGGTATAGTCAGATGTGTCCGATGTGGGCATCGACTGGAAGGAGAAATTGAATGTCCATTCTGCTCTCTGTTCCCTGACCCACCACGAAAAGATATTCTGCCCAGATGGGTCTACCTTGCTGCATGTTTTCTAACCTCACCTATCAGTATTTATGCTGTTCTGAAAAGTCGGCGCTTGAACATATTTGAGAAAATCATAGCTATCTCAGGATGCTTTTTCTGGCCAGGTATTTACATGTTGTGGTTTTAAGATAATGAAAGGATAGATAATTGAATATGAATCGCTTAATTATCATCTTTGTCCTCTTCTTTATGTCTATATCTTCTCCCGCTTTTTTAGTAGCAGATGAGGGATCAACTATCCATCATGACTTAAGAATTGTACTTGCTCCGGAAAAGCACCGCATTGATGTACAGGATACGATTACTCTTCCCGAAAGTCATCCTCAAGAATTTCAATTTGTCTTGCATGGTGATCTGCAGCCTTTATCGCCGTCTCAGGGTGTAAATATTGTTCGACAGAGAACCACTATGAGAGACATTTCACTTGAATCATTCAGAGTAAAACTACCTGCCGATTCGAAAACTTTTGTACTGAAGTACGGCGGGGTTATTCATCATCCTGTTGCACCCTCAGGCAAGGAGCAGGCTAGAGGCATCAGGGAGACGCCCGGCATAATTTCAACGGAGGGCGTTTATCTTTCAGGCAGCTCGTTCTGGTATCCAAAATTCGATGGGGAATTGATAACTTTTAATATTGAGATTGAATTACCCGGGGGCTGGGATGCAGTGAGTCAAGGAGAACGCACGTCACATGACAGAAAAGGAGATAAAACCCTGGTGCGATGGGAATCACCTGAACCTCAGAATGAGATATTCATCGTGGCTGCGCCATTTACAGAATACTCAAAGCCGGCAGGTGGGGTCCTGGCAATGGCCTTTTTGAGGGCACCGGATAAGGATCTGGCTGAAAAGTATTTGAATGCAACGGTTCAATATATCTCAATGTATGAAAAACTTATCGGTCCCTATCCCTACAAGAAATTTGCCCTTGTGGAAAACTTCTGGGAAACGGGATTTGGAATGCCCTCCTTCACCCTTCTGGGGCCGAAGATACTTCGTTTTCCTTTTATCATCGACTCTTCCTATCCCCACGAGGTACTTCATAACTGGTGGGGAAACGCTGTTTTCCCCGAATATCGAAAAGGGAACTGGTCAGAAGGACTTACCGCGTACCTGGCAGATCATCTTATGAAAGAACAGAAAGGATCAGGGGCTGAATACCGTCAGACCACTTTGCAAAAATACGCAGATTACGTGCTGGCTGGAAGAGATTTTCCGCTTTTTAAATTCCGTTCGCGTCACAGTTCTTCCTCTGAAGCAGTTGGTTACGGAAAATCACTCATGTTCATCCACATGCTCCGTCAGGAATTAGGAGATGAGGTCTTCGTTCGGGGACTCAGAAATTTTTACAGTGAGAACAAATTCAGAGTAGCCTCCTTTGATGATCTAAGAAAAAGCCTTGAGAAAGTTTCAGGAAAAGAGTTGAAAAACATGTTCGCTCAATGGATAAACCGGCGTGGTGCTCCGAAAATAAAGTTAAGCAATGTAACAGCAAACGTAGAAGGAAGTGAATATCTGCTGAGTGCTTCTATTGAGCAAATTCAGTCGGGGAAGACTTATAAATTGCGCATACCGATAGCAGTGACCATGGAAGGGCAGGAGCAGGCTTATCAGACCGGAGTGGCTATGGATAAGAAACGCCTCGAACTTAAAGTCCGCCTGCCTTCACGACCTCTGCGCCTTGATGTGGATCCTGAATTTGACCTTTTCCGAAGGCTCGACAGGGAAGAGATTCCTCCTGCATTATCGCAAGCCCTTGGTGCTGAAAAGATGCTCATTCTCCTTCCTTCAAAAGCAGAGGAAAAATTGCTTCACGCATACCGAGATGTTGCTGAAGTTTTAAGCAATGCCGTACCGGCTGCGGTGGAAGTGAAATTTGATAAGGATTACGAAAAACTTCCTTCAGACTGTGCAGTGATTATTCTGGGATGGGAGAACCGGTTTTTTAGCGAGGCGTCATTAGCATTACAGAAATATAAACTATCAATTGACCGGAGTGATATAAAGATCGGAAAAGCTGAAATCCCGCGGGAAAAACATTCAGTCGTATTCGCAGCATGGAATCCAAAAAATAAAGATGTGGCCATTACCTTGATTGCATCCAGTCTGGCTGAGGCTCTCCCGGCTCTCAGCAGGAAGCTACCACATTATCACAAGTATAGCTATCTTATATTCAAAGGTGATGAATCTGAAAATATAGCCAAGGGACGCTGGCCGGTTTTCGATTCACCGATGACGGCATTTGTGCCTGATAAAGATGGAAAGGTTTCGAAGGTCGAGATGGGTAGACTTGCTCCGAGGGAACCTCTTGCAAGACTTCCGCAGGTTTTTTCGGCAGAAAAAATGATGGAGACTATCACATTTCTGTCAAGCAACGAACTCAAAGGCCGGGGATTGGGCACTGAAGAACTTAATCGTGCAGCAGAATTCATAGCAGAAAAATTTCGCGAGGCGGGTCTCAAGCCAGGTGGAGATACAGAAGGGAGCTATTTTCAGATATGGAAAGACCCAGAGCTTAATGTGACAATGAAAAACGTCATAGGGATAGTTCCGGGCAAGAAATCCGCGATGTCCGGCCAGAGTGTAATAGTGGGAGCCCATTATGACCACCTGGGAATGGGCTGGCCCGATGTGAGACAAGGCAATGAGGGGAAGATTCACCCCGGTGCTGACGACAATGCAAGCGGTGTCTCAGTGCTCGTAGAGCTTGCTAAGGTGCTCGGTAACAGCTTTAGTCCTGACCGCAGTATAATCTTTGTGGCTTTCACGGGGGAAGAGGCAGACAAAAGAGGGTCAAAATACTTTGTTCAAAGCCAGAAGCCTTATCCGGCGGAGAAATGTGTAGGAATGATCAATCTGGATACGGTTGGACGGCTTTGGAAGAAGAAAATACTTGTCCTCGGGGCAGGCTCTGCCAGGGAATGGGCACATATCTTTAGAGGGGCCCGGTTTGTTACAGGTGTTGAATTAGAGACTGTTATCGAGAGGTTGGATTCAAGTGACAATGTCAGCTTCGAAGAAACAGGTGTTCCGGCTGTGCAGCTTTTCAGCGGTCCCCATCTTGACTATCACCGCCCAACTGACACTGCTGATAAGATAGATATTGAAGGACTTCTAAAAGTGGCTTTGATAGCGAAGGAAGTTGTCGAGTATCTTGCAGGCCGCGAAGAGCCATTGACTGTGACTATAAAGAGAGAAGAGGGAGTCGAACCTGTAACGAAGATGAAAAGGAAAGTCAGCCTTGGCATCATTCCCGATTTCGCTTATGCTGGAACAGGTATCAGGCTTTCAGGTGTTATGCCGAAGACGGCTGCTGAACTATGCGGATTACAGGAAGGAGACATTATCATCGAGATAAACTCTGCTGCTGTTGCCAGACTGAAGGATTTATCGATGTTGCTCCGGTCATCAGAACCCGGCGACCGACTATCTATCAAATTTTTGCGGAATGGATTGGAGAAGGTTGTTGAGGCAGAGCTAAATGCAAGATAATCCTGACACCTGCAATATCGTGAAGATATATTCCTGATCCCGGTGACCTTGCTTTTTTTGTGTACCTTTGTTAATAAAAAATTATATGCTGTTGTTAGTGATTAGACATGCCAAGGATGACAATAAATAGAGGCCACCCTCTGAGGAGATTATTCAGGCAGGCCCTGGACTTCGGTTTTATTCATAACCCTTCGGGTAACACTGATGTTGCCGCTTATCTGGAGGAAGAAGTCCTCTCTGAATTTGTCCATGTCGATAACCTCTATAAAATCAGGAATGCAAAAGGGAGGAGGCTGGAAGACATCGCCGATTTACTTATGGAAGGAGATATACTCCTTAACGCTAAAAGCTTCTCGCGAGAATTCGAGGTTCATAAACATATTGGAGATTATACTCTATTTATGGTTGGAATGTTCCCCACCGCTCTTTACAGGAAAAGAGGAAAAGAATTCGTCCTTGGTAGCATAATAATTCCAGATTCGGATCTTTCCGAACACTATATCATTCAAGGCAAAAGATCATACAGGATTGCCTCAGAGTTTGCGCAAAAGAAACTGTTTATGGAGCTCTCCAAGAATTTTGTTGTTTATATGAAGGTCCTCGAACTGGTGAGAATCTACCTCGAATCTGTCAAAGACAAGCAATTCCTCAGGGCAAAAAAAATACTGTCAGACAGTGAATAATAGAGATACAACTCTCTCACCCATAGGCGAACTATTCGTCAAGTCCTGGCACGTTTTCAAGAAAAGGATGGTTACGCTCCTCTTTCTTTACCTGATTTCCTTAATCCTGTTCGGCATAGCCTTTGCCGTCTTCCTCGGAACAGGATACCTCTTTGCCATACTATTCCCTGATGTGAGACAGGCAATCATTGCAGGAGGCGCTTTCATCGGCTGTATCGCGGGATTCATTGCCATGTTCTGGGGATTGGGCTCTTTTATCTCTGCCGTTTCCGATGATACACTGGGGTTTAAGGATGCTCTCGAAAGAGGGTCCCAGAGGATCGGGTCATTTATCTGGCTTTTTATACTGCTCGGATTTATTATCACAGGCGGGTTTTTGCTCTTCATCGTACCGGGGATAATCTTTACGGTCTGGTTTATGTTTTCGCAGTTTATCCTTGCCTCTGAAAATGAAAAGGGGATGAATGCCCTATTAAAGAGCAAAGAATACGTGAGAGGATTCTGGTTTGATGTATTTCTCAGGCTATTTCTGATCTGGCTCATCTCGTTGGTCATCGGTTTCATACCCGTCGCAGGTCCCATCTTATCCATTTTCTTCATACCCTTTATGATGGTCTTCTCATTCCTTGTTTATCAGGATCTGAGAATTCTTAAAAGCGATATTGCTTTCAGGCCTTCTGGAGGAAAAAAAATGAAGTGGATTGGTACAGCATTACTCGGGTATATGATACTTCCATTGGTATTTCTTATCTATTTTGGCGCATACATTGCAGCCAGGTTGAACTTATAAAGCCCGATCACTCTTCAATTTCGTCATTTTCAACATGTTAAAATGTCCCTACTATGCCAATCCCGATGCCAATGGGAATGCTGAGACCGGGCCTTAAAAGATGGAGTTCGCGGCTTTTCAGGAGAGGATATGTATACTCGATTTCGTCAAGGGGCCGTATTTTTTTGCCGATCACTTCGCCGGCCACCGTTATTTTCCGCCCACGGGAATAAACTGCAGTGTCAAGATAACCCTCAAAAAATACTATGAAACGCCCGTATGAGCTATCTATGTCTCTTGGAATTCCCCGGAAATCAAGAGGAGTCTGTAATACCTCTAAATATACCCCTTCTTCAGTGTTTTTTGCACTGATGATTACGCCGCCGAGCATGACCAGCTTCCCTTTATGGGCATCTGGATCCTTGAAGAGATCTGCTGCATAAAACTCTTTATCTATCTTTGCTCGCATTTCTTCTGAGATAACGTGCGCGCAGCCTGTCAGAGAAATTATACAGAACCCAAATCCAGCGATAAAAATTGTCATTGCAAGTGAAACGAAGCAATCTCGTCTCTTGTAGTGAGATTGCCACGCATCCTCTGGGTGCTCGCAATGACCGAACAGATAAGTCTTTATTATGGTTATCGCTGGATTTGGGTGGAATATAGCCAATATCAACCGTCCTAAACACGTGTTTTAATTATACATTATACATATACTTTTTCACTGCCTTAAAATATCTCCAGACTATATCAATTTTCTAACTAAGGAGTTCATAATTAAGGCATCATTATTGAAAAAATCTCCCCTTCCCCCTCTTTTTCCAAAGAGGGGCATAAATCCTCCCTTTGGCAAAGGGATAGGAGGGATTTTATAATTAATGTTTTCATACTTATGATCTTATTAGTATTCGGACAATTCTGAAGAATCCATTAATGTACGGCAATTCCTCCCGAAACAATGAAAGCCATTACACTGCCGCTTTCAGCATGAAGGGGTGTAACCTGGTCTTTAGGGACGACAATGAGATTGCCAGCAAAGTTGTAAGATTGGGGCAGATATACTGTCACATATTCTGATAATCCCCATCGGACGAGACTCTCACAGGTCACAAATCCTATGACCTGTATATTGCTGTTAGGTATAAGCGTGACCAAAACAGGCTTCTTAAAGCCCTTCTTATCACCTACAAAAGCATTAACTAAATCCCTTATCGAAGTATAGACCATTCTGATAAGGGGCAGGCGTTCAATGATCTTATCCACCAGATTCACAAGACGGCGAGTTACAAAATTAGATGCCACAAATCCCACCAGGAGTATGGTAAGCATTGTTAGAGCGAAACCCAGGCCAGGTATCCTGAGCTTGAAAATATGGTCGATCTTTATGAAAACAATGTAGACTACATAAATAGTGCCTACAAGAGGAACCAAAAAAAGAAGGCCCTCTAAAAAATATCTTGTCAGCTTTTTCATCAAATGACCTCCTTGAGTGATTTCAAACAAATTTGCGAGTTACGCAAAAAATTTTTTAGAACGCAATGCATCCGGCGGCTCAGGGTGGTGGAGGATAGTTATGCCGTGGCTGATGGCGATAAAGGGCTCTCTGGTTTTTTGCCGAACAGTTCATCGAATTCTTCCGGAAGATCTGACAAGATGTCCTGTAGTTCCCTTGGTGACACGGCCTCTCGCAGTACTTCGCCGACAACCTGAGACAGTTTGACCGCCTGCTTATATCTTACTTTTGTACGTGCACCGACTCTGTTATAGAATTCTTCAAGGGAAAATAGTTCATATTCGAGTCGTGACCTTTCCGGTGTCCTGTGTTT
This sequence comes from Nitrospirota bacterium, assembly GCA_040757455.1. Taxonomy (GTDB): domain Bacteria; phylum Nitrospirota; class Thermodesulfovibrionia; order Thermodesulfovibrionales; family SM23-35; genus Kmv42. The sequence continues at coordinate 7,065 of JBFLXE010000043.1, forward strand.
GTAAAGATAATCCTTTAATTCCTTTGGAAGTTGAGATGCCAGGTCTTCCCTCTCCCCCCTTGTTAGACGTTCTCCAAGAGTTTTAAGGACAGCCTCCACGACCTTTGTAGCATCTTCGAGTGAATGCAACTCGGCAGTTTGCTGGACGCGTTCGACAAACTCATCATATTTCATCAACCCCTCCCGGAACTTCCTCCTTCAGATTTATTTCTATAGTATAACGGGAGAGGAGATTTTTCCAATTAATTTTACAAAATGAAAGGGTTAAGCAAACAAAAAGAATCAAGAAACAGCGAAGGTTTTCAATTCTTTCAATCTGCAAGGATGTCTGAGTCTGTTCAGCGCTTTTTTCTCGATTTGCCTCACGCCCTCGCGCGTCATGTCAAAGTGCCTGCCCACTTCCTCGAGCGTCAGATCCCTGTCGACCCCTATGCCGAACCTCATCCTTATAACTTCTTCTTCCCTGTCAGGAAGTGTTTTCAGGATTTCATATATTTTTTCAGATGTTTCTTTTTTTTCGAGAGAGACAGAGGGATCGGGATTGTTTTGATCCCTGATAAAATCTTCGAGTTTTGAATCTTCATCGCCAACATATGTCTGGAGAGAAGCTGTTTTTTGCACCACAATGAAAAGTTCATCTATTTTTTTCGCGGGAAGCTTCATTTTTCGGGCAATTTCACTATTTGCTGGTTCCCTTCCGAGCTTCTGGGTTAACTCCTTACAGGTGGCTGACACCTTGGTATAAAATTCCACTATATGACTGGGAATTCTAATAGTTTTTGCCTTTTCGTTTAAGGCCCTTGCAATTGCCTGCTGTATCCACCACTTTGCGTATGTGCTGAATCTAAAGCCTTTTTCGTATTTAAATCTATCAACGGCCTTCATGAGACCAATGTTGCCCTCCTGTATCATGTCCAGAAGATGAAGGCCTTTCCCGACATAATGCTTGCCTATATTTATGACCAGCCTGAGATTGCGGGTTATCAGTTCATCTCTTGCCTCAGTGACAGCTGACATTTCACTTTTAAGACGGCCCCATATGATTCTGAAATCATCTATTGGCAATCCTGTCTCTGATTCCACCTGTCCGTAAATTGTTCTTATCTCCTCATTTATGTTTGAAGTTCCTGAGATACCCCGGCCATTTTTTCTCCTTTCACTTTTTACAATTGTTAAATTCCCTGATAATCCGGTGCTGCTTTTCTTTTTTTCTGCCAGATCCACATTGCTCATCAGAGAGTCAAGGATCTGTAGGGTTTTCTCTGTGGCCTGTCTATCCCTTTCATCCTCTTCATCTGCAGGAAATCTCAAGTCTCTCTTGACCTTTTCGAACAGGGGCATCTTCACAATCATTTTTTTAATGAATTGCCTTCCCTTTTCTAATTTTCTTGCCAGTTCAGACTCTTCTTCCTTGCTAGGCAATTGAATGTCTCCCAGAGATTTGAAATATATCCTGACAAGGTCAGTGCTGTCCGAATTCTCTTGTGACTCCGGCTCTGATTCGCTCTCATCCAGGCATCTATTTTCCAGTCCGCCTTCAGATTGGACTTCTGAAACCGGAAAAAAACTATCACTTATGACCCATTCATCGCAGTCTCTCATCTCTCCTCCCTTTTGATGTTCCATAAACGAAAAAGCCTGTTTCCGGTGAAACAGGCTTTCAAGAATAAATCCTACAAAGCGCTGTTTCTTCGGCAGCCTGGCTGTCCCTGTTTATTACGGACCCATTGGCTTTGTGCCCCCTGGTTACCCAGAGTTTACCTTTATCGGAAACGCGACTTACAAATACCGTTTCTAAAATTGCATCGTCATTAATTAGGTAACCAATTAAATCAGGATTTGTCAAGTGATCAGGTCACAATAGTTCGCTAACCTCATTGACCTGTATTTTTACAAAAGCTACAATATCTATAGGAATGTTCTGAAAAACATATGGGAAAGAAGGCGGGAATAATAATAATTGGAGATGAAATCCTTTCCGGCAAAATTCAAGATTGCAATGCTTTCTTCATGGCCAGGGAGCTTTGGGCGCATGGGGTCCAATTATGCCGGATTTCGGTTATACCTGATGTGATTGATGAGATTTCGGAAGAAGTCAGAAAATTTTCGGAAAACTTCGATTATGTTTTTACATCCGGGGGAATTGGTCCGACGCATGATGATGTCACAATTGAAGGTGTATCAAAAGCGTTCAATGTGAGAACCGTTATTGATAGGGACTTAAAAGATATTCTCGAAAAAAAACTCGGAAATCTCTCACCCGAGCAATTGAAAATGGCTGAAGTGCCTGAGGGATCTCAACTCATCACGGATGACACATTATCGTTCCCATTGATAAAGTTCAGAAACATCTATCTTTTGCCGGGCATTCCTGAATTGCTGAGAAAAAAATTTTTTGCACTGGAAAGGTTATTTGATGAGCCTCACATATCTCTGAGGAAGGTCTATCTCAGGGAATCTGAATCAATCATCGCGCCCCTGCTGAAGGATATTGTGCAGCGCTTTAAGGTTGTAAAAATAGGATCATATCCCGTTATGAATGTTATAAATTACAACGTTATAGTGACACTGGAATCCCTGGATGAGGCGAATCTCAACGAGGCCCTACAAAGCCTCCTTGAGAAATTGCCCAAAGAGAAAGTGTACAAAGTGGAAGATTAATCTTCCGCCCGAATAATTTCTCGTAATTATCTGAATCACTCCAAAAAATCTATCCTGTTGCATGTCATCAATCCGGTGGCATCTCGCATGCCCTGCCCTTAAAGTGAAAGAAGAACTTAAGACCCTTTTTGATCGTGTCAGAAAATATTTTTGCAGAAAGGTACTTCCCGGCGACGCTCTTGCTTATTTCTCCGAGCGTCGGATAAGGATGAATCGAGGAAGCTGTCGTGGTGAGCTTGACCTTTCCGTTCATGATGGCAACCCATTCGTTCAAAAGATCGCCAGCCTGAGGCCCCAATATTTGAATGCCGATCGGCTTCTCTTTTTCGTTCAGGAGCATTTTTATCTTTCCTGCTGTCTCCCCTTCAGCAAGGCTCCTGTCATTATTTATGAATTCTTCTTCCCAGATAGAATATTGCATTCCAGCGTCCTTTGCCATCCTCTCGTTCATACCAATGCTGGCAAGTTCGGGATCTGTGTATGTCACCCACGGCAGGTATGTGTAATCAACCCTTCTCGGGAAATGGAAGATGGCGTTGCTCACAACTATTCCTCCCTCATATCCGGCGGCATGCGTAAATTGATATGTTCCCGTCACATCTCCAGCCCCGAAAATATGCTTCTGAGTTGTCCTGAGTTTTGAATCCAGTTTAAGCCCCTTCCTGTCCATTTCAATGCCGATTTTTTCGAGCCCCAGCACTGAGAGGTTCGCTTTTCTACCTGTTGCCACAAGAATAGCCTCTGCTTTGATAGTCTGAATCTCATCTCCTTTCTTCAAAGAGACCTCTTTCGCGTCTCCTGAGTCCTTCACACTCATGACAGCAGAATTGAGATAAAATTCCACTCCCTCGGCCGTCAGCACATTCATCAGGATATCTGTCATATCAGCGTCATCGTTGACCAGAATCTGATTGAGGCGTTCTATCACGCAGACCTTTGTCCCCAATCTCGTGAAAGCCTGTGCAAACTCGATTCCTACGGGCCCGCCTCCGAGTATGATCATAGACTTAGGAAGACGCTCAAGGGAATAGACCTCACGGTTTGTGATATATTGCGTCCGGTCGAGACCTTCAATAGGCGGTACAGATGGAGAAGATCCAGTCGAGATGACCCATTTCTTTGCCGAGTAAATCTTTCCGTTCATTTCTACTGAATGTTCATCTGTGAAACGCGGCTCGCCGTATTCGACCCTCGCACCAAGCCTGCAAAACCTCTCTTCTGAATCATGCTTCTGAATAGCGCCTATTACGGACTGGATCCGTTCTGCAACCTTGCTGAAATCCACTGGATCCACGGAAATTTCTGGCAGCCCAAAATTCTTCGCTTTTTTCATTAAATGATAAACATGAGCTGTCCTTATAAGTGTCTTACTGGGGATACATCCATAGTAAAGACAATCTCCTCCCAAACGCCCTTCTTTTTCAACTATAAGGGTTTTTGCACCTGCCTGTGCAGCGCCTGCTGCCACAGTCAGCCCAGCAGCGCCGGCACCTATTATGCCTATATCAAAATCATAATCAGCCATGTTTGCCTCCTTTTTTCAAATCATTTTTCGGACGGTTTGTCTCGCTGTGACCTGTACAAAGCGCCAATTTCTTTTATCGGTTGCCATGGAATTAGAAAAGAATAATCTTAAGTCATTTATATCACATCGGAGGCTTTCTACCTTATTTTATTTTTTCTTCCTTCAGACTCATCAGTTTTTCGAGAGTATCATGATAGATCTCCGATCGCGCGGGATTGAGGTCAATCGCTCTTCTCACATATTTTTCGGCAACGTCAAGATTTTTCCTTTCTGTGTAGTAAAGCCAGGCAAGATTGTTATATGCATCAGCGTTCGCCGGATCTTTCTCTATCGCAGCCTTGTAATAACGTTCAGCCAGCTCAAATTCGCCTTTCTTGAAATAAATATTCCCCATATAAAGATGTGCGAGAGGAAGTTTTTTTGCTGCTGCGGTATATTCCTTCAGGGCGATATCCAAATCACCCTTTTTTTCGTATGCCACGCCAAGGTTCACATGCTCTTCGGGACTTAGTGGATCGTCGAGTATCACAATTCGAGGCAATGCACACGCGCACAACGGCAGAAGATATGCAGTAATCACCATCCAGAACACCATTTTTCCTATATTCATTTTTTAATCAGCAATGTCCAGAAATCAGTTTTTTTCCATGCTCTGAGGAAATCTTCCTCACGCACAAAGCTCTCTCTTTTCTTTCCGGAATTCACGATCAAACCTTTTTCATTATATCCTATGACGACCATGAAGTGATTTGCCTGATAAAGAGAAATTCCCAGATCAACAAGGACGATAAGCGGATATCCCAGATCAATATTTCTCTTAATATCTTTGATCGAACCGCTATAGTAAACGGCTCTCAACCCTTTTCTCTTTGTATAAAGGAGCATGTCTAAGTTCAGAGTACCCTTCACACTTTCACTGAAGATCTCCTGCGCAATATCATCTGGACTTACATATACCCCCCAATAATTCAATACTCCCGCCAGTGACGAAGGGCCGCATTGATACGCCTCCTGAGGATAGAACGGAACGCCCTCGATGAGTGTGTTATGCGCCTCCCGCGGAATTTCGCTGACTGTAAAACAGGAAGTAAGAGAAATAAGTATTATAATAAGACAACTCAGTCCTTTTTCGGGGTTTTTCATGACTGAAAATTAAATGAATGTGGGAAAGGCGTTCAATATATATACGCCTTTCCCAAGAATTCCTTTCGATATTCGGGGTTCTATCGCGTTACAATAACCCTGTGACCTGTAAGTTTTAACAGAACTACTACAAGTATAGCGATCACAAGCAATGCTATGATAACTCCAAGAACATCGCTTTGCCCTACCTTCAGCTCGTCAAGCTTCAGGGCGATATTATGAATCTCCTGATCGCTTAATTGTCCAATCCTGTTTTGTATTTCATCCTGTGTGAGTCCCAATTTGGCGAGCCTGTGGCTTACAGCTTTCATTTCCAGAACTTTCTGGATTTTTTCGAGATCTGCAGCCCTGTCTATCTGTGTGAGAGCGACGATTTCTGAGGGGGATAAACCAGCCTCTACCCTCGGCGCGATACTGATGACAAACATCGCTACTATCAAATACCAGGCCACCTGTTTCATGAAAGGTATTGTCATGATGTCACCTCCTTCCTCTTATGAATTTTATGGTTCTTCTCCCATTTACTTCTTTCCACCTACGGTGATATCCTAGGAATTGTCCCAAAAAGGTACTTTAGATCCTCGTCCTCGAAACGCAAGCCTATTCCCGCATAACCGCCGCGCCCTTTCCTGTTAAGAATGTTATCTGCTCCGGCTGATATGAACAGATGTTTAAAAAGAAAATAATCAACGCCTATTTTTAGATGAGGATTCTTAGCCCCTTCCTCATCGTTTGAAAAATCCCATATGTCAGCTACAACCCGTCCCCTGTCGTCATTAAAGAAATAGTCAGCTCCGAGGCCGAAGGTATTTTCCGTGAGACCTACCCTTAAGGCGATATCCTGAAACCTCTTTGCAAACTGGGCGGTGAATTCTATATCTTTCTCTATTTCTTCTTTTTCGACTCTTGTCACCCCCGTCTCTGTTCTTTTGACCGTCTCTTTTGTCGTGACGTTTGCCACCGGGTCGCCAACAACACCGAGAATATAATATTTATCTGGCTTCGGCTGAAATGTCACATAGAAATAACCCTTTGCTTCCTGCGGTTCGGTCAAGTATTCTGTCTGAAAACTGAGGAAAGTCCTGAACCTCTCCACTGTCGATACCGTTCTTTCGATACCCTGAGCGGCTTTGTTTACGGACTCATAAAGCTGCTCATCCTTTATAAGTCTTCCCAGCGTGCCTTCTCCGCTTTCCACCTTTGTTGCTATCCGGTCTATGGATTCAGTTGCCTTTTTTATCACAGGCCTGTTTTCTTCCACCATGGCCTTCAGTTCGAGAGCCGCTTCGTTTAGATTGGCCACAAGCTGGGGGCCTTCATTCTTTAAGGAATCAGAAAAATCTTTGATATTGCTTGCCGCAGCCGAAACAGTTTCCCTGTTCTGCTCTATGAGATCGTTGATCGATAAAGCGAGGTCATTAATATTATCGAGGGTAGTTCTCAATTTCCTGTCATTCACATCAATGGTTTCCTTGAGATTTGCCGTGATATCCCTCAGATTCAATATTGATTGCCTTAAAGCATCTTTCGCCTCCTTCGTACCCAATGTTTCGTTGAGCGACTGAGCGAGAATGTTGATGTTTTCGGAGACAGCCGTAAGATTGCGGGTCAGGTCATCAAGGTCAACTACCTGAACAACGGTCTTCAAGGTCTCACCTTCTTTCATCAGAGGCTTCTTAGCCCCTGTCTCAATGTCGAGGTATTTGTCGCCCAGGAGACCTGCTGCCTTGATTGATGCGCTGGCATCGCTATAAAGTTTCACGCCTTCATTCATTCTCACCGTGAGCTTGGCTCTTCCGTCTTCAAGCTCTATTTTCTCTATGATGCCTGCATCAACACCTGCGACCTTCACCTTCGTCTTCTCACTAAGGCCGGCTATGTTATCAAAATAAATGTAGATTATATATCCTTCCTTTTTCAGCCAATCAAGACCCCCCACCTTAAAAGTCATAATTGCTAATATGACGATAACTGTGGCAGCAAAAAGGCCGACTTTAAGCTCTGTTGAAAGTCCTTTCATCGCTTACTCCTTCTATCCTGATAGGTCCTGTTGCACTGCCTGTTATGAACTGCCGAACAACTGGATTCTGCGTGTTCATTATTTCGTCAGGAGTTCCTGCCTCTATTATTTTTCCATCATAAAGCATAGCGATTCTGTCAGCGATCTTATAGGCACTCTTCATGTCGTGCGTTATTGCGACCGAGGTAACGGAAAGACGTTTCTTCATCTCCACGATAAGGTCATTGATCGCATCCCCTAGAATAGGGTCAAGACCTGTTGTCGGTTCGTCATAAAGAAGAATCTCCGGTTCATGGGCAATGGCCCTTGCCAGACCCACCCTTTTCTTCATACCCCCTGATAGTTCAGCAGGCATCAGGTCTTCGACACCTGTAAGCCCAACAAGCCTTAATTTTTCGGTAGCAACCTCTTTGGCTTTTTTTCCCTTCAACTTTCTATGTCTGATGAGGGCAAAGCTGACATTCTCCCATACACTCATGGAATCAAAGAGCGCCGACATCTGGAAGAGCATACCAAATTTTTTTCTTATTTCATAGAGTTCCTTTTCATTCAGTGTTGAAATATCAATTCCGTCTATGAGCACCCTGCCTTCATCAGCCCTCAGTATTCCAATAATATGTTTCAGGAGAACACTTTTCCCCGAGCCACTTCCTCCTATTACCACCATGCTTTCGCCTTTTTCTACTCTTAGATCGACTCCCCTCAATACCTGGTGTGTTCCGAAAGATTTGTGCAGATTTATGATTTCTATTACTGGAATAGCCATGCGGAAAGAAAATAGTCTGAGACCAGAATGGTCATGGATGACAGGACAACCGCGCCGGTTGTAGCCTTACCAACACCCTCAGCACCGCCGCTTGTGTAAAAACCCTTATGACAGCTGATAAGAGAAATGCTTGCACCAAAAAAGGCAGATTTGACAAGACCGTTGTATATATCACTCACTTCCAGATAATCCCAGGTTCTTCTCCAGTAGACTGTTGAACTTGTATCAAAAAGTCCTACGGTGACGAAATAGCCACCGACTATTCCTGTAATATCAGCGATCGTGGCCAGTGCTGGCAGCATAAAGATGCCTGCGACAAATCTTGGAATAATCAGGTACTTCACGGGATTCGTAGCAAGTGTCTCCAGAGCGTCTATCTGCTCGGTCACTCTCATGGTTCCCAATTCAGCTGCCATTGCAGCACCGGCCCTTCCAGCAACAATCAAGCCGGTCAAAACCGGACCGAGTTCCCTGGTCATGGAAAGGGCAACGACTGTGCCGACAAGCGATTCGGCCCCAAATCTTTGAAAGCCCGTGAAAGTCTGCAGAGCGAAGACCATACCCGTGAAAACAGCAGTTATTAAAACGACAGGTAGGGATCTTATTCCGATCTCCAGCATCTGTTTGAAGGTATTTTTCAGTTCAAAAGGCGGGAGTATTATTTGTTTAGTCGTTAAAGAAAGGAGAATCAGTATCCGCCCCAGTTCCTCGGAAAATTTGATTATAATCTTTCCTACAATCTCAATGAGTCTCAACATAGGCTCTCCTGGATCTGTTTCCCAGAGAGGTGAGTATCTCGTATGAAATTGTCTGTGTCTTTGACGCAAGCTCGTCTGCAGTGATTGACTCATTACCCTGTTTTCCGAGGATCACCACCTCATCTTCTTCACGCACATCCCTGATATCCGTGAGGTCCACCATCGTCAGGTCCATGCAAACCCTTCCCACAACTCGTGCACGCTTACCCCTGACAAGCACATCCGAGTTGTTCGAGAAAAGTCTGCTGTATCCATCGGCATACCCTATCGGAAGAACGCCGATTTTGCTCGGCCTCTTCGTAATGAACGTTCTACCATAACTTATTGGGGTGCCGGCAGGCAAATCCCTGATGCAGAGAATTCTAGTTCTGACCATCATAGCTGGAATCAGTTGTTCCAAAATTACCTTCTGGCTGCTCGCCTTTGGAAACCGGGGAGTAGATGAATTATTAATCAAAGGAGAATATCCGCAAAGCATCAATCCCGGCCTTACTGCATCGAGATGAGCTTCTTCTAACGCAAGGATGGCTGCGCTGTTTGCAATGTGTGCGCATATCTTCCTTTTCAATTTCTTGGAAATTTCATGTTTGATATCATTGAATCTTTTAAGTTGTAAAAGCGCGTAAGACCTGTCGGAAAGGTCAGCTTCAGCGAAATGGCTTAAAACTCCTTCCAGTTCAATCCCGGGCATCACGCATATTCTGGATAATGCGGCTATCTCGCTGCCACCGATTAAGCCGAGCCTGCCCATACCGGTGTCAACCTTTACATGAACCTTTTTCCTTTTCCCCCTTTTCACAGCCTCCTTCGACAAATTTGCCGCGGTTCGTTCATCATATAAGACGGGTGTCAGGTCAAAATCGAAGAAGTCTTCTATATTCTGATTGTCAAACAAGACGAGTATCGGGACACTTATTCCTGCATTTCTCAACTCGATGGCTTCGCCCGTGTAGGCAACGGCGAGAGAGGAGATTCCCTCCTCGATTAATTTCTGGGAAACCTGAAGCGCGCCATGACCGTATGCATCAGCCTTGACGACGGCAATTACAGGACGGTTTCTGACTATTTTTCTGATTGCACGAAGGTTGTGTGCTATCGCCGAAAGATTAATCTCTGCAATAGCTCCCCTATGCACCTTCTTCTTTTTCTATTTCTTCCTTGCTGCTTTCCTTGGTATTTTTCTTTGGTGTAACATCTATTTCCTCAGCTTCTCTAACGCTCTTCTTGAAGTTTCTTATGGCCTGCCCTATTCCGCTGCCTATCTTCGGCAATCTCGTTGCACCGAAAAGGACTACAACGATTATCATAATAATGACCAGCTCCTGCATACTTAAACCAAACATATTTCTCCTCCTATTTCTCTCTCGAAGTCTCTCATGGTATTTATGTTTACAAAAGACCGCCCGCCGGGGTCAATTTGTCTTATTTCTTCCTCATTTACATAGCAGACGTTCATCTTTTTCAAGAATTCCCTCAGCCCTCCCTTGCCATATTTGATCTCTCTTTCCATATCCTTCAGAATTTTCTTTGAATAAATTCCGAACAGCGGCTGTGATTTTGCATCAAAAATCGGTATCATTGCATCCCATTTATTGTCCCATTTACTTACAATGTGTTGTATAAGTATAGCATTAATAAAAGGCATATCGCATGCGGTCACGAAAATAGAGTGGACTCCTGGAATGGCAAG
>JBFLXE010000044.1:0-17489 GCA_040757455.1 Nitrospirota bacterium
ATACACTCTGTCATATAGCCAACCATCCTTTCTTTGGTTTTGAGCCTTTGCAAACTTAATAATACCAAAGCTCTCAGGATTGTTGGCTATTTTTTTCAGCAGAATTTATGAATTATCTGGGCTAAAACACTGTGTCACTTTTTGTGCACCCTCTGCATGAAAAATGAGAGAAAATAATAGACATAATAGACATATTAGACATATTAGAAATATTAGAAATGGCTTAGAATAAGGGTTTGAAGGGAGACCGGCCACCATCAATTGTTTGCAGAAATTTACCTTTTTGCACTCATAACCCGAAGGTCAGTGGTTCAAATCCACTCCCTGCCACCAATGAATTCAAGGGTTTGCAGACATGCAAGCCCTTTTTTATTGATGGCAAGCCGTTATGCATTGATTGCTCCTTGTAAATGCTGAAACTGGCAAGGGAATAACAGAACCACCTGATTCGGATTTTCCCGAATCTTCTAACATCTTCATTTTTTGAGTCCGAAAAGCTATCAGAACGTTCCACGAAACCGAGGATAGAATCTAATTTCTTAGCTTGCTCTTTAAAGATGTCCTCATATAAGTACCCTACATAAAGGGCACCAATACACAAGACCCGTGTAGAGGGTCAACTTCTTTGCGAATCCGTGAAAAAAATACAATTTTTATGATTTGAACTCCTGCAATATTCCTTAACCATGAACGCGAGAACAACGCCTGTATTTCCAGCGAGGCAGCACGCCATATTCCATTCTCTTAAATAAGTGCAAACCATAGAAACATTTTGTGGCATTTTGTGTTCTTCGGAATTCTTGAATTTGTCCCTTGACAACAAAGCATTTTCTCTCAAAATTTTTATCCCTCCTTAATGCTTGGCATTATAAGAGTCCTTATTTGTTCTACTGTCATCAATGTAGTCTTTGGATGGGTATGATTACCATGAAATAGACTTAGTTCTGTAATTTTTTCAATGGCCCAATCAGGATTTTCTGTTTCAACCTTGACCGAAAAATTACAGCCTTTGGCAGGGCATGTGAAAATATATTGCATAGCAGCTTCCTCCAAATGTGTTGTTTCATATGGGCCACACGGGGTTTAGGATATCCCTTACCATCATAGTTGAGATGATGCTGAAATATCACTACGGGAACAAGGCTTGGAAGGTTGTCTATTGCAAAAACATATTTTGCTCCGTACAAGAGGTGGAGCTTGATTGCTTCCCAATCTTTTTCTTCCAAGAGTCCCTTTTTCCCAAGCGTTTCTTGTGAAATAAATAATTTCCCAACATCATGAAGAAGTCCCGCAGGATTATCATGCCAATCTTGAGGCGCTTTTTCGAGGCGATGATTTGTTGGATATTATTAAACATCAACTTCGATAAAAAGATGTAATTGTCTCAAGATTCAAAATCCTTCATCCATAATCTGCAGCAAATGGATAAACGCTTTCAGCTTTTCTCTGTCTTCCTCCGACATATCTATAAATTCTATTCCCATATCATGCATTTCCGCCTCCTTACCAGCCGACGTGCGAAATGAGACTACCCTCCCTAAAAGATTTATGTGCTTATCCTCTGAAAGAAATATTTCCATCTGGATTTTGTTATCTATTTCCAATGCCTGATCGCACTCCGCAAGCATACCACTCAAACTCAATTCTTTTATTCTATAACTCTCATAGAAATGCAATGTGGCTTTCTCCGGCTCTATGATATTAAACCTCACATAGAGTCTAGCCCCGCTGCTTTTATATATTTCTGCCTTCTTTTCTCTCTCTTTGCCATGTTCTTCTATGAAGGCTGCAATTTCACTTATCTTTTCATCCGAGAGATCTAAGAATTTCATGCCTGACGTATATATCGGGATAACGTTTCCGAGCAGATCTTTCCTACTTTCGGTCAGCTGAGACCAGACTACCATTCCGATTACCTTAAGAGTCCTTCCGCGTCCTTCTATTGTAAGCTTATAGTGGATACCCATATTTAGTTTCTTGTCCGTATGTAACGCCACTCCGCCAATGCTGATATTAAGAATTCTGACATATTTGGCGAGCACCATCCTCCCGTTTATTTCCATCACGTCTACTTTGTATCGCTTGAATCGCCTCGCTGGGTTCATCTCATCTTTTTTAGAACATAAATGCAAAAATATCATTTCGTAATAGCCAACAATTTAAATCCTGAGATACACGAAATGATTGCTATGGCTCCCTCTCCTGCATAAACCACTACACAATTTTAGACATACCCAGTCATATTTTCAATGATAAACCACGTATTTCAACTTTGAATCGCCGGGGGGTATTCCGCAAGCCGGCAAATCACTTTGTCGCTATGTTATGATATTAAAAATATTTCTCTCTCGCCATGCATCATGGAACTGCTTAGACAAATAAGGTGGCAGGATATTGTAGACATCGCATTGATGTCTTTGATATTGTATCGTCTTCTTTTGATGATAAAGGGTACGCGGGCAGCACAAATGCTCGTTGGCCTCGGCGTTTTGCTACTCGCATCCATGCTCTCGAGATACTTTGAATTGTACACGGTTGACTGGCTGATACAGAGCTTCTGGACCCACATAATCATCGCTGTAATCGTTCTCTTTCAGCCCGAAATAAGAAGGGCACTGGCGCAGATGGGGGAAACGCCTTTTCTTCGAACGCTCACCTCTGCCGAGGAACTGAAATCTCTTGAAGAAATCGTGAGAGCAAGTGTTTCCCTTGCTAACAGGAAAATTGGGGCCCTTATAGCTATCGAGAGGGAAACGAGCCTTAAAGATTTTGTTGAGATGGGCACGCCCCTTGATGCAAAAGTCTCGAAGGAGGTTCTTCTTAGCATCTTTCATCCCACATCGCCGATTCATGATGGTGCTGTTGTTATAAGAGGAAACAGGATTGTTGCGGCCGGATGTTTCCTGCCTATAACAACGGGTCCCGAAATCAGTAAGTCTCTGGGAACACGGCATAGAGCAGGTCTTGGCCTGTCTGAGGAGACAGACGCTGTTGTGATAATTGTATCAGAGGAGACAGGTTCTATATCAATGGCGATTAATGGAAAGCTCGAACGACATTTTGACATGGGAACGCTTCGCGATACTCTTACGGAAATCTTTGCCAGAAAGGTGAAAAGAGGCAAATGAAAAAGTCTTTTTTAGAAAATCTTAATTTGAAGATCGTCGCTGTTCTTCTGTCTTTTGTGCTCTGGATTTTTGTCACATCGAGGGGACAGATAGAAACCTCCCTTGAACTCCCGATAGAATTCAAGGATGTTCCGGCAGGTGTCGAGGTAGTTAACTGCAATGCAAAGACGATTAGCGTGAATGTGAAAGGCCAGGAGAGATTGATACATAATCTTAAGTCCTCGGATGTTAAAGTCAGAATCGATGCCGGCAAAACTAAAAGTGGCGAAAATATATATTACATAACCAGGCGGGACATAAAGCTGCCGCACGGTTTGATCGTTACTAACATTAGCCCCTCTCAGGTGAGGATTGTGACCGAGGAGACGGTCACAAAGAAGGTCAAAGTGGTTCCTGCTCTTGTGGGGGAGGCAGACAAGGATTATTATGTCAAATCTGTCATTGCGCTCCCTGACACTGTAGAAATCGAAGGCATAAAGTCTGCGATAAGAAAAGTTAAATTTGTTAAAACGGAGCCGTTGGACATAACAGGAGTCAATGAAACATTCACGCAGAATGTAAAACTTGATATACCTGGCAAGAATGTGAGGGCAAAGATAATCGATGTCAATGTGAAAATCGTGGTAGAAGGAAGGAGAGCATGAAACTTTTCGGGACCGACGGGATAAGATCAACCGTAAATGACCACCCAATGACACCCGAAACCGTTTTAAAAGTGGGTATGGCCATTGCATACCTGCTCAGAGAAAAATATGGAAGAAATATGATTTTGATCGGAAAAGATACAAGGTTATCGGGCTATATGATAGAAAGTGCTCTCACTTCCGGCATCTGCTCTATGGGCATGAATGTGATACTTGTTGGCCCGCTGCCGACCCCGGGTATAGCATTTCTTACAAGAACTTTAAGACTGGATGCGGGCATTGTCATATCGGCCTCACACAATCCCTTTGAAGACAACGGCATAAAATTCTTCTCTTCGGAGGGATTCAAGCTTCCCGATGAACTCGAAAATAAGATCGAGGCACTCGTTCATGACGACGGGATATTGAAAAAAAGAGTGAAAGGCGCGGACATAGGAAAAGCATTTAGGCTGGATGATGCAACGGGGCGTTACATCGAATATATCAAATCAACAATCCCGAAAGGCATGACCTTCGAAGGCATGAAAATCATAGTGGACTGCGCAAACGGCGCAGCTTACAAAACCACGCCATGGGTGCTGCGTGAACTCGGGGCCGAAGTCATTTCGATTAATGACAGGCCTGACGGAATGAATATTAATGCAGGCTGCGGCTCACTGCATATTGCGGGATTGCAGAAGGCAGTGCGCATTCACAAAGCAGACATCGGGATTGCTCATGATGGTGACGCCGATAGGGCGATCTTCTGCGATGAAAAGGGAAAGATTGTTGACGGCGACAAGGTGATGGGCATGTGGGCTGTGGAAATGAAGGAAAGCGGTACCCTCAGGAAGAATACCGTGGTTTCGACAGTGATGAGCAACCTGGGTCTTGAAAGGTATTTTGAAAAGAAAGGAATAAGATTGGTCAGGGCAAGAGTGGGAGACCGGTATGTCGTCGAAAAAATGCGTGAAGGCAACTATAACCTGGGAGGAGAGCAATCCGGACATGTTGTGTTTCTTGATCATAACACGACCGGCGATGGACCGCTCACAGCTGTACAGGTTTTATACCTAATGAGGAAAAAAAATTCTCCTCTGTCAAGATTGGCATCGGGAATAAAACTTTTCCCACAACTCCTGACTAATGTCGAGGTGAAGCATAAACATGATATCAGAGCAATTCCCGGTATTGAGGAAGCCGTTAGAGCTGCAGAGAAGAGACTCGCTGGTACGGGAAGGATACTGGTGAGGCCGTCGGGTACAGAACCTAAGATACGGGTAATGCTCGAGGGTGAAGACCTCGCGCTCATAACGAAACTTGGTAAGGATATTGTCAGAGTCATCAAAGAAAAGATGTCCTGATGCCCTTTTTCATATCATTCCTCGCCGGAGTAATTTTTTATTCCTCTTTTCAGTATTTCCCTTTTTCTACTATTTTCATTCTTTTATTATATCTGCTATACTTTTCGGTCAGTAAGAGATTCCTGCTTCTGTCAATCCTTGTAATTGGTGTAGTCGCCGGGATGGCATTTACATTTGTGCGACAGGAGTCTGCTAACGTAGCGGAACACATTCGAGAAAGAGTCGCTGTGACGGGTATGTTCAAGTCTTACCCTGCCAGGGCGACTTCCGGAACTTACAGACAATCCTTCAGAATACATTCTGCATTCGACGCCGAAAATGGTGAATACATAGATTTGCTTCGGGAACAGGATATTTTCCTTCTTTCGGATAATGAGTTTGAAGCAGGTGCTGAATACGGGATGATTATCAAATTTGTCAAAAGCAAAGTGAGGTTGAATCCCGGAGAAAGAATTGAAGGAGAAATACACGCAAGAATTCTGGACATCTATAGTTCCGAAACTGCCGTAAAAAAATCACTTGATGCGAAGGTTCAGGATTACAGGAACCGGATTAACAAATACATCGAACAGAATCTGAGCAAAGATTCTGGGTCATTTGTGATGGCAATAACGACCGGTCACAGGGCGGGCATGGACGATGATCTGAAGGAAGCATTCAATGCAGTGGGTCTCGCACATATCCTGAGTATATCAGGCACGCACTTTGGCCTCTTCTCAGTCCTTCTGTTCGGACTATTCAGGATGCTCATAAAATTCCTGCCTTACAGGGTTCTTCAGAGACTCACAATTTTCTTAAGCCCCTCGCAGGCGGCTGCGCTCCTCTGTTTCCCTTTCATGCTGGCATATCTCGGTCTTTCCGGTTATTCAATCCCCGCTGTCAGGTCTTTTATCATGATAGGACTTTTTCTTGCCGGGCTTGTAATTGGCAGGAAAGGATTCTGGCTCAACTCCCTTGTTCTTGCTGCATTCATCATGGTGTTATGGGATCCCCGGGCCATATTCAATTTGTCTTTTCAACTGTCCTTTATTGCGGTAATCTTCATAGGTTTTTCTCTAAAAAAAGAAGATAAAGAAGAAACGGAAGAAAAAAACAAGAGGGACTTCCTGAAATATCCTAAAAATGTTCTTCTGATTACCATTTCAGCATCACTCGGAACAGCACCTCTTGTCGCGTATTCTTTTCACTACTTCTCGGTCATCTCGCCCTTCACCAATCTCTTCCTCGGGCCGGTGATAGGCTTTGTGCTGATACCTCTTTCTGTTTTTTCATCTTTTATATATTTGGTTACCGGCCATTTCATTTCCACCCCCGTACTATCGGCTGTCTCGGATGCAAGTATATCATGTGTCAAATTTCTGGCGACCTTTCCTTTTGCTGACATAAAGATATCATCCTTCCCGCCTGTACTGATGATTTTTTTCTACTCGGGTTGCCTGCTTTATTTCCTGGTTCACAGAAAGAAATACTTTCTGCTCATATCGTTCTTACCCATTCTTGTTTATGTTCTGATTTTGCTCAACGAAAAAAGCGAACTCGCGGTTACCTTCCTTGATGTTGGCCAGGGTGATTCCGCTGTCGTTGAACTCCCTGATGAAAAGACCATCATAATTGATACGGGAAGGACTGGCAGGGAAGCTGCTTCTTTTCTTCATTACAGAGGAATAGAGAGTATTGATGCCCTTGTTCTTTCGCATATCCATCCTGATCACACCGGCGGACTTTATCGTCTGATAAATAAATTCAATGTTAAGGCGATTTGGCATAGTGAAAGACTCATCCTGCCGGATATCCCGGCTGGCATCGATCAGCGGTCCTTCAGGCGGGGAGATGTAATAGAAGGAAAGGGATATCAGTCGTATGTACTCCACCCGTATCCCGAATTTTACACATTTTTCGGGGATGGATATGACGATGCGAATAATGATTCTCTTGTCTTAAAGCTTGAAAGCAGCCATGGGTCATTCCTTTTTGCCGGGGATGTCGAGGAGGAGGCTGAGAAAAATTTGGTGCATCTTGGGAAATGGCTGAAAAGTGATATACTTAAGGTTCCGCATCATGGCGGCAGAACCTCAACATATGAGCCTTTCTTCGAGATGGTTTCTCCGAATGTTTCTGTAATCAGCGCTGGGCGTGAGAACCCTTTTGGCCATCCTCATCAGGAAACTTTAGCCGCCTTGAATGATTCTAAAATATTCAGGACTGACCTTGACGGAGCTATAAAAATATCAGAGTCAGAGAGGGGGATTGAAGTCAAAACATTTGAAGATTTTACATTGAAGAAAACAAGATCCTTCAGAGGTGAAATCAAAAATATTATGAGACTTTTTAGGACTTGGTGATTCTTGTGGAAGAGAAAACTGTATGGTCTTACTCGTGATGAATTGCATTACATCCTCGATCCGCAGGATGTGTATGGGCCAAACTTCCCCGGCGAGACCTTCAGGGTATTGAAAGAGAAGGAAATCCGGCAATACGGCGAATACCGCACCCGCTTCTGTTGACATATCACATTAATATGTGATACACATAATTATGTGATATATGAAAGGAGGTCTGTATGGAACGGCAGAATGTAACATTGTCCCTTCCCAAGGCGATGCTGAAAAAGGCTAAGATGCTGGCGCTGAAGGAAGAGAAATCGCTCAGCGCCCTGATTCGGGAATCCCTTGAAGAGAAGATCAGGAAGGACACAGGGTATAAGGAAGCCATGGAACGAGAAATAAGCCTTATGGAAAAAGGCTTCAATCTGGGAACTGGCGGCCGCATGCCCTGCTCGCGAGAAGAATTGCATGAACGGCGATAAGGTGTTTGTGGACACAAATGTGATTGTATATGCGTATGACAAGGACGCAGGTGAAAAGCACAGGATCGCTGTGAATATTATGAAAGACCTCTGGCACTCAGGTCTAGGGACTATAAGCACTCAGGTTCTGCAGGAATTTTTTGTTACACTGACAAACAAAATCTCAGCGCCGCTGAAAATATCTGTTGTCCGGGAAACAATCAGAAGACTTTCGAAGTGGGATGTGCTGTTGATTGATGTAGACACGATAATAAATGCGACAGAACTACAGGAGAGATACAAATACTCATTCTGGGACTCTCTAATAATCGCTTCTGCAATAGAAGGCGGGGCAAAAACTATCCTTTCGGAGGATCTTGCAGATGGGCAGACAATACAGGGCATTACAATCAAGAACCCCTTTAAATGAATATATTTAACCTAAGAGACCAGGTAATAAACGACTATCACCAGTATGTAGAGAGTTTTCTCAACATACAGGACGATCGCATTCGGGAATTTGTCAGTCAAGAACTCTCCCCGGTATTCTCTGGCCTGATCCTCTCATTCAATTAAATCCTTCCTATGAAATAGGAAAGACGGTTTCACAGCTGGTGAATGACGGAATACTTCATCCTCTCTGTGAAAAGATATTCCAGAAGGATGGAAAATCCTTCCAGCTCTATCATCATCAAGAAAAGGCAATTCATACTGCAGCTAAAAAAGAACATTACGTTCCTACGACAGGAACAGGTTCGGGCAAGAGCTAAGCAGAATAGAATAAAAAATTCTCCTTTGCGATCAACCTAATACCTCTTTTCCTTCTTAACCAGGTTTCGGACGTGGAGGGAAAACTGATCATCGATGAGGAATACACAGAGGGGCTCAGGGATATTCAAAGAGGGCAGAGCATAATCGCGATTTTTTACTTTCATCAAAGTCCGGAGTTTACATCTCATTATCTCATCCAGACGCCTCCCCATCGCAGAGAAAGCCAGGGTGTCTTCAGCACCTGCTCGCCAATCAGGCCTAATCCCATAGGGATGTCAGTTGTGGAAGTTTTTGACATCGCAGGGAATGTCATCCGGGTAAAAGGGCTGGATATGACTGACGGCACACCGATTCTGGATATCAAACCGATTACAGGTTTAAAAAGGGATATAGCTTAGTAATTCTTATTTATGGAGAAAGATAATAATCTAGCAGGTTGAGGACTACTTTTTCACTTCAATGCACAGAAACCCGGCGTTCTTTTCATAAGCTTCAACCGGATTTTCAATCCTTCCCGGTTCATCAGGTTTCTGCAGAAGTGTACTTCTGATGCGCGTGATCCTCATGCCTGTTTTCTTAAGGAGCTTTTCCAGGTCTGGAAGGCTGTAAAACATCGCTTCTTTGTAGAATGGATGACCCTGTCTCTTCTTTTCTTCATAAAAAATTCCCCATAACGAATCCCTGGGGACTAATCCTATAATAATACTTCCATGCTTTTTTAAAACGCGCTTCGCTTCCTTTAAAACAGCGAAAGGTTTTTGCACAAAACAAAGTGTCACGATAAAGAGGATACAGCCGAATGTCTCATCCTCAAACGGGAGGTTTTCCCCATAGCCGTGCACTGTCTTGACTCCCCTTTTTTCTGCCATCCGAAGGGCATTCATGGACGGATCGATTCCTGTAACGTCAGGAAAGTGCATTGCAAACCTCCCTGTGCCCACGCCGATTTCAAGTATCGGCTTTGGTGCATTTTCAATCAATGGCCTCAGACATAAGAGCTCACTCTCGTATAGCGGCCTTCCATCATCTGAGTCATACCAAGAATCATACTTCTCTGTTAGAACATCGAAAATAGTATCCATATCTTCTATCTCATATATTATATGCTTTATAGCAAGTCCTGCAGACTTCCGGTAACGGATTCTCGGGAAGTGCGCTTGCCACCGATTTCTCTACATCTTCTATTTTATTCAAAGCTCCCCATTCAAATCCGATATCTCTGTAGGTTTTTCTGATCAGATGTAACCGGTTATGATAAGCCCTTCTGAAAATCCTGTAGGAACCGCTTCCCCATATCTCCATGAAGTCCTTTCCCGGAATACTTCCAAAACACAACCGCTCAATCTCATATCGTGACCCACAAAAGATCCTCGGTATCGAACCTTGCTTTGTCAGAGTCAGATAGACACAAGGTGATACACATCCATCAAATGATATAAAAACTATCTTCAGCGGGTTCATCTCACACATAATTACTTCCTCTAACTTAAGTGGATAAATTCGAAACGATATTTTCAATTTATCGGCTCTTTTCCTTGCAGTCTCAATAGAATTCTTGTAATTAATATCTGCCTCGTTACAAGAGAATACCTTCAGATCATTCAGCATCTCTGTCGGGTTATAATCCAGATTTGTTGCAACGAGTTCATTGATGCCTGAGTCTTTTGCAAGGCTTACTGTTTCGGAAAGCTCTTTGATATTCGTTTTTGTCATAAGAAAAGAAAGTACAAGTTTGGGAGTTTTTGCCCGCATTTTTACTTTCAAATCTGACAAAGTTTTAATATTTTGTACAAGCTGCTGGAAATGCGAGCCACACCTGATATTCTCGTGTGTTTTGCTGGTCGCTCCCGAAATAGAAATGGCAATAGTATCCAGGTCTTTTTTTATAAGTTCTTCTGACATATTGGGGGTGAGCAGGACTCCGTTTGTCGTCAAGCTGGTTTTACAATTTTCAGCTTTTGCTATTTTAATCATATCAAAGATCTCGGGATAAAGAAGTGGTTCTCCCCAACCTTGGAGATGAACATTCTCAACAAGATGAAAATACCTGCTTATCTTCTTATAAACAGAAAAGGGTATATCGCCGTTTACCCATTCATCAGAGAAAACGGTCCTCGGACACATTACGCACCTGAGTTGGCATCGGGAAGTAGGTTCTATTTGAAAAGCTATAAACGGCCTGCCTTTTATTTTCTTTTTAAGATATTTTCTCAACCATTCCAATTTGTTTTATCATTTTTCATTTTATTACCTTCCCTACACCGACTTCCAAATAATTTTTTCTGTATTCCTGCAGAAGAACTTCTTTTGCCGCATCGCCCGAACAATGGCAGGGTCCCACATTACGCACGCATGCTTTCTTCAAACTGGAAACAATTTTTTTCAATTCATCCTTGCTCTTTCCTCGCAGATGAAAGCCGCCTACCAATAAAAAAATATCCTCTTTCAGAATATCTTTCACTCTATTTACTACATTGACAATGCCGGGATGTGCACACCCTGTTATCACAATCAGTCCACTTTCATCCTGAGCGATTAATGATTGTTCTTTTATATCCGATCCGAGTTCACCCGTCGAATAGACTCCTTCACATATCTTCGTAGGCCGCTGAACTTCAATTAGTTTTATCCCGTAACCTTTGACCTCTTTTTTGAAACTGTCGGGAAAGGATTTGGGGATATAAACGATAACCCTGGGATTCCTTTCAATAACATTCCATAACCCCTCTACATGGTCCCTATGAATATGAGAGAGAAAAATCAGGTCTATTCCCCTTGGATCAATTCCTAATGCCTTCATATTTCTCAACAACAGGGAACCATCTCCGCCTGTATCAAAAAGAATAGTTTTTGGGGTCCCCTTTATGAGACAGGAAAAACCCCAGGCAGTTTCTACTTCTCTCTTGTAAGGATTATTATCGTAGACAATCGTGATGCTTATATTTCTCATTTATTCCGAAAATTCAGCCACTACAAATGTGTGATCCGATGGTTTTTTCGCAAGTCTCGGAGCGACGTCTATCCATGCCCCAGTACATTTTTTTACCAGGGGTCTGGTTGCCCAGATATGATCAATCCTCCAGCCCATTTTGCGCTGAACAGCATTTTTTGTCCGATAGTCCCAGAATGTATACTGTTCAGGCTCAGAATGGTGTAATCGGAAGACATCCACAAAACCCCACTCTTTAATCTTCTGCAGGTGTGCATGCTCGTCCGGGTGATAGCCGACCTGCCCGAGCAAAAAACCAGGATCATATACGTCTGCAGGTTCGGGTGCGATATTGAAATCTCCCGCCCAGATTAAAGGTTTGTCGGGCCTGAAATTTTCATCGAAGTAGTAATACAGCCTCTGGAGCCAGTCCAGTTTCTCTCTGAATTCTTCCGAAAGGGGGTTGAAACCCTGGGGCACATAGGTATTGACGATAGAAATTTTTTTAACAGTGGCTGAGATTATGCGCGTAGCTTCTGACTCATATTCATCAAAACCTACCTTTACATTCTCTACCGGAGACCTGCTCAAAATAGCCACTCCGTTGTAAGATTTTTCGCCGCGGAAAATAGAATAATAGTGTATCGTCTCAAACGCTTTTTTGGGGAAATCTTTGTCGGCTATTTTTGTCTCCTGGAGACAGAGAACATCGGGGGATTCCTTTTTCAGCCAATCAAGGACAATTTCCAATCTTGCTCTTATAGAATTTACGTTGAAACTCGCAACCTTCATGGTTCAGCTTTCCATCAGCTATTATGTTTGACTTTCAGCTCTTCAATAATTCTCTGACCTCTTTACTACCCTCCTTTAATTCTTTTTCCTGCTCCTTATCTAATTCTAGGAGTAAAGTCTGAAACTCACCCACGTGTGTCTTTTCTTCCTTTGCGATATCAAGGAGAATCTTCTTTAGGTCCTCCCTCAATGTCATGGCCGCCATCTGTTCATAAAGGTTAATTGCATCAAGTTCAGCGATTATCGCCGACCTGAGTATTTCTTTGTCAATATCCTCTTTTTTAATTTTCTCAAGATTAATTGGTATTTCTGATAACATCGTTTAACCTCCTGTAATGTAGTCTCTAAGATATCCAGGGAAAACCCCTGTCTTCTCATAGGCACGATACATAAATATATCTCACCTATTACTTAATCCTTTCCCATAAAGAAGATACCGCCTGCGCTATTCCGTCGCTGCAAAATTCAACGAGCGGTAAGCCCTGCACGATCGATTCGCTCACTTTTCGGGAAAAGGGCAGTTGCGCCACCACTTCCATGTCTTGTTTCCGACAAAGTTCTATGATTTCCTCGCTATTGGCGGGATTAATGTCATATTTGTTTATGACCACTTTGGTAGGCACGCCGAAGTGTTTTGACACTTGAGCGACTCTTTCCATATCATGAATACCCGAAAGGGTAGGCTCGGTCACAATGACGGCTAAATCGACACCCGTGATAGAAGCAATGACCGGACAGCCAATGCCCGGGGGTCCATCGATGATTACATAATCCCTGCCTTCCTTCTCGGCCATCTCCTTTGCCGACTGCCTCACCTGCGTCACCAGTTTGCCGGAGTTTTCTTCGGCAATGACCAATTTTGCATGGACGAGAGGGCCGTATTTTGTTCTGGAAATAAACCACTCCCCGGAAACATTTTCTTCAAGTGTTATAGCGCCTGCCGGGCAGACATAACTGCAAATCCTGCATCCCTCACATGATATCGGATCAACTGTAAAATTCTCATTAATGGCTTCAAACCGGCAAACGGATATGCACTGGCCGCATTGCTCGCAGATTTCTGCATTAATCCGGGCTGTGACACCGCTTCTGAATTCATGTCTCTCCTTTATTTCTGGGTGCAACAAAAGGTGTAGGTCTGCTGCATCCACATCACAATCCACTATTACCTTATTTGTGGCCAGAGCAGCAAGAGATGCGGTTAATACAGTTTTTCCCGTACCGCCTTTGCCGCTTATTATCACTATTTGCTTCATTTCATTCTTCCTTTCAACCAGCCGATTTTAATTGTTCCAGCATGAATAAAATCCGGCACATAGGGCTTTATATCCAATAAAGGAGTCTTATCGATTACGTCTATACCTCTCACTGACAAAATATTTCTTTCACGTTTCAATAGCTTTACTACGGACAGACCAATCTGATTCGGCCTCCTTGGATAGCTCGTGGCGAATAATCCTCTGTCTTCTCCGTCCAAAAAAGGCTTCACTTTTAAGCGGTAGCCCCTTGATTTATGAAATTTATATATCAGGATAATATGAGAAAAACCTTCGATATCATCCAATCCTTCCTCATATTCTTTGAACACTTCAACTGTTCCAGTTGCTCTCGATCGTGAAGACTGAATCGGGGTGCCACCTTTGGATTTGAAGGGCGAGTGAATTAGCCCAATAGGTTCAACTTCCATGTAAAATGCTCCTGGATATATCATTTTCGATGAAGTTAATCACATCCTGGAATTTCTTAACATATTCCTTCTTTTCTGCAACCAGGGGAATTCCTTTCGAATACAGAAAAGCAATATCCCTGTCAAAAGGGATACGCATCAGTACAGGGATGCTGTTTTCTTCACAGAATAGATCGACTTTTTCGTCTCCGATATCCGAACGGTTGACGATCACGCCGCAAGGAATGGCCATCTTATTTACGACCTCCGCAGCCAGGATCAGATCGTTCAGACCGAATGGCGTTGGCTCTGTCACGAGTATGCAGTAGTCACTTCCTTTAACCGAGGCAATAACAGGACATGACGTGCCGGGTGGCGCGTCAATTATTACGGTGCGCTGCGGGTTTATATGCTGCTTGACTAATTTGATCAAAGGAGGTGACATTATTTCCCCGATGTTCAGCCTGCCGTGTATGAACTCAATGCTTTCGCTTGTCCCGCTCTCAATAGTACCGATTTCTTTTTTTACCTCTTTTATTGCCTGTCGAGGGCATAAAAGGCTGCAGCCTCCGCAGCCATGGCAGAGATGAGGGAAGATTAAGACCCCGCCCCTCGAATCATTATCTTTTGGGATTACTGCTATTGCATTATAGGCACACACTTCCCTGCACTTTCCACAATAATCGCATCGGGATTCATCGACTTCAGGTATTGGAATGGTCGCGATCCTTCTTTCCTTTATCGAAGGATTTAAAAATAGATGGGCGTTAGGTTCTTCAACATCACAGTCGAGAAATTGGACATTGTTTAATGCTAAAGCCAAATTTACTGCAACTGTGGTTTTCCCGGTGCCCCCTTTTCCACTTGCGACAGAAATAATCATTTTTGTTCTCCCGAAAATATTTGTGGATTCAGCGCTGTTTATTCAAAACTAAACGATAGAAGATCCGCTACTTTTCGAAAAATCGTTGTTTTGCAAATGTGAAAAGCCCGCCTTCTTGACCAACGCTGACAAATAGATGTAACACGTCTCATAATACCTGCTCATGCAGATGCCGGTATCGATCTCTTCTATCTCCGAGATTAGTTTATTCAGAACTTTGCATTTTGTTCCGCGCACATTTTCCCTAAAATAGGGACAAGTTATGATTTCACACGAATGCATTCGCCCTCCTTACGATTTTTTAAAAACGATTTTTTCCAAGTCCATAAGTTCGTTTAGTAAGTTCGCATCTGTTTTTCTCGGCTCGACTTCATAATTTGATAACACGTACTCGGGACCCTTATGCTCGAATCTTTTTTTTATGAAAAGGACATCGGACCCTTTCTCCGCGAGAAATTCCGCGAGTCTTATCCCCTTTCCTTTTTCCAGAGTCAAGAATGGGTTTTTAAGGATTTCCTGATTTAGGACAGCTCCGTCCGAGATTCTTTTATCCCAAAAAGCAATAAATGGTGCTCTGCCAAAGTGTTCGGATATCGTTCCCTCTCTATCGGCGAGAGGCACAGAATATCTCACATAGTCTTTCTTTTGGGGTTCGTAATGAATTACAACTCTTTCAACGAAGGGGATCTCGCTTCTTATAGCTTGTTCGATCATTTCAGATATCTCATGGGCTTCCTTAAGCCTTTTAACCGAGAGTCTCAAATTGAGATGAATGAAGATAAAACTTCCAGAATTTCTCGCATGTAAGGCCGTGATCTCTTCAACTTCTTTGAAACCGCCGACGATCTCTCTTATCTTTTTAATGGTTCGCGAATCAACAGACGCATCCAAAAGGCTTTTCATAGAATCTTTAACTATTTCATAACTGGCCTTCAGGATAAAAATGATAATTATGATTGCTGCTATTTTATCAGCATGAGCATAAACTCTGGTTCCTGCGAGACCCGCAATAACAATCACCAATGGCGCAATGTCTGTCAGCCAGTTCCGGGCATCTGCCAGAAGGCTTGGAGAATTGAGTCGTATTGCTTCTTTCTTTTCGTAGCGGGCGAAAAGAAGTATAGGTATGACCATGAGGAAAAGTACGAACAAAGACATGTTTATATGAGTGATTCCGACGCCTGTTGCTATAAACGTACTCTTGGCTACCTCATATGCAGCAAGCAATATAAAGAAAGCCGAAATGACAGCTGCTATGTTTTCTACCTTGTAAAGTCCCCATGGGAATGAAGGCGATCTTTTTCTTGAAATGACTATGCCGATCCAGACAGCCAGGCTGCCGATGACATCTGTGAAGCTGTGAATGGTTTCGGCCAAGAGTGCCTTGCTTCCTGAAAGGAAAGCAAGCCCTCCTTTTATGCTTGCCAGACAGAGATTGAGGCCCGCTGAGTATGCGGCAATTCTTCTGCCATCTTCCAACAATGCTTTTTTTGCCATATAAATATTATTAATAAGAGTCTCCGATTTTCCAAAACCCATGATTTCGCCCAAAATAATTACGCCCTTGACTCTCTTTCTTGAAATTAGGGAGATCTTCTCGTTTTAAATAGCGGCTTTACTTGTCGCAAGGTCTTGTCTCACAAGACGTCGTGCTGCCACAGCAGGTTTGCTCTTTCCCGCAGAGTGACCCTACATTGTACCCGAAATATTTTGAACCGCCGCTCTTCAGAATGAAGCCGCTTCCCCCTGTTATTGACCTTTTTGTCATGCTTCTGCAGTGAGGACATTCCACCAATGGGTTGTCTTTCATCGAATGATGAACTTCTACGGAATATCCGCAGCGCTCACATTTGTACTCATAAGTTGGCATACACACTCCTTAATCCTTCAAATTTTGTCCGCCCGGTAAAGACAGTAACGTGTTGATTATCTTATCAAAAGCCTTCCCGGTTTCAGAATCAGTGTGATACTGAAGATATGGTTTCCCACTATCACCTGCCTCAACTACTCCAGGTTCAAGGGGGAGGCGGCCCAAGAAAGGGACACCCATCTCTAAAGCCATTTCTTCTCCCCCGCCGACTTTGAAAATATTTACCGTCTTGCCGCAATAGGGGCAGATGAAGCCGCTCATGTTCTCTATGACTCCAATAACTGGCAGTTTCACGTGTCCGCAGAATGTAATGGCTTTTTTAACGTCAGTAAGTGCCACGTCCTGGGGTGTGGTTACGATGATCGCACCGTCAGCATCTTCAAGGAGCTGAATTACAGAGATGGGTTCATCTCCTGTTCCCGGAGGGGAATCTACAATGAGATAATCAAGCTCTCCCCATCTTACATCTCTCAGAAATTGTCTTATGAGGCCATGCTTCAATGGGCCTCTCCATATAACGGCATCCTTTTGGTCCCGGAGTATGAATCCTATACAGGCTGTTGCCCAAATAGGTTTTTTACAATCGAGATTTAGTTTGAATTTAATATGCATTAAGCTCTTTGAAAAACAATTCATAGTGAGAGTGCTGGCGCCCAAAAACATCACTTATTGCCTCGA
>JBFLXE010000045.1:0-17219 GCA_040757455.1 Nitrospirota bacterium
TGATAGAATCTGGCTGAAAATGCTGCTAAACTTATTCATATACACCTCCGGTCTGGGTTTTGTTAATTGCATAACTATATTACCCAGATCGGAGTTTATCTAAAACTTATTTTGGACAAGTCTGATAATAACTATTTAAAAATTTGGAAGAGGACTTTATATGCGCAGATACAGGGGAAAAAAGAAAAGAGTCCGGGGCCCTACTTAGTGTCTGTCCATAAAGTCGGATTTTTTGTCATTCCTGCGGAGCAGGAATCCAGAAATTCTTGAAAACACTGGATTCCAGCTTGAGGACTGCCGGAATGACAGAGAGCATAAATTAGTTTATGGACAGACACTACTTATCCATATTCTTGTAATAAAGTATTCTGCGACACTGGGGGCAATGTATAATTTCCTCGGTCTTTTTCAATTCGACAAAAAGTTGTGGCGGTATATTCATGTTGCAGCCCTGACATATTTCATCTCTTGCCTCGGCAACCGCCAAACCGTCGCATGATTCGATAAGGTGTATGTACTCATCGTACACTTCTTTATCCAAATATTCAGCAATTTTTGCCCTCATTTCTTTAAGTTTCTCTAAGTCCTTGCTATAGCTGGACATTTCTTCGCCGATCTCTTTTTTTAGCGATTCTATTTTGTCTTTTTCCTTTTTGAGATTTGTTTCCGCGATCGTCATCTGCCTGCCTGCCTCGTCTATCTCCTCCATGACAGAAAGTATCTCATCCTCGACAGTAGAGCATTCCTTCTCTGCCCTTTCGATCTCCTTCAGATGAGCCTGATATTCTTTATTCGTTTTGATTTCCGATATGCGAGATTTCAGTTTATTGATCTTTTCGATCACTTCTTCGAGTTGCCTTTCCCTATCACGTTTTTTCTTTTCAAGGGCTGAGACTTTCTGCCTCAGGTTAACGAAAGCCACCTCTGATTCCTTCAAAGGCAATTCAACTTCAGATATCCTGGACGGAGTCCTGTCAAGAATTCTCTTAATCTCGAATATTTTTGAGTCGATCTGTTGCAATTCTACCAGGCTTCTCAACTGTTCCTTGACACTCATTGTATCTGCCCATCCATGCTTTGTGTTGTATTTTTGATGGGCCCACCAGGACTCGAACCTGGGACCAACCGGTTATGAGCCGGTAGCTCTTCCAGCTGAGCTATGGGCCCGGAGCGAACGAAAAATAACGAAAAATATTGCGAAAAGACTGACGGAATTTTTAATGACAATAAATTTTAATTTTTGGAGAGACCTTTGGTCAAGAATTTTCAATGAACTCTCTCAACCATCTGCTTCTGGAGGGATGCCTGAGTTTTCTGATAGCCTTCACTTCGATCTGTCTTATTCTTTCCCGGGTGACGTCGAATTCCTGTCCGACCTCTTCGAGTGTAAGAGGCAGATCCACACCTATTCCGAACCTTTTCCTGAGAATTTTTTCCTCCTTCGGCGGAAGGGAACATAAAATCTTGTCCACTCTTTTCTTCATGTCATCCTGGATCGCAAAATCGAGTGGTGAGAGGAGTGCCTTGTCTTCTATAAAATCTCTCAGATGAGAGTCTTCTTCACCCACCGGAGCTTCCAAGGATATAGGCTCCCTTGAAATTTTGAGTACGCCCAGAACTTTCTCTACCGGTATTTTTAATTTCTCTGCTATCTCCGGCGCTGCCGGTTCCCTTCCCAGTTCTTGAACAAGGTCCCTGGATATCCTTGTAATTTTGTTTATTGTTTCGACCATATGAACAGGTATTCTTATAGTCCTCGATTGATCTGCGAGTGCCCTGGTTATTGACTGTCTTATCCACCAGGTTGCATAGGTACTGAATTTATATCCTCTTTTGTACTCGAATTTATCGACCGCCCTCATAAGCCCGCTATTTCCCTCTTGAATGAGATCAGAGAAACTCAATCCCCTACCCAGATATCTCTTGGCGATGCTTATCACAAGCCTGAGATTTGCTTCTATCATCGCCTTTCTCGCCTCATATATCTCCCTTTCTCCGTCAAGGATGATTTTCAGAGCCTTTCTCATCTCAGATATCTTCATACCGCGAGAAGCTTCCTTCTTTTTAATTAAATCCATGTACAAATGTCGCTCGTTTTTCTTTCTGACATTGGACATGCATCCCCCGTCCGGAATTGCAAGCTTTTTCTGAAATGAATCGACTTCGGCGATTGTTCTTTTCAACTCGTCTGAGAACGCCAAGATTACGCTATCTTTTAACCTCAACTCCCGGACCTTGTTAAGAATCTGCTGTCTATTTTCTTCGACAAGGGCGATATTTTTCTTGTTAACCCTCTTTTCCTCCTTTGCCTTTGTCAACCGGGAAGTTGCAGTATGTTTTGCCCGACCCGCGATTTGCCGAAATCTGGTCAAATATATTCTTCTCTTCTCGTTAAGAACCTCTATCTCCTCCGTGATCTCCGAAAATCTCTTTCCCCACAAGATCTGTTCTTCCTCAGTTTCGTCCTCATCGAATTGAACAATCTCGGAAAGAGGTGCCTCTTCTCTGTTAAAAATCTTTCCCAGTGTGACAAGCTTATTAAGAACAAAAGGCATCAAAAATATCACTGCATAAATTTTGTTCTTGCCTTCCTCAATTTTTTTCGCCAACTGAATTTCGTCTTCTCTGGATAGCAAAGGCACGCTGCTCATCTCTCTTAAATAAATACGTACAGGATCCTTTTCGCTTTCAACAAAGGAGATTTTTTCTTCATCCACCTCTCGAGAATTTACAATTGTCTCGCGAGCGTAATCGTTTTCCTCCTCCCCTTCCTCGCCATATCCATCTTCGTCAACATAATCAAAGTATTTCATACCGATCCCCGTTTGATAAATCTCCGTTTCTCCTTCAGCAACGAATCGAGGAGGGTTATGTCGGCGGTATCCTCAGCAATCCTCCTCTTCTCTGCTAATTTGCGTCTGCTAACCACAGAGAGACAATCGTTGATATTTTCGTCAACGTGTTCAGGATCGAATCCTGGATCGATTGAGAGTTCTGAAAGCAAAACTCTTTCCTTTTCATCAGCTTTGTCAATAACAGACCCAACCCAGCAATTGCTCTTACACAGTTTTATTTTCTCAAATATTGATCTGACAGTTTCGTCTTTTAAGTCCTCGGTTTTGAGTCTGGACAGGACGCTGTCAGCTTTTTCAGGGAAAGAAATTAGTGTGCTTAATAAAATTCTTTCTTCATTGTGAGTAATTTTGCCGGCCAACGTTATTTCAGCTCTTTTTTTGGAGTGCTTGCCTTTCATTTTTTCAAATTCAGCCCTCAAAGCAACCTCGCTGACTTTAGACCTCTCTGCAAGTTCCACAAGCATTTCATCAGCTATAAGCAGATCTTTCGTGCAATCAATGATTTCGAGAGCTTCTCTGACACTACCGACTTTGTCTCGCCGGGAGGTTGTCAACGCGAACTCCACCACAGAGAGAGCCTCATCTATCATTTTTTTGAAACAGTCTCCGCCTCTTTTTCTCAAAAAACTGTCGGGATCCTCGCCTTTGGGCAGCAAGAGAACTTTTGTTCTAAAGTCAGAATCGGCGAGAATCGAAAGGGATCTCTTTGCAGCGGCAACACCGGCTTCATCAGCGTCAAAAACCAAAACGACCTTCTGGGTGAATAACTTCAGCCTGTGTAAATGCCTTGCGGTGAGGGCAGTCCCTAAAGGTGCAACTACATTTTTGAAATTATGTTGATGACAAATTATAGAATCAAGATAGCCTTCTACGATAAGAGCATAACCGGTCTTCCTTATCTCGTCCTTTGAGAGGTTCAACGCGAATAAATTTTCGCTCTTTTTAAATATTTCAGTTTCTGGAGAATTAATGTATTTGGGAAGAGAATTGTCCATGACCCTGCCGCCAAAGGCAATCACATTGTTCTGCAGGTTGAACAGGGGAAAAATAATGCGTTTGCGGAACAGATCCCTGCGACCTCCGCCATCTCGAACAGCAAGGCCGGCATCCTCTATTAGGGCATCCTCATAGCCTGCACGTCTCAGATGTGCATAAAGACCGGCCCTTTCCTCATGTGCATAACCTATGCAAAACAAGGCCACAGACTCTTTTGTAAGGCCGCGTTGCTCAATATATTTTCGGGCTGTATCCGATTTGTGAAGGTTCTGAATAAAAAATTTCATCGCCTCTTCGTTGATCCGGAGCAGATTCTCGCGCTTCGAGGACGAGTTCTTTTCAAATCCGAGATCCTTGAGGTCGATACCGACTTTCTTTGCAACTAATCTCACAGCCTCGGCAAAAGATAGATTTTCATGTTTCATTAAAAAAGTGATCGCGTCGCCGCCGGTCCCGCAGCCGAAACAGTGGAAAATCTGTTTTGTCCTGCTGACCATAAACGAAGGGGTCTTTTCGGGATGGAAAGGACAGAGTCCCTTGTAATTCTGACCGGACTTCTTTAAAGGGACGTACTCGGAAATAAACTCCACGATGTCGATTCGTGATTTAATCTCATCCAGCTGGTTTTCGCTCTTCATTGAACTCAATCAGGAATTAATTCCGGGCAAATCTTCTGAAACCGGAACACTCGAGAATATCGAATTTGTTACCTTTAGAAAACTGATCTATGAGTAAATTCAGCCCGAGATTGTCGCTTGAGATGTGACCTGCAACGATGACATTCAAGTGATTTTTTTCAGCCTCTTTTCGGTGATCTTCACTGATATGCATTGCAACAATGGTACTCACGCCGCTGTTGGTGAGACTTTCAAATATATCCTTGGCCCCTTCCGTGCCACCAGTCATGTCCACGAATATTTTCCCCGCTTTTCGGTTTTTTGAACCCAGGATTATCTTCGGTCCTGCACCATCGGCAGCAGCCGATCTGTATTCAGAAATATTTTTGAGTATCTCAAAGACGTCGGATAAATAAAAAGGTTTCTGCTCCTCAAACAAACGCTGCAGATAAGTTGTGACCATGTTGTCTGCGGCCGTATGGAGACAAAGAAAAGAGATGTCGAGTAGTCTCGCTGCATCGACTGCCCTGGTGTGATTGGCAGGCATTAATTTACGTTCAACCTCTTTTATCCTTCCATCCATTAAACCCTCGGCGACATTTATGGGCACGCCGTAAAGATTGAAGATATCAGCCTGCATCTGCATCACCGAATATAAGTTTGCGAAGGCCCGGCCCGCAGGATGGTGGGAAAGTAATAAGTCGACTTTTCTACCCTTCGAATTCAGGTTGTCGGCCAGAAGGATTTCGCCAACATCGATGTCTATACCTACAAGGATAGTATTAACATCTTCATCACCCGTTCCGTGAAGGATCCTGGAATCAGCATAGGGATTAACGAGAGATTCTTTATCGAAAAATTCCTTCTCATCGGGTTTGAGTTCCTCAAATTCTCTCTTTCTTCGTTCAAGGTCCCTCAGGACGTTGTCCTTACCGCGCGGGTCATTCTCTATCCCCGCTTCTATGGCCTTGTTATAAAGATCTCTAAGCTTCATTCACGTTGTAAGAGATCTTTAACACGCTGATTTACTATTTTGCCGTCAGCCAAACCCTTGACACGTGGCATGACTAGGCGCATGATCTTGCCCATGTCCCCAACTCCTCGAGCTGAAGATTCTTTTATAGCCTCCACAATTATTTGATCGATCTCCTCCGGAGTCAACTGTTTCGGTAAATAGTACTGCAGGATTTCAAGTTCGCGGCTTTCTCTGTCAGCGAGATCTTGCCGCCCCCCTCTTAAGAACAGGTCAATCGATTCTCTCCTCTGCTTGGTGAGAGACGAAATAACCGAGATTATATCATCATCAGACAGTTCGCCGCCTTTGTCTATCTCCTTATTCTTAACAGCTGCTTTCACCATTCTCAAAGCGGAAACTCTCAAATTGTCCGATGCTTTAAGGGCTGATTTCAAATCATCGTCAATTTTTTTAAGAAGGGGCATGTCTTTATCTGACCGCCAGTCTGACTTTTCTGAGAGCCTTCTTACGGGCAGCGAGCGCTTTTTTCTTCCTCTTCACGCTTGGCTTTTCGTAGTGCTCTCTTTTTTTGATCTCTGAAAGGATTCCTTCTTTCTCGCACTGTTTTTTAAACTTCTTCAATGCATTTTCGAAAGAATCACTCTCACGAACTCGCACATAGGGCATCCATATACCCCTCCTCCCTGTTAAGAAAATTAAGTAATTTTACCAGTTCATAAATTTTCGTGTCAATGTAAGTTCTGCTACGCAACACGAGGATTCATTTTCTGAAATTTGCTGTCGGAGATGGGAGTTTTGCCAGGGTGCAAAGCAGCTATTCAGCGCCCGCTGGACCTAAAGGTAGGTAGTGTTTTATTATGCCTTCGAATATTCTTCAAGTTCTTGTTCAATACGTTCTGCTAAGAAAATTTTTACCAATGATTGATAAGGCACGTCTCTTTTATTCGCCAGCAGTTTTAATTCTTCAAGCATTGCTTCGGGGAGGCGAAGAGAAATTGTCTTGACTGACGGCTTCAAATTTGACAGCAAAGTTCTCTTTGCTTTTTTCCAGTCTATGAACTCGGTTGAGTCATGAGTCGCCCAAAACGCCCTTTCCTCGTCTTCATTTTTAAACTTGGGGATTTTCTTTTTCATGGGATTGATATGCCCTCCTTTCTTTACGGTTCATATTCCGTGCTGATATCACCCGAATTTTATTTTTTCGAACTGTAAAAACAATAAATAGAAACCTTCCTGCATCAGTTTGACCAAGGGCAAAGAAACGGTTTTCCTGCTCTGAGTGTTTAACATCGTCAGCAACAACCAATGGAAGATTGAAAAAAATCTGTTCGCATTCTGATGGCGAAACATGATGCTTGAGCCAAATCTTATCTGTGTTATGACTGTCCCATTCAAATTCAGTGCACTTCGTCAAAATATCAAATGGCGTCATAATGATAGTATATGACTATTATATACATCTGTCAAGTGATTAAAAAAATAATGCCATTTCCAAGTGCCTTTTTACCTTGTGCTGATGTTTTCGGGGGACACGATATACACCCATGTTTTGCGCGATATGACAAACGCTCCTCAGAGTCCACCATGCCCCGAGGAATTTAAAATTTGGTAGTCATAGATATAAACAAGGAACTTTAATAGGATTTCTAATGAAAACCGGATATTTCTATTTTGGTAACAATAGGACATTTCTTAATTGGCTTGACACGGCAATGTAAGTTCTTGCAAAAATTATTTTCTTGTGATAGATTTATCCAGGTCATTGGGGCTGTAGTAATCTGTATTTTTTTCCTCTTCAAAAACAATTTATTTGAAATTTTATTCAATGAAATTCCATCTTAAGAGCAACGAATTGACTCAATTACTCCAGATCATAATGGGAAAAAGTCCGCGGATGCTCAGGGTGTACAGAGAAATCAAAAAAATAGCAAAAAAAGATTTTCCGGTTTTTATAAGAGGAGAAAAAGGAACACACAAGGAAATTATTGCGAGGGCAGTTCATCATAATAGTCCACGCCTGAACGGTCCTTTTGTCACCCTTACGCTTTCTTCATTGGCCGGGGGTATCCTTGAGGCGGAGTTGTTCGGCCGGGACACGGCAGCAGAGACAGATAATATTAAAGAGGATATCGGAAAACTTGCACGGGCAGACGGAGGAACGATCTTCCTTAACGAGTTGGCTGAGATGACGATGGATTTACAGGAGATACTTTTCCGCTATTTAATCACAAGGAAAACTGACGAAACGGGAAGCGACCGGGCATCTGGAGTGGATGTTAGAGTCATAGGTGCTTCCAGCAGGAATCTGAAGGAAGTTGTGAGTGAAGGGCTTTTCAGGGAGGATTTGTACGAGATTTTCGCTTCACGCCAGATCAGGATACCTCCACTGCGAGAGAGAAAAGACGATATCCTGCCGATGGCAGATTATTTTTTAAAAGAGGCTGCGGAAAGATTTGAAACAGGAACTAAAGAATTGTCAAAAGATGCGAAAGAATTCTTAATTTCTTATAACTGGCCCGGCAATATACGCGAGCTTGAAGATATTCTGAGGAAGGCAGTCATCCTCTCGAACGGCTCCATCATTAGCAAGAAAAATCTCATTATGGATGATATAGGATCGTATTCCATTAGAGATTTTCTCGAAGGAAAACTCAAGCGCTATTTGAAGGAGATGACGAGACTTGGGAGATGCAATCTTCATAACACTGTTCTTTCTGAGGTTGAAAAGTCACTAATCGCGCTCGTCCTCCGGGAAACAGGAAACAACCAATTGAAAACCGCCAGAATCCTCGGCATAAATAGAAATACCTTGAGATCGAAAATCAAGGACTATGAACTTCGTATCTGATCGGAAGCTGGAAAAGATAAGCACCTGAACCCTTGAACCACAATTCTTTTGAAATCATCCACAGTGAGGGAAATGCGCGAGCCGGTCTTATCCAGACCGCCAGAGGTCTGATACATACTCCTGTTTTCATGCCAATAGGTACTCTTGGCACCGTTAAAGCAATGTCACCTGATGACTTGAAGAATATCGGAGCCGAAGTCATACTCTGCAATACGTATCATCTCTACCTGAGGCCGGGACACCAAATTATTTCATCTCTCGGGGGCATCCACAAATTCATAAACTGGGACAGAACAGTTCTTACCGACAGCGGTGGTTTTCAGGTCTTCAGTCTTTCTGCCCTGAGGAAGATAGAGAAAAAAGGCGTATATTTTAAATCACACATTGACGGGTCGATGCATTTCATCGGGCCCGATGAAGCGATGGAAATCCAATCTGCGCTCGGCTCTGATATCGCCATGGTTCTGGATGACTGTCCGCCTCATCCTGTATCTTATGAATATGCATCTGAATCTCTTGAAAGGACAATAAAATGGGCGGCTCGTTGTAAGGAGTTGCAAAGAGAAAATCAGGCATTGTTTGGCATAGTGCAGGGTGGCTTTTATGAAAATCTTCGCATAAGGTGCGCTGAAGCACTCGGTCATATAGGATTTGACGGCTATGCTGTGGGCGGGCTGAGTGTGGGAGAACCGAAGCAAGATATGTACAGGATGATATATTTCACTGCGCCCTTTCTTCCATCCGATAAACCGAGATATCTTATGGGGATCGGGGATCTGAGGGATGTGCTCGCGGGAGTTGAAGCCGGGTTTGACATGTTCGACTGTGTGATGCCAACCAGGAACGCCAGAAACGGGACGCTGTTTACGAGCCAGGGGAAGCTAAGTATCAAAAGAGAGGCATTCCGGGCTGACGAGAGATATCTTGACCCGGATTGCGATTGTTACACGTGCAGGAACTATTCCAGGGGATATCTGAGACACATCTTCCTCTCAAAGGAGATATTATCCATGCGATTAAACACCATTCACAACCTTCGGTTCTATTTGAATTTCTTCAGAAATATGAGAGAATCTATCATGAAAAGAAAATTTGTCGAGTTCAAGGCCAAATGGGAAGAGATTTATTGACAGTTCAGCATTACACGGCAGAAGTCAGAAAAGTACTCGTAATTACACTGATCTTGAACTCTTCCGTGGCATTTGCAAAAATTGTATACGGCTACATAACAAACTCCATCGCCATGACTTCCGATGGATTCCATTCCTTTTTTGACGGAATCTCTAATATTGTCGGCTTAATTGGCATATGGATAGCATCTCATCCGCCTGATGAAAGGCATCCTTATGGACACAAGAAATATGAAACGCTCTTTACAATTGTGATAAGCATCATGATTTTTGGTACCTGCTTTCAGATCCTGAAAAAAGTCTATCTGTCGCTATTCGATGCGCATAAACCGGAGATAACGTCAAGAAGCTTTATTGTCATGATTCTGACACTAATCACTAATGTGATCGTGATGCTTTATGAGTCAAGAAGGGGTAAGCAGCTTGGTAGCGAGTTTCTGGTGGCCGATGCCATGCATACGAAAAGTGACATCTTTGCATCTTCCGCCGTAATCGTAAGCCTGGTATTTACAAAGCTGGGTTATTATTATGCTGACATCATTATAGGTGTCGTAATCACCTTTTTCATAGCACGGATCGGATACGAGATTCTGAAAGAGGCGTCGAATGTTCTTGTGGATACAGTCTGCATAGACATTACCGCGATCAAGACTGCTGTGAATAGGGTAAAGGGCGTGAAAGGGTGTCATGACATAAGAACCAGAGGTTCTATGAATTCTGTTTATTTAGACCTTCACGTGGTCGTGGATAAGAACCTTTCGACTGAGAATTCGCACATGATAGCAGATAATGTCGAAAGAGAAATAAAAAGGGAATTCCCTTCAGTCGTCGATATAATTGTGCATATAGAGCCGGAGACGCTCAAGCACTGACTATAAAATCGGCAAATATCGTTCTATCTCGAACGGATGAACCTGTATCCGATATTCGTCCCACTCCACCTTCTTGCTTGTGAGAAACTGTTCGAAAATGTGATCTCCGAGTGTCTCCCTCAGGAGTTCACTGTTTTCGGCATACTCTATTGCCCTGTTCAAGCTTCCGGGAAGACAGTCAATGTTGTATTTCTTTCTCTCCTCTTCAGAGAGATGATACACATCCATCTCCATCGGCCCCGGCAGTTCATAGTTTCTCTCAATGCCTTTCAGCCCCGCATTAAGCATACAGGCAAAAGCAAGGTACGGATTGCATGCAGGGTCCGGCGAGCGGAGCTCGATCCTTGTAGCCTTTTCTTTACCTGGCTTGTAAAGTGGGACCCTTACCAAGGTGGAACGGTTCCGCCGTGCCCAGCAGATATAAACGGGAGCTTCATAACCGGGAACAAGTCTCTTATACGAGTTTACCCACTGATTCAGAACGAGTGTGATTTCTTTTATATGCGTGAGGATACCGGCTATGTATTTTTTCGCTGTGTCCGAGAGGAAAAATTGGTCTTTTGCGTCGAAGAAGGCGTTTTGGCCGTTCTTAAAGAGCGACTGGTGCGTGTGCATGCCGCTACCATTCTGTCCGAATATCGGCTTGGGCATAAAAGTGGCGTAAACATTGTATTGCTTGGCGATCTCCTTCACTATTATCCGGTGAGTCACCACTATATCAGCCATTGTCAGAGCATCTTCGAACCTGAGGTCTATTTCGTGCTGCGAGTGGGCCACTTCGTGATGTGAATATTCCACCTTTATACCCATTGATTCAAGTGCCAGGATAGTATCACGCCTGAGGTCTTCTGCGGCATCCGTCGGGTAATCGAAATAGCCGCCTTCATCGAGCGTCTCAGTCGCCTTATCAGACTTGAAATAAAAGTATTCGAGTTCTGGCCCAACATAAAAAGTATAATCTTTCTGTCTGGCTTTCTCGAGATTCACTTTGAGAATGTATCTGGGGTCTCCCTTGTAAGGCGAGCCGTCAGGCTCATAGATGTCGCAGAACATTCTTGCAACAGCCTTTTCCTTTGGCCTCCACGGAAGTATCACACAGGTCGCGGGATCGGGTCGCGCGATCATATCGCTTTCATCTATCCGCGCAAAACCCTTTATAGAGGAACCGTCAAAGCCCATTCCTTCATTGAAGGCGAATTCGAGTTCATCCACCGGCACGGCAAAACTCTTGAGCTGTCCATGAATGTCCGTGAACCAGAGCCTGATAAACTTCACATCATGTTTCTTCACAAGCTCCATGACGTCTTCTTTGTCACGCGGTTTTTGTAAATTACTCTTGTTTTTTACTTTTGCCATCATAACCCTCCTATCTGTGGGATATATCTTTAAAAAATGCTTTCAAAAACTTCGATGCCCTTCCCGAATATTCTTCATAGATATTTTCCGTCTCTTTTAATATACTTTCAATGCCAGACTCCTCCTTAAACCAATCCAGAACCATGTCTTTTGTGACTTCTATGTGAAACTGAAAGCCGTAGACCCGGGAGCCATACCTGAAGGCCTGATTTTTGTATAGATCCGAGCTGGCCAAAAGGACGGCTCCAGCGGGAAGATTGAAGGTGTCATGATGCCAGTGAAAGACCTTGAACCGCCTCCAGAAATCGCCGACTCTGGGATGTATGGCCAGTTGCCTCATGACAGAATCCTTTAACCCTTCGCCTGAGAGTTCAATATGTCCCCATCCGGCTTCTTTCGCGTGTCCCGCATAAACTTCTGCACCGAGACAGTATGCGATCATCTGGCAACCAAGACAAATTCCGAGAACTTTAAGGTCACGGTTTATCGCTTCTCGTATCAGGCGCGACTCTGCTAAAAGATGGGGATAATCATCCATTTCGTAAACACCCATGGGGCCACCGAGGACAACAATGGCACCATATTCATCAAGAGAAGGCGCTATCTCGCCCGAACCGAGTTCCACTATGGAAAAATCAATGTCCTCTCTTCTGAGGAACTCCTCGATTAGTCCAGGTCCTTCGGTTTGAATATTTTTGACGATTAAAACAGCCATATCTTATTCACAAAAACCGTCGGGCGATTTCAACGACTTCCCTCCTGGCCTCTTCAACACCCCGGATGAGTTCATCTCTTGAATTGAGATTAAGGAATCCAATAATTATATCAATTATTTCCGAATCTGTCTTGAGGACTTCTTCTTCATTGAGCCTCAGCAATGTGTCAAGATTCCGCAAAAATTCATGCGAGCGTAGAAGAACGTTTTCATCTTCCCTGTCAATGATGCCATGTCCGGACAGCCTTTTGATGGCATTAACTGTATTTGGTGTCACGAGATCAATGAATCTCGCGCAGTATTTCAACTGGAGATACTCAACGAGAAATTCGATCTCCTTGATGCCCCCGGGTCCCGCCTTTATGTCATAGCCATGAGACTCTTTGGATATCTCGCGAATGGACCTCCTTCGCATGTCCCTGATGTAACTTCCGCTTATTTCTCCCCTTCGCTTTGATATAGCCTGCCTCTTGATTTCCTGAAATGCTTTCATAAGGGTTGGATCGCCCGCAACAGGCCTGGACCTCAGCAAGGCCTGGATTTCCCACGGCTGCGCAGATTTCATATAATATTTTCTGTATCCCTCGACATCATTGACGAGTACACCCTTTGAGCCGTCAGGTCTCAATCTCATATCGACCTTGTAAAGGATGCCGTCCTTTGTGTATTCCGACAGAAATCTTATAATCTCTTCTGCAATCTCTCTCTGCAGGTTGGCGCGCAATTGTGCATTCTGACCAGCATCCCGACGTATAAAGATTATGTCAATATCCGAACCTATGTTAAGTTCCCTCGCTCCGAAACCACCAAGCCCTACTACCGCAAAATCTCTGCCTGCTTTTAAGTACTCTGTAATCGCTCTCACTATTACGTCTGCGAGCATACTTAAGGTATTCATAAAACCGTAGACATTAGTTGAGCGGTTCAGAAAGAGAAAACCGGATTTTAGCTCTTCATTGATTTTGAAATCCCTCAGTGCCTTCATAGGATCAGCATTCTGTGAAAGCATGCGGATGAGTTTACTCCTCAGGGATTTGTAATCAATTCTGATATCAGGGTATTCAAAGATACCCTCCAGATTCTCCGTTCTCAGAAGTGATTTCGTGAGATAACAGCTAACTGAGAGGGTTTTCACGATTATCTCACGTGTATCGTTGCGCTGGTGGAGTAAATCTATATAGGACTCATGCATGGCAATCTTTTCCGTAAACGACGTAAACATGGTTAGGGCCCTGTCTTTGTTTGCAGATTCGACAATTTGTTCCAGGAAAAGGGGGATTGTTTTTCTTAAGAGATTTCTCTCTTTCATGGTTTTGCCCAGAGACATGTGTTCAAGAAGAATGTTTATATCTCTCAAGGCTAATTCCGGATTCGAAAATCCTTTGAAGGAAAGATAATCCATCAATGCATCATCGGGCAGACTCTCTTTAAGTGACAGCAGATCCTCCTGCATGACATCAGGTGCGCCGAGCAAAGAGTTGTACATATCTTTGACCTTGAGCCTCCTGAGTCTGAGTTCAGTGACGAATTTCGTTTGAGTATCAAATAGCATCTTTCGTCCGAGTATTGCGACCTCATCGGGCTGTGCAGGCAGGGAATGGGTCTGCACGTCGTCTTTCATCTGAAGAACGTGTTCGAGCCTCCTCAAGAAGTAGTAATTTTCCGTAAGAACCCTAGCTTCCTCATCCGAGAGAAATCCCTCCCGGTTCAATTTCCCAATGGCATCAGTTATCCTGGACGCTCGCAGATTTTTTATTCCACCTCCATAAATGAGTTGAAAGGTTTGCACGAAGAACTCTATCTCTCGGATTCCGCCATAGCCGCGTTTGATATCATTCACGTCAAAGATAGTGTCAATCTTTTTTTTGAGTTCTCTTATTTCTTCAATATCGTGATAATCTATCGACCTTCTCCAGACGAAGGGCTCGATGCCATCCATAAATGATTTCCCAAGCGCCTCATCGCCGGCCACGGGCCTGGCGCGAACCAGCGCCATTCTCTCCCAGGTTTTGCCCCAGGCCTCATAATACGACAGATAGGAATTGAGCGGAAGAGATATCGCTCCCTTCTGTCCGTTAGGTCTCAGTCTTAAATCAACTCTATATGCAATCCCATTTTCAGTTGCTGTCTGAAGCAGCGCTACGATAATCTCAGTTAGTCTGCAGAAATATTCGTGGGAAGAAATTCTGTTTGTCCTGACTCCAGAAGAGGTGAGGATTCCCGAAGAAAGCGACCCTCCCTCTTGATAGACAGACATAACATCCACATCGGAACTATAGTTTAATTCCGATGCGCC
The DNA here is from genome assembly GCA_040757455.1 of Nitrospirota bacterium. Taxonomy (GTDB): domain Bacteria; phylum Nitrospirota; class Thermodesulfovibrionia; order Thermodesulfovibrionales; family SM23-35; genus Kmv42. The sequence goes on from JBFLXE010000045.1 coordinate 14,662, forward strand.
AAGCTTTCCGAGTCCGATCACCGAGAAAGAGCCGCCTTTTATGTCCCCGAACTTTTCTTTCATTATTCTGGATGTCACATCGACAGCGAGCTGGATAATTGCCTCTGAAAGACAGCTAAGTTCAAACATGCATTCATCCAGGGATGCAATACCTGATATATCCCTTAGGGTAATTTTCAAAAGATGTGTTTTCTTGATATCCCGGAGAAGTCTCATTGCTTCTCGCCTCAGTATATCAGGCGATTTGCCGACAGAAGATTCCAGCTCTTTGCGTCCATTCAAGACAATCTCGTTTTTCTTCGCTACGTGATCAAGATTTCTTAGCGCCCAGGAAAGGATCGAGGGATTGCCGATACTGTAATCAGCCAGAAACTGGCTAAATGAAAATAATCGGGCTATCTGTGCGATATCCCTGTGATGAGTTTCGACAAACTGCGGGTGTTCCAATTTCAATCTACCCAGATTTTTGATAGCCCTTTGAGGGTCGGGTGTTTTCAGGGCAGCTTCTTTCAGCATCCACCTCCTATCCCCGCAGATTATTTGGACAAGTGTAATTAAATATTATAACAATACCTTAAATAGTGTATAATTTAGAGCTGGCATCATCGCGTGGTCGGAATTTGAGCTTCTGCGAATATCGGGGGCCCACATGAAGATGGTCGTCGCTGTCATCAAACACTTTAAGCTGGACGATGTGAAGGACGCACTCTCTGCCGCTGGAATTCAGGGAATGGCTGTCACGGAGGCGAAGGGTTTCGGAAGGCAGAAGGGCCATATCGAGATTTACAGGGGGTCTAGTTTTGAGGTCAGATTTCTGCCAAAACTGAAGATTGAAATCGCGGTGAAGGATGAGAAAGCTGAGGAAATAGTCAACGTCGTTCAGAAAGCGGCTTACACTGGCGAGATCGGCGACGGCAAGATATTTGTTTATGATCTGAAGGATGCAGTGCGTATTAGAACGGGTGAGAGGGGAGACAATGCAATCTAAGCTGTTTATTGCTGCGCAATGTTCAAATGTGAAATCGAATCTTTTCTGGTATATCTAAATCGCCGGTGTTATCTCAGACCTTTCCCTAATTCATCGAGTCTTTCTCTCAGTTCTGCCAGTCTTTCGTCGATTGTCGCCATTGGCCTTTCGAGCATCTGGTCTATTTCATTGCTGTCGAGCTGAAGGCCCGGCCAGACTGTATCGACAGCGGTCTTTTTCATATCCAGCAACGCTTGTGCTGTTAGTGTGGTTGCATACTTCTCAACGAGGATAAGGAAACTAAAAAGCCTCCTGAAGAGCATGAGATCATATGAATCGATCTTCAGGTTGTATCTGGACTTGCTTTCAATTTTCTGAGCTATGTTCCTCAACTGTGTGAACAAGGGCAACTTTATCTGCATCCGGAGCATCTCGTCCAAGAGCGCCACGTCCGAGGCAAGCGTATCATAATCTTCGGTGCTGTACGTATTCACAAGAATGTCCTCTCTCAGGTCATTCGCATATTCTTTCTTATAGGTATCCACCATTTTCATGAAAGGTGCATTCGCCCTGAGTTCCTGAAGAGTCTCTGCGCTCAAACCTGCATACCCGGCAATCTCCCGAAGTGTGAGTGCGCCGACATAAATATGTAGAAGCGCAGCAAGCCGGACATGCAGACCGTCACCCTTGTTACCGGCTATCTTTTTTTGCATCCACTTTATGCTGTCGAGTTTTCTGGACATCTATGATAAGTTTTTAATCCCTAAAGTCGGACCCTCTCATCTTTTCTTGGAAGTTCCGAGATTGTGTACCATCTCAGCGCCGATCAATAGTATGCATATCGAGTAAAAAACCCAGAGCAGGAATACGACGAACGCACTCAGCGGGCCGTAAATGGTGCCGAATTTTACCACTGTGCCAACATACCATGTGAAGATGTGTTTTGCGATTTCCAGGAACACAGTCGTAAAAAAAGCGCCTGCGAAAGCATGAGAGAATCTGACTCTGGTTCTGGGGAAAAAAATGTAAATTATGGAGATTGTGAACAGCACAGTGAAGAAGGGAATCACGTATTGTATCAGAAGGCTCGTAATGAGTCCGATTCTTAGTTCTGGCAACATGGGTCTAAAGGCTTTCAGGAGACTAATGGTCGAGGTGGCGGTGAAAGAAATTAAGAGCATCGTTATGATTAGAGTCACGATCACAAGAGACAGGACAAGTGACCAGAAGAAACTTCTTCTCTTTTTTACCTTGAAGATAGCATTCATCGCGTTTTCGAGCGAGGCGAAGACTTGATAGGAAAGCAGTCCATATAGAATTATGCTGAATGTTCCGATGCCCCTAAAATGAATGAGCTTCTTCAGTTCCTGCGTGATTTCCGACGTGATATCCGGAAATAGACTGATGAGGCGTTTGGAGAAAAATGCGTAAAACTCATGAGAGTGTCCAAGGAAATATCCAAATATTGTTATCAAAAACAGACAAAGGGGCAGAAGAGCCATCATCGAAAAATATGAAAGGGATCCTGCGAGCATGATGCCATCATCCTTAAAAAAATCTATAAAGCTCCGCACAATAATATTTAAGTATT
>JBFLXE010000046.1:0-17117 GCA_040757455.1 Nitrospirota bacterium
GAGGTGTAGAAGGGCTTATAGTGAGACAAAAATGACAGTGACGTGCAAGGAAAAACATTTTTCTATTCTGGTGGCGGCTTACCTCTTGAAATCGCAGCTTGAAAAAAGTTATTTCTCGAATCCCTTCCCCATCTTATCTCTTGACTTTTGGAAGGGAAGCGGGTAATATAAGCTACTTTTTTTCGAGGAGGCCGATATGGAAGGTTTGCATGAGACGCTTTTGATGGATGCCGTGATTAACCCTGAAGTGATACCGCACAATGTGAGCCATGCTTTTCTTGTGACAATCATCCTCATCGTCGTGGCTCTTTCTATAAAAAGTACTCTGCGCCTGGTGCCAAAAGGTACCCAGAATTTTATCGAGATGATGGTAGAGGCGATCTTAAAATTAGTAGAGGACAATATAGGCCATCACTGGGGTAGAACACTTTTTCCTTTTATCTGCACGATATTTCTTTTTATACTCCTTTGTAACTTGATGGGTCTCATACCAGGGTTCACTGCAGCAACGGCTAATATTAATACAAATGCTGCTATGGCAATACCTGTCTTTTTAGCAACCCACTATTATGGAATCAGGGCCCACGGCATTAAATATATAAACCATTTTCTTGGTCCTATCCGTTCTTTAGCTGCACTTCCTCTAATGATTTTGATGTTCGTTATAGAGTTTATAGGCCATATTGCAAGACCCCTGACCCTAACTGTTCGGTTATTTGGTAATATGACAGCAAAACATATACTGCTTCTCGTTCTTGCAATACTTGCTCCGTGGATTGTACCAACTTCAATTTTAGCGCTCGGCCTTCTTGTCAGTGTTGTGCAGGCTTTTGTCTTTACACTTCTGAGCACACTTTATCTCGCTGGTGCCGTTGAAGAGGCACATTAATTTCAATTCTCAAGAAAGGAGGAAGTAAAGAATGAAAAAAGCTTTTACTGCTATTTTTCTCGCTCTTACTCTGTTACTGGTGCTGGCTCCTTTATGTTTTGCTGAGGAAGCTGCAGCAGCCACCGGAAAGGGATCAAATATCTTCTATTATGCAATGGCTGCAATGGCTGCCGGTATCGGTGTAGGAATTGGTGCCCTTGGATGCGGCATTGGTCAGGGTATTGCTACAGGCAAAGCATGTGATGGAATAGCCAGGAATCCAGGTGCATCGGGTAAAGTCACGACAAGTTTGATTATCGGTCTTGCCATGATTGAGTCACTTACCATTTACGCCCTCGTTGTTGCTCTTATTGTCCTCTTCGTGAATCCTTTCGGAAAACTCCTTCAATAGGAAAAATTTCAAACAGGGCAGGTGGAAATCCTGCCCTGTTCTCCATAAAAAAACTCAAATCAGAATTTAAAGATTTTTCTTGCAAAGAGATGCCGCAAAATATAGATGATGAGGTCCTTATGCCAATCAAAATCCGACTTGCTGATAGCAGGCAATACCCCGTCTTTCCTCGCGAGATCGATGATAAGCTCAATCTGATGATCGGATAGTCTCGAGAATAAATTTCTTAAAATTCTTCCGGCGGTTAGTTCGGGCTCAATCTTCTTCACCCACTTTATCTCATATTCCCTGAGCAAACTTTCACTAAAGTCACTGTACGCGAAAGCCTTTTCGATCGTCTTAACTGCGATCTCGGAACATACCATTCCGAAGTAGATCCCGCCTCCCGTCGTAGTTTTAACCTGACCAGCGGCCTCCCCGACTATTATGAACCGTTCAAAATAACTCTTTGGAATTCTCGAGTTCGGTATTGGACTGCATCTTAAATTATTATCATATCCGTTTATTCTGTCTTTTATGAGGGAATGTTCAAGAAATTTCTTCAAATATCCCGACGGGTTGCTTCTCGTAATCAATCCTATCTTAGCCAATTTGCCAACCGTTGGTACGACCCACCCAAAAGAGCCGGGTGCAATCTCTCTGCCGAAGTAGACTTCGACATCATTTATTTCGTCCAAGCTTGCCTGCGTCTGGATCCCAAATGAAAATTCGGCATAATTATGGAAAATTCTTTGAATGAAATTCAATTCAAACCCTGTGGCGATCACCCCAATCCTCGATCTGAATTCCACGTCTTTGTTTTCCCATAGCACCCCGATTATAAAATCTTCTTCTGAGACTCTGAATTCCTTCACTTTTGCATCAAGATAAATCGTTGCACCGGCTTTTACTGCCATTTGATTTATCTCCCGGTCAAAATGAACCCGATCCACAATGAAGGCCGGGGGTTTCGATGAGTGATATTTCAGGAAATTACCCGAAGGAGAGAATGCCTTTATAGAATCAATGGGCCGTTGGATAACCGTTTCATTCAATTTGACTTTTTCGAGACATTTCTGACTAATGATGCCGGTACAGTTGATATTTTTTCCGACAAAGGGATTTTTTTCGAATATTCCAACATCATAGCCTCGCTGAGCTAAAAGATAAGCGGTATAGCTGCCCACAGGCCCGGCACCTATTATGATGACATCATGGTTCCTCATAATACTTCAAGCCCTCCCCGTTATTCAGGTATCTCAGGTATCTTATTAAATTCACTCTTGAAGAATCCCGCTGTAAGGTCATCGTACACGCAGAACTCTATTATCTCGAGGCTGCTCCGCGGGTAATTCTTTATGTATTGAATTGCAGTTTTTACTAGTATCCTGGCACACGCATCTTTTGGGAAACCAAAAATACCGGAACTTATTGCGGGCATCGAAATACTCTTCAGACCTTTCTCGGAGGCGAGCAACAGGCTGTTTGAAACAGCACTTTCCAATTTGGCTTCTTCGTCGCCCTCTCCCATTCGGGGTCCTACAGCATGTATAACAAACTTCGCCGGCAATTTGCCAGCTGTCGTGACTGCTGCATGACCGACAGGAACAAAACCAATCTTATCACTTTCATCCTGTATAATCTGGCCGCCTTTTCTCACAATCGCACCGGCAACGCCGCCTCCATGCTGAAGTCGGGAATTCGCCGCATTCACTATTGCATCGACATCCCTTTCTGTAATGTCTCCCTGAACCAGGCGCAGAGTTTTACCTTTTATGGCCTTTTTGGCGATGATTTTCATAAAGCCTCCTTTGGATCAGTAAGATGTATTATATTTGCCGAACATCTTTTTGTCATTTTCATTTTTTCAGGCGCCTTGTAAATCATCATAATACACTATTTTGATATAATAGTAATAATAGAAAGGATCGGAGGAACTTCCATACCGCGTATTTACGGAAATCTTTCAGGACTAAAAGCGAATTACATCAATTCTCTCGAAAGAATTTACAGGAGGAAGGTAAGCCGGGAACTGGTAACACCCGAGCTCGCTCGCTATCTTACAGGAATTTCTTCTGAAATAAACCGCCAGATTGGTGTCCTCATTAGCAGAGACGGAACTATCACACACGTAATCTTAGGTGATAGTAAAGGTATTTTCATTCCAGACCTTCAGGATTACCGGTTGGGGCGAAAGGCGCTGAGAGGTCTGAGGCTCGTTCATACCCACCTCTATGAGGAACCTCTGACACAGGACGATCTTACTGACCTTGCTCTTTTGAGACTTGACCTCGTTGCTGCAATTGGCGTGAGAAACGGCCTGCCTGGCAATATATCAGTTGCCTATTTGATGCCGGCTGGCATAAAACCATTCGAGATTGTTCAAACCGGTAACTTCCATAATTTTCAATTCGATTTCTCGACCTTCATAAAATCACTCGAAGACGAAATGGACAGGCATAGACTTTTCAGTCCCGACGAGAAAAGGGAGAGGGCTATCCTTGTTAGTGTCTCCCTTGGCCCGAAATATGCACAGGAAGACTCCCTGGAGGAGCTCAAGGACCTCGCGGAGTCAAGTGATGTCCTTGTCCTCGACTGCGTCATTCAGAGGCCCAAGGAGATAAATCCAAGATATGTGATGGGCGAAGGTAAAATCAGGGATTTAATCATCAATGCATTGAATAAAGGAGCAACATTACTCATATTCGACCAGGAGTTGAGTCCTTCACAGGTGAAGTCTATTGGGGAACTCACGGAACTTAAGGTTATTGACCGTTCCCAGCTCATATTGGATATCTTTGCACGGCGCGCGCACAGCAGGGACGGGAAGGTTCAGGTTGAGCTGGCACAGCTGAAATATCGGCTGCCCAGATTGGCGGGGAAAGGCACAGCAATGTCGCGACTTATGGGTGGTATCGGCGGAAGAGGGCCGGGTGAGATGAAACTCGAAATAGACAGACGGCGCGTCAGGGATAGAATCGCACTTCTTGAAAAAGAACTTAAGTCACTCGGCGAGGCGAGACGCCAGCGAAAACACAGGAGAGTCATTCAGGGAATTCCGATAATCTCCATTGTGGGATATACGAATTCGGGCAAATCAACACTTCTCAATACTTTGACTGATAGCTCCGTATTCGTGGAGGATAAATTGTTCGCGACACTCGATACGTCCAGCAGAAGGCTTCGCTTCCCGCGTGACAAGGATGTCATTATTACGGATACGGTTGGCTTCATAAGAGATCTTCCAAAAGTCCTTATGGCAGCCTTTAAGTCAACGCTTGAGGAACTTGAAGATGCTGATCTGCTTTTGCATCTCGTTGATGCGTCCAGCCCTCGCCTCGATCAACATGTTGAATCGGTCGAAAAAATACTGAGAGACCTCCACCTTCATGAAAAGCCGCGACTTCTGGTTTTCAATAAAATAGATAAAGTGCTTTTTGAAGAGGCAAAGAATCTTGCCGCACGTTATAATGCCATTACGATATCTGCCCTTGACTCTTCGACTTTCGGCGTGCTTCTGCATTCAATAGAAGACTATCTTTTGAATAAGAAATTTGTAGAGGCACAAGTATAGTCAGATACATGAAATAATTCTTTGAGGATGAGTTGATTACCGAATTTGTGCCAAAATGGATAGCCTGGGAAATAACAAGAAGGTGCAACCTGAAATGTATTCATTGCCGTTCTGCATCAGAACTCGAGGTAAAGGACCACCCTGATTTTCCCACCGACGAAGCTTTCAGGATTTTGGATGATATTGCAGGTTATGCCAAGCCTGTTATGGTACTTTCAGGCGGTGAACCACTCTTGAGAAAGGATGTTTTCGAAATCGCGCGGTACGGAACAGATAAAAGATTGAGGATGTGCCTTGCGACAAATGGTACCCTCGTTACTGATGACATATGTGAACGGATTAAAGGATCAGGGATTAAAATCGTTTCCCTTAGCCTCGACGGCTCGGTGGAGGAAATTCACGACAATTTCAGGAGCCAGAAAGGCGCCTTTGCCGGCACTATAAATGCAGCAAGGCTTTTCGGGAAACACGGCATCGAATTCATCATCAACTCGTCATTTACCAGGAGAAACCAGGGGGAGATTCCCAGAGTTTATAAGCTTGCAAAGGAACTCGGTGCAACCGCCTGGTATCTGTTCATGATCGTGCCGACGGGACGCGGCGAGGAGATATTGAATGAGCTCATTTCGAAAGAAGACTATGAGAAGATTCTCGATTGGCATTATGATATGGAAAGGGAAGAAAAAGATATGCTCGTCCGTCCAACGTGCGCGCCTCACTATTACAGGATAGTCCTCCAGAAGTCAAAGGAGAAAGGAGTTAAATACGAGCGCAGGACACTGAAATTTTCAACCGGCGGTTCAAAGGGATGCATTGCCGGTCAACTCATAGCACTCATAGATGTGGACGGAAATGTTCTTCCGTGCAGCTATTTTCCGAAGCCCGCAGGCAATCTTAGGGAACAGCCGTTTAAGAATATCTGGGAGAATTCCGAACTCTTCAAGGAACTGCGGGATTTCAAGAGATACAAAGGGAAGTGCGGCTCGTGTGAATATCTGACAGTATGTGGAGGATGCAGGGCGAGGGCTTATGCGATTTATGGTGACTATCTTGAAGCAGAGCCATTCTGTAGCTATATACCGCAAAAATTAAAAAAGGTACCAAAAGGAGGGGATCATGAATGATACTTTCCTCAAGGCCTGCCGGGGCGAGGAAGTCGAATTCACTCCGGTGTGGCTAATGCGGCAGGCGGGCAGATATCTTCCTGAATATCAGTCTGTAAGAGCTGACGTCGATTTTCTCACCCTCTGCAAAACACCCGATCTGGCTGCAGAGGTTACGCTCCAGCCAGTTGAGCTCCTGGGGGTTGACGCCGCCATTCTCTTTTCCGATATCCTCATCCCTGTCGAAGCAATGGGCATGCACCTTGAGTTTTCCGACAAGGAAGGCCCTGTCCTGGGCGATCCCGTGAGGAACAAGTCTGCCGTCGAAAGACTTGTCATACCGGACATAGAAGAGGATTTATCATTTGTCCTGGAAACGATACGGATCCTGAGAAGGAAGCTGGATAACAGGGTGCCCCTGATAGGCTTTGCAGGAGCGCCATTTACGCTTGCAACGTACATGATCGAAGGCGGGACATCAAAGAACTTCTTGAATACAAAAAAACTGATGTTTCAGCACGGCGCTACATTTGAATACTTGATGGACAAACTCTCTGTTATCATCACTTCCTATCTTTCATTACAGATAAAGGCCGGGGCTCACGCAGTTCAGATTTTCGATACATGGGCAGGCATTCTGGCGCCCTTCGATTACAAGAAATATGTGCTGCCTTACGTAAAAAAGATAATCTCTGAACTGAAGAAAGAAAAAGCTCCTATTATTTATTTCGTAAATGAATGTGCAGGAATACTATCTGAAATCAAGAAATCGGGGGCTGACGTGATAGGCATAGACTGGAGGATCGATATTTCTGATGCCATAAAGAAAATCGGGAAAAAACTTGTCGTGCAGGGAAACCTTGACCCGGGCGCACTCTTTTTACCCAGGGAAAAGCTTGAAGAGAGAGTCAAAGAGATACTCTGGAAAGGTGAAGTTGCAAAGGGACATATATTCAACCTTGGGCATGGCATATTACCTCAAACACCAGTCGGGAATGTAAAAGAATTGGTTGAAGTAGTCCATTTCTATGGAAGGAAGCAGTAGGAAACTTGTATCCAATGCTTTGAGTTAGGATCAGCTTTTTGACAAAGACCACAAATGAGACCATAGGTGTTCTTCTTCTCAATCTTGGCGGCCCCGATTCTATCCGGTCAGTTAAACCTTTCCTTTATAATTTATTTTCGGACAGACTTATTATTCAGCTTGGCCTACCTTTTATGCAGAAACCACTGGCATGGCTCATCTCTGCCTTGAGATCGGGCAAGACGAAGAAAGCATACAGTCTGATTGGCGGGAAATCACCCATTCTTGAGAGCACAAAAGAACAGGCGAAGGCACTTGAGAATGTGCTTAATTCATCTCCTGCCGCTAACGACCTCCTTGAAGGCGAAGCGAAAGAGAACGCTTTCAGGGTGTTCGTGGCGATGCGCTACTGGCATCCTCTCATAGAGGAAGTAATCCCTGAGATTTGCAGGGAAGGAATAAAAAGAGTAGTGGCAGTGGGACTCTATCCACACTATTCTGTGACTACGACGGGCTCATCGCTCGCGAAGCTTAGAGAGGTGGCTGCGGGCTATCCTCTGGAAATCTGTCCGGTCGAATCATGGCACAATCATCCTCTATATATAGAGGCACTGATAGATGTAATCAGGCAGGGTCTGAAGTTTTTTGAAGAAGAAACCCGCGCTGCGGCAGGTGAAGGAAATGTAAATGTCTTGTTCAGTGCGCACAGTCTGCCCCTCAAGATTGTGAAAAAGGGCGATCCTTACTTAGAACAGATTCTCGTAACGATCGAAGATATCACCAGGAGAATTCCCCTGAAATGGCACCTGAGTTTTCAGTCGAAGAGCGGACCCGTTGAATGGCTTTCCCCTTCGACAGAAGAAAAACTTGAAGAATTGTCAAGGCAAGGTGTTAAAAATGTCCTTGTAGTTCCTATTAGTTTTGTTTCTGATCATATCGAAACACTTTTCGAAATTGACATATTGTATAAAAGTTATGCCGAAAGACTGGGACTAACATTCAAAAGGGTGAGGGCATTGAATACGCATCCCGTCTTCATAGAAGCTCTCAAAGACATAGTCCTGACGCGTATAAGAAGCGGAGACCGATAAACCGCTTATAACAGTCTCATCAATCTTCTCATCTTTGCTATCCAATAATATAACCCCTCCCTCCCCTTAATTTAAGGGGAGGGAGGGGTTATCAAATATGTCATAACGGGGGCTGTTTCCGCATTTGATTCTATGTTCAGAGGGGAAGTAACTGTTGGTTTTTCAGCAACCGAACTTGACTTTAGTTCTCCCCTTGTGTTATTTATTGAAACTTTTGTGAACGAAACCGGTAAATGAAAAAATCTCGTGGATTCTAAAACCTTCAGGGGGGGAATACATCCTCCGGACAAAAAGGAACTTACAGCTGACAAACCTATAGAAGAGGCAAAACCGCCGCAGAGAGTTGTCATACCCCTGAGCCAGCATATCGGAGCGCCCTGTAAGCTCCTCGTATCGATTGATCAGGAAGTCAAAAAGGGCGAGAGGATAGGAGAGGCGGGAGGATTTGTCTCAGCGCATGTTCACTCTCCCGTGTCAGGAAGGGTAATTGCCATTAGAGAATTTCTGAATGCAATGGGCAGGATGGTCAATTCCGTAGTCATAGAAAACGACGGACGTGAGGAATGGGCAATCCTTAAAGATGACCCTGATTATCTGAATCTGTCCGCTGATGCGATGAAAGAAAAGATAAAAGATGCCGGAGTCGTGGGTATGGGAGGCGCTGCTTTCCCCACCTTTGTCAAGCTCTCTCCACCGAAAGAAAAACCGATTGATACCGTCATATTAAATGGCTCTGAATGTGAACCTTATCTGACCGGTGACTACAGACTCATGCTCGAAAAGCCACGGGAGATAATTGAAGGTCTAAAAATAGTAATGAAGATACTGGGCGTCAAGAATGGCTTTGTCGGTATTGAAAACAACAAACCTCATGCGGTAGAGGCAATGCAGCAGGCTGTCCATGGGGAGGAGAGCATAAAGGCATGTGTCCTCCCAACTAAATATCCGCAGGGAGCCGAAAAGATGCTGATAAAAGTGCTCACAGGAAGGGAAGTTCCTTCAAAGGCGCTTCCGATGGATGTGAGGGTGCTTGTCCAGAATGTCGGGACTGCTAACGCGATTTATGAGGCCGTGCGATACGGCAAACCACTGATAGAAAGAGTAGTGACAATAACGGGCGAAGGGATTAATAATCCGGCAAATCTTCTGGTCAAAATAGGGACCCTGATATCAGATCTTATCGAAAAGTGTGGAGGCCTCAAGATGGAAACCAAAAAAATAATCGCCGGAGGTCCGATGATGGGATTCGCACTGCCTTCACTCGATGTGCCTGTCACAAAAGGAACGTCCGGAATCGTCGCTTTGCAAGAGGGCGACATCATCCATACTGAAGGTTTCGGTCCTTGTATCAGGTGCGGCAGATGCATCGAGGCATGTCCGATGGGCCTCATGCCTTCAATACTCAGCATTTATTCTGAAAAGAATTTTTTCGAAAATGCAAAGGAATATAATTTGTTTGATTGTTTTGAGTGTGGCTCGTGTGCCTTCGTCTGCCCCTCGAAAAGACCTATCGTTCAGCTCATACGGCTCGCAAAATCAATGGTGAAACCATAGGTCTTTTGCACTCAGATCAAGTCATCATTTTGAATTTTTGGTAAGTCAGTGGAAACGACAGGAAAAGACAACCGGCTGATCGTATCCGTCAGTCCTCATGTACGGAGTGAAGAGACGACGAGGCGAATCATGTGGAGTGTGTCGGCTTCACTCTTTCCGGCCGTGCTCATGGGTTCATATTTCTTCGGACCACGGGCATCGTTCACTGTCGCGCTCTGTATTGTGAGCTCCGTATTTTCGGAATACCTGTTCCAGAAAATTCTCGAAAAGAGAATTACTATTAATGACGGCAGTGCATTTCTCACCGGTCTTCTTCTGGGAATGAATCTACCGCCGTCAGTGCCTTTTTATATACCCATAATCGGATCCGTTGTCGCCATTATTGTTACAAAGCAGCTATTCGGAGGTCTTGGTTACAATATCTTTAATCCGGCTTTAATTGGCAGGGCTTTTCTTCTTATTACGTTTCCAAGGTCGATGACAATCTGGAGAGAGCCAGCTTCGGCATTCATTCACCTGGATGCCAGGACTACTGCAACGCCACTTGCCATTCTCAAAGAGGAAGGCGAAGCAAGACTGGTCGAGATCTTCGGGGATAAGGCTAATCTCTATGCTCAATTGTTCATCGGTCACCACGCTGGCTCTATCGGCGAGACATCGGCGATAGCCCTGCTGATTGGTGCAGCTTTTCTGCTCCATAAAAGATACATCACGTGGCATATTCCTTTGTCTTATCTTTTCACATCTGCATTGATGGCATGGGTATTTGGTGGACAGAGCAGCCTTTTCTCTGGCGATCCCCTTATCCATCTCTTGAGCGGAGGCCTGATGCTTGGTGCCTTTTTTATGGCAACCGATTATGTCACCTGCCCCTCTTTAAAAAGCGGACAGATAATCTTCGGTATTGGCTGCGGTTTTCTGACCATGCTCATAAGACTGATGGGTGGGTACCCGGAGGGTGTCATGTTCGCAATACTTATTATGAACTGTTTTACACCCCTCATCGATAGGGGGATAAAAACCAGGATGTTCGGCTCCATCAAGAAACAAAAAGGAGCGCAGAAGTGACCAGTAAGGATATTTTAAAGATAACGCTTACTCTTGTTCTAATATATGTCATCGGGGGAATCATCCTTGCCGCAGTTTATGCCAAAACCGCGCCGATAATTTACAGAAATGCTGTTCTCGAAAAAGAAAGAGCCTTGAGGGAGCTGATGCCCGAGGCGGATGAAATCATAAAAGCAGGTGAATGGATTATACACGACAAACAGGCTGAGTATTTCCTGGTCAAAAAAGGAGGGAAGAACATAGGTTACATCATTCAGTCTTTTGGTAAAGGTTATTCAAGCTATATAAACACTCTAATCGCGGTGGACACGGATTTCACTATCAGGAGCATAAATATCATTAACCATGCGGAGACCCCGGGACTGGGAGATGAAATCGAGGCGGAGAGTTTCAGGAACCGGTTTACGGGCAAAGATGCCAATCATTTGAAGGTGGTCAAGACAGAAACGCAGGAACATATAGAAGCAATATCTGGGGCGACAATTTCTACAAAAGCAGTCGCAGAAGATGCCGTAAAAAACGGGATCGACTTCTTGATAAAAAGCCTTAAAGGGAAAGAATATGGAACCGGAAAAAAAGGTTAATTATCTCGATCTGCTGAAAAACGGAATCGTAAAGGAAAACACGATATTCAAACTGGCTCTCAGCCTCTGTCCTTCGATAGCGGTGACTAATAACGTGAGGAACGGGGTCTTAATGGGTCTTGCCGTTCTCTTCGTTCAGGTCATGGTCAATATCACCATCTCTGCAATGAAAGGAATAATTCATCCGAGGATAAGACTGTCGGTATTCATGCTCATCATCTCCGGATGGGTTACGGTTACAGACATGACAATGGCAGCGTTTGCGCCCGAGGCTTATAAACAGATGGGTCTCTATATACAGCTTATTGTTGCCTTTGCATCAATACTTGCACGAGCAGAAATGTTTGCAAGCAGGAATGAAATCATGCCTTCGATGGTTGATGGTATAGGAATGGGATTGGGTTTTCTATTTGCGCTGACAGTGATAAGCTTCTTCAGGGAACTGCTCGGCAGGGGAACGCTGTGGGGGTTTCCGGTTATCGAGGGAAATCCGCTTCTCATTATGATTCTGCCTGCAGGCGGCTTTTTTGCCGTGGGAATATTGATGGCACTATTTAACTGGGTAAATACGCGTTATGAGAAAAAGGTGTATAGAAGATGACCACCGATCCAGCAAGAGTCTTCGAGCTAATCATTTCTGCATCGCTTATTAATAACTTTGTCTTCACGAGGTTTCTGGGATTATGTATCTTCTTCGGCGTTTCAAAAAAAATGGAAACTGCCATCGGCATGAGTATCACCTTTACGGCGGTTATGATGATTAGTGCTGCCTTGAGCTGGCTGGTTTTTAACTATGTCATGATCCCTCTGAATCTCACATTCTTGAAAATCATTGTATTCATTGGTATCGTGGCTGGCTTTGTACAGGCATCCGATACCATAATGAGAAAGCTTTCGCCTGGGCTCTTTTATAGACTGGGCATCTATCTTGCCCTTATCTCGACCAATTGTATTATCCTTGCTGTTCCTCTTATTAACGCAGGCGAGAAGTACAGTTTTATTGAGAGCCTTTCCTTTGCACTTGGATCGGGAATAGGATTCGCCCTCGCCCTGGTGATAATGGCAAGCATAAGGGAAAGGCTCGAACTTGCCGATGTGCCGGCACCTTTTAAGGGACTTCCCGTCGCTTTTGTGGTAACAGGATTGATCGCCCTCGCCTTCGGCGGATTCGCAGGACTGATCAGGCTTTGATCTGTTAAAATATAAAAATGGAAATTCAAAGAATTGTGATGGATATCCTTGCTCTATTTCAATTTGTTGACCTGTCCCGCTTTCTTATTCCTTTGGTTGGAATCGGTGGAGGGATCGAAGTAAAAGAACATGTCGAACTCCTGCCATTGATCAAATTCACATTAATCTTCCTGTCTGGCATCGGAATTGTCTTCGGCGTCGCGCTTGCATTGACCGCAAAAAAATTCTTTGTGAGGATTGACCCGCGGGTGGAAAAAGTAAAGGAAGTACTGGCAAATGCACATTGTAGCGCTTGCGGTTACGCCGGATGTGAACAATATGCAGAAGCCGTAGTGAAGAATCCTGATGTCCCCCCTGACCTATGCTTGCCGGGGGGTGCGCGAACAGCAGAGGCTGTTGCGAGCTTCACAGGCAAAAAGGCTGTTATCAGAGAACGCCACTTCGCACGAATCATGTGCCAGGGCGGCTGGAGCCTGTCTGCCAAACGATTCATTTACGAAGGCGTCCAGGACTGCAGAGCTGTTATACTTGCAGGGGGGGGAGACAAGGCATGTAAATACGGCTGCCTGGGTTATGGCACTTGCTCACGTGTCTGTCCTTTCGGCGCTATAACCATGACAGAAGACCACCTTCCAGATGTCGATGAAGAAAAATGCACTGGTTGCAGAAAGTGCGAAGCAGCCTGTCCCACAAAGGCTATCGAGGTTCTCCCAGCTTCAAAAGGGGTAATCGTCTCCTGCCATTCAAAGGACAGAGGTGCTGACACAAAGAAGATCTGCCAGGCGGGCTGCATTGCGTGCGGAATGTGCGTAAAGACCTGTCCTTTTGATGCACCATTTATAGAAAACAATCTTTCCAGGATCGATCTGGAGAAATGCAGAGTCTGCGCGTTGTGTCTTCAGAAATGTCCCACCAAGGCTATCGTCGATCTTTTGCCCTATAGGCCGAAAGCCTTTATTACGGACAGATGTATCGGCTGTCACACATGCGCTGAGGTTTGTCCTGTTGATGCATCTTCAGGCGAGCCGAAGAAAAAGCACATGATCGACGAGACGAGATGCATCGGTTGCGGCATTTGCACGGCTCGCTGTCCCGTACAGGCAATCGATGGTACATTTAATGCTGCCGAAGTATTCAAAGCTGTAGCCGCGAAGAAAAAGGCTGTAGCGGCGTAGAGATCAATAATTTAATTCCTATTGTAGAGCATTGTGTCAGCCTTATAGAGGCCTGCCTGCTTTGTCACATTATCCCGTTGTAAAGTCCTGTCAGAAGTGTTGAAGAAGCTATAGATATTTGATATCATTAAAATTAATTTTCTTTTATTTCGGGATCAGGAATTTATGCGTGAGGAAAAATTGATAGAATGTCTTGAGTCAAGCGGGGTGCTTGCAAAGATGAAACTTTCGAAGGAAGAACTCTCTTCACTCGCTCGTTACCTCAAGACGCATTACATTTCAGCTCAGGTCGAAGAAATAGTGAAGACAGTCGAGGATGTTATGAGCATCGATCCCACCCTTGAGTGGAAAGAGATACTCGAAGCAGCTACAAAAAAGATTGTTGAATTCCTCCATGCAGATGGAGCTTCGATCCGTATTTTCGATCGGGAAACCGGGGGGCTTGTCGCCTTCGGTTCCTTCCAGTATACAGAAACTGACCGAATAAAAAGCGTTCCTGTAGAACAGTCCGTAGCTGGTAAAGTAATAAAGAGCGGAAAGAGCTATCTTGTGCCGAATATCCTCGCGGAACCAGATTACAAAAACAAGGAAATAGTGAAGGAATACGGGTTCAATTCCCTCATGGCAATTCCGATAAACATACCTGGTTTCATCAAGGACGAATCAGACATACTGGGTACAATTCAGATTTATTACAAAGAAGTGGACAAGAAATTTGAGCCAATCGAAGTTGCCAATGCGGAAATGCTCGCGAGGAGAATTAGCTATGTGCTGGCTAGAAAGCGAATATTAGACCTTCAGAAACTGAATATTCAGAAAGAGAAAATTGTGGAAAAGATATTTATCAAGCTCAGTCATCGTGAAGGAATAAAGATGAAAGAGGTTTTCAGAACGATGATACCCGAGCTGGTGGACATCCTCCAGATACAGAGTTGTTCTCTTTTTTCCATTACGCCTGATAGAATATATGTTCAGCCCGAACTGGAATATCCCGCGGGATATGAAAGTCATGAGAAGACTTGCGCTTTTGCAATTAAAGACCACCCTTATCTCAAAGCACTCATCAAAGGCACCGAAAAACCGGGTGATTACGAATTTGAACGGATCAATCCATCTTATATTCTTATTAAAGATCCGCGGCAGAGCAGATTATCCAATGACGAATTGAAGAAATACGCTACTGCACACAATGTGAATTCTGTGCTTTTGATTCCCCTGAAGGCAAAAGACGAGATAAACTATTTTATGGTCTTTTACGCCACTGACCGTAGACAGGAGTTTACAGAACACGAAATAGAACTCCTGAGCTTTTTCGGAAAAGAAATTATGAAGGCATTAAGGATCGAGAAACTTGATGACATATTGCATGACTTTAAGAACCCTGCCATTGCAATTGCGGGATTCGCCAAAAGGGCCAGGAAACTCATCGAAAAAGAGGACGTGGAGGATGTGAAGGACAAGATAGCAGAATATCTGGATATCATTGTGAAAGAAACTGTCAGAATGCAGGAATTATCTACATATCCGCATATTGAAGGCCGTGAAAGGGTAGTTGATCTCACGGAGGTTCTGAAAAACCGCTTCAAGATAAATGCAGAAGCCATCCGGGAACAGAAGAGGACTAATATAAGGCTTATAGCCGATGAACTTGAGCCAGGTCTATCGATATATTGCTCACCCTTCGGGCTGGAGAGAATGCTGGACAATCTGCTTGATAACGCCACAAAAGCCATTCCTGAAGAAGGAGGCGAACTGTTAATAAAGAGTTACAGAAAGGAAGACATGGCGTCTTTTGAGATACGTAATACCGGAAAAATTCCTGAGGAGAAGATCGAACAGATAAGAATGGGCGAAGTCAGGGGTCGCGGCCTTAACATTATTTACCGTTTCGTACAAGCTATACATGGTAAACTCGAGGTCTTTACCGATGGTGATTCTACCACTTTCCGTGCCATAATCCCCCTTTACCGCGAATAGTGATATCATTTTAATAAAGAATCTTGTATCAGAGATGATAGCAGGTTGAATTCTTTAAAACAGATTGCCGCGTCGTCCCGATCAGATTGGGACTTCTTGCAATGACCCCTCTTTAATTCCCCCCTTACCAAGGGGGGACTGGGATTGTGTTGTCTTTGTCATTGCATCCGCCTAAGGCAGAGTGGCAATCCCTTATTTGCTCAGAAAATGCACTATGTCATCCTGAGCTTGTCGAAGGATGACAGTCATGGTTCGACAGGCTCACCATGACATGACAATTTTCAAGTTCCTTGGTGCCCACAAGTCGACATGGAGGTTTGGACAGCACTGATCATTGAAAATACCCCTCTTTGGCAAAGAGGGTTGTGGGAGATTTTATGATTATTAACTCGATTCATTTGTTCTTAAAATCCCTCTTCATCCCCCTTTTCCAAAGGGGGAGTTTAAAGTTTTTAAAGTTCAATGGATAGAAACACTGTTAAGATTACAAGTAAGAAAACTTTATTTGAAGGTAAATTCCTCAAATTTATCCTGACAACATACATTGATTCATCAGGAAAAACCAGAGAATGGGAATCCTTCGAGAGGATTAATTGCGAGGGCATCGTCGTAATCATTCCCTGGACTGAAAAAGATGAAACACTCCTGATCCGGCAGTTCAGGCCTCCTGTAAATGGATATGTAGTCGAATTCCCGGCAGGTCTGAATGACAAAGGAGGTTCACTCGAGGATGCTGCAAGAAGAGAGCTCCTCGAGGAGACCGGATATTCGGCCGAGAAAATGATTTATCTAACAGAAGGCCCCCTGTCTTCCGGAGCATCGGGTGAAATCCTGACGGCTTTTCTTGCCACCGGTCTCCGGTTTGAGGGCTTCGCAGGGAGAGATGAGGCGGAGGAGATGGAAGTGCTAAAGATTCCGGTGAGAGATCTTGATTCCAGGCTTTCTGCCTTACGTTCTGCCGGGAATTATATTGATCTAAAAATCTTCGGACTAATCGAGCTTGCCAGGAAGTATCTGCCTTTTTAGATTTACCTTAAACGATGAAAGCATCGTGTAGGCTAAGACTTGCAATCATGCTTGACTTTGTCTTTTTCGCTACCAAATAAGGCCGTCTTGTGAATAATTTTTTTGACTTTGCTTGTACCTCAAGAATTTTCAGAAAATCGTCCTTTGTCATTTCTACATCTCGCAAGATTTTGGATAAAAGTCCTGGCCCGATTGTTTCGCCTGAATGTACGGGGACGACGGTTGCTCTTCCATCAGAATGTTTTAAGAATATATGGCTTCCTTTTTGCCTTTCTTCAGCAAACCCTGCCTTCTTGAGCAAAGAGA
Source organism: Nitrospirota bacterium (assembly GCA_040757455.1). Lineage (GTDB taxonomy): Bacteria > Nitrospirota > Thermodesulfovibrionia > Thermodesulfovibrionales > SM23-35 > Kmv42. The sequence continues at coordinate 16,933 of JBFLXE010000046.1, forward strand.
TTATTTTTTTCCCTGTTAGTGCAGGCAGCTTTCTCATACAGCAACTTTCTGGACGCCGACAAGATGTGTTGTCGGACGTTCTTCACCATATACCTCAAGGCAAAGCTGTATCGCCTCTTTAATCCTTTCGATCAGAGTATCCAGAGACTTTGCCTGCGTATGACAGCCCTTGAGCTCCGGGACTT
>JBFLXE010000047.1:0-17116 GCA_040757455.1 Nitrospirota bacterium
AGTGATAGAATCTGGCTGAAAATGCTGCTAAACTTATTCATATACACCTCCGGTCTGGGTTTTGTTAATTGCATAACTATATTACCCAGATCGGAGTTTATCTAAAACTTATTTTGGACAAGTCTGGGCTTCCAACAACTATTAAATCTGCACTTTTCTGCTTTGAAGTTTCTACAATGGCCTCATATGGTTTGCCTCTGTCTGTTAGGCCCTCAGTTTTAATGCCCTCTTCTTTCGCAAGCTCCACGATCTTTTTGACATTATCTTTTGCAAAAATCAGTTCTTCATAGTCTTCTGCCAGAATAATCTCTTTATCTGAAAGGGCTACGGATATAACGATGAGTGAGCCTCTGCATCTTTTTGCAATTCCGATGGCCTCAAAGGCTGCAACATCACTGTGTCATGAACCGTCAGTCGCTATAAGAATATTCCGGCATCCGACTTTTGCATTCAACGGAACTACAAGTACCTTGCAGGGAGCATGTCCTATAACTCTAGCGGTCACGCTGCCCATCATAAGTCGCTTCAGCCCTGTTCTGCCATGTGTGCCCATGATTATCATATCGACTTGATTTCTTGCTGCATCATCTATAATGTTCTGAAACGGTTCCTCGCCTCTATGAACAACTATCTCGCAGTCAACACCTTCCTTTGAAGCCCTGCTCCTGACCGATTCGAGGTGTTCCCGTGCCTCCTTTTCAGCTTTTTCAATGATCTTTGGTACAAGATCTTCAAATTCAACATTTGTTTTCACCACTGATACTGCAATAAGTTTACTTGAACATGTCCTTGCAAGATTGATAGCTGCTCTGATTGCACTTTCGCTAAATATGGATCCATCTGTTGCTACAAGTAACTTCTCCATTTTTGCTACCGGGCATACATGTTGAATCATGATTATCCTTTCAGCAAGTCCCCCTTAATCCCCCTTTGCTAAAGGGGACTGAGGGGGATTACTATAATTCTTTAAAATGGTCATTACTTTATTTAAGGTATTCACTCCGTTATTTTATAAAAAACTGAGAAATATAACGCAATGCGAGGAAGATAATAATAGCTCCCAGCATAAGTTTGATAATCTTCTGGGGAACGAATTTCTGGAACCGTGCGCCAAGGTATATTCCGACAAATCCTCCCGCTCCAAAGAGAAATCCCAATAGCCAGTCAGGTGAAGTGACCATACCACCTTTTACAGGAATTACACTGTAAAAAAGTACTCCCAAAATAGATGTAAGAAAAGTTCCCATCAAGGCTGCACCGGCAACGGTGTAAACCGGCAAATGAAAAACTGCTACACAAAATGGAGCAACGATTGCGCCACCTCCGATACCATAAGTCCCGCCGATAACCCCGACAATGAATGCGAGAATGAACATAGCTACGGTGCTGAACGAAAATCTCTCACCCCAGAATTCATATTCTATCCGCGTCAGGCTTGCCTTAACAGTTTTTACGACGGCTTCTGGCGGAAGTCCCGATGCTATTCTGGAACTTTGCTGTTCTTTAATCTGTTTAGTCCTCTCCTTGAATCTGTCTTCCAATGCCTTCATCTTTGTTTTCCCTGCTTTTGCCTTGCCTGTAATTTCATAGACGAGGCGCACACCGATATAGAGCAGCACACATCCAACAAAAAGCTTAAATGTCCTCGGATCAGGCAGATAGAGGACTCTCAGAAAGTATCCAATGAAAACTCCCGGAAGAGTGCCTGCGATGACGACCCACGTCAGCGGCCATGCCATGCGGCCTTCCTTGAGGTAACGATAGACCCCGCTCGGGATTGCAACGATATTGAAAACGAAATTTGTGGCACTGACAGATGGACTGGTAAAATTGAGCATACTCATCTGGAATGGCAACAGGAGAAACGCACCCGAGACACCACCCATTGAGGTAAAGAATGAAACTACCAGAGCAACGAAGGGAGGAACAAAGACATAAGTCTTTACGCCTGATATAGGAAAGAGAACGTGTAGAGAATTCAGAATGTCCATTTTCCCCACTCAAGCTAAATAATGCAGTTAATATCAGGCATATGCACAGAAAAACCTTTCAGAATCGCAATTAGGCAATATGTGTATTCCCTTTGTTTTACATGAAAACATGAAAGGTGAATTTGTATGCTTATCTCTTACAAAGGTGGCGATATGAAAGCTTTTTCTGCACATATGCCCTCTCTTTTTATTTGTAAATACATTTGCCTCGCTTAAGCTAAATTTTGATTTTCATCTTGCGAATGAAGAGGTCTACAACGATACCAATTCCGAAAGCCCATGCCATATTAGGAACCGCCAGGGCAATACCAGAGATCAGGATAGCAACGAAATACTCTTCATTTGTTTTGAGACTGCGGATCAATGGACAGAGTTCGAGCCCAGCAAAGATGAGAAGCACTCCCAGGACCGAGTTTGGAATCATTGCAAGTAGAGCAAACCCGAACTCCCCGAATGCCAGTGCCATCACGACGAAAAGAGCACCAATCATGATGGGAGCGCCTCCTGTCCGTGCCCCGAACCGATAATGAGCGGCAAGTCCACCCGTACCGTGACACATAGGAACTGCGCCGACAAAACCGGCAGGCAAATTGGCAAGCCCCATTGTCAGGGCAAAATTCCCCGCCTTTGTCTTGGATAGCAGCGGGTTTTTCGGAAAGAGTGCGCAGCATGTGTCAGCAGTGCCCACACAGGCATTTCCTATTGTCAGTGGTATCTGAGGCAGAATGAGCATGATGAAGGCAGTCCAGAAATCATTCAGCGTCGGTGAAATGAAACCTATTTTGGTAGGACCTACAGAGAAATTGAGGCTATCGAATCCGCCAAAGGCCAGCCCGGCGATGATGCCTGCTGCCAGCGCAGCCAGGGCGGCGGGGAGTTTCTTGTTGTCGAGCAAAGTAATGACCGTGAGGAAAACTGCTATACCAAGCATAAGGTTGAGGTTATATTCAGTGAATCTGCCGCCAACTCCTGAAAGGAAGATATTTTTCTGGATGATCAAATCTATCCCCTTTTTTAGAAAGACAAGTCCCAGTGAAAGCTGTATGCCCCTTACAACAGGTTGCGTAAACAGTTTAGCAAGAGCATTTACAGTACCAGAAATCGATAGCAGAAGAAGAGTTACTCCAAAAATAATACCTGACGCCCCTATCACAGACTCTGTAATCTGAAGGGGATAGGCGATGGCAATAGCGCCAACAGCTTTAAGAGGCTGAACGGGCACAGGCAACCTGTAGTAAAAGCCTGTAATGAGATAAAATAGCCCGAAAGTGAGAAATACCGTGCTCGGGCTCAGTTTGTTGATCAGGATCATAGCCACTACAATTGGCAACAGTGTTCCGAGATCTCCGAGAGAGCCTGCGAATTCCACACGATCGAATCGCAGATTGCCGGTTATTCCGCTTTTTTCAGCCGTGATAGTCTCTTCCCTGGGTTTTGGCGCTCTGTATCCTTCTGAAGGTTTTTCCTCTTGCGCCATAAACTACTTCACTCTATAGTACTTCAATTTCATCTGTCAGACGGAGCAGCGCTTAACACTGAGAATCCATTTATAATTATCACGAAAACTATATCATTCGTGTTAGTTAAAACTTTATCATGCATTAGACCAGGTTGTCAAGAAGAGTTGTGAATGATTCTGTAGAAGAATATACGAGCCGTACTGTTATAATAAACAATAAATCATGATGGTTAGTCATAGACAACATATACAAGGGGCTCCGGCGTCCGAGCGATCAAGCCATGCGCGTATAGTATCGATGCCGGGGAAAGCCCAATGTCTTGATCCGGTGCAGATGAGCCGCCTGGAGCAGTCATTTCGAAGCTGGACAGACGGGGCATCGCGGGCAGACGTTCGTCTATCCCGGAGACGCATCCTGCTTATCTTCCTTTTGATTCGCTATACCGGAGCCAAGCTGAACGAAGTCTTAACCCTTCGGCCTTTTCAAGATATTGATTTCAAGCATCACATAGTGTTTTTAGGGAGAACAGAAAAGAAAAATGGCAGGCCACAGCGGGAAGTTCAGATACCGGGGGTGCTCTCTGAAGAAATCAAGTCTTTATTAGATGATCCTCCTTTTAAAAAATATCTGGGCAGCGTTTTTAAAGTGGACCCTGGCCATGTCCGGCGCAAATTTTACGAGCGGGCGCTGGCCTCCGGCTTTTCCCCTTCAATGGGCTCTCCGGAGAGCATACGGAGGTCACGGGCTGTCGAATTAATGCAGAGCAATATGCCCTTGCCGGTTGTGCAGAGGATGTTGGGCCATTCAACACCCAGCGTGACAGCTTCCTATGTTGCATTTTCCGATGACGATATTCAGCAGGTTGCAAAATGTTTTATTGAAAGAGAATCTTCCAGAAAAACAAGCGCGCGAAACAGCTTTTTCGGTAAAATCCGGTCTATCCATAAAGGAGACATACAAACAAAGGTTGAGATGATCACCATTGGAGGCGATATGGTGACCACAGTGATCACCAACGACAGTCTGTCGAGGCTTGGTCTTAAAGCAGGATCTTTAATAACAGCAGAGGTAAAAGCTCCCTGGGTGATTTTACAGAAAAGCGATAAAGAGCCTGAATCTTCGGCAGAAAACCGATTCTTTGGAACTATTGTGCGCATTAATAAGGGTGAGATTACTACAGAGTATGTCGTGCGTATTTCGGATGGTACTGAATTGTGCTCAATAGTTACCACGGACAGCGCTCGCCAGATGGGTTTTAAAGAGAATGATCAGGCATGGGTCATATTCAATAGCTTTTCTGTGGTGTTACACACCGACTGAGATTCCTATTGGATTCGGTCGCTTGGGTGCTCTCGTAGCAAAAACGCCTCGAAGATTCTCATCCAAAAATGGCTTTACTTTCAACGAGTAACCTTTTGAGAGGTGGAAATGATAGGTCAGGATTATGTGTGAGAACCCTTTTAAATCTTGTAATCCATCAACATACGCTGGTTCTATTTCTATTGTTCCTGCTATACCTTTTGCTCCTGTTGGTTGTATAGGCATTCCTTTGATATCTTTAAAAGGAGAACGAATTATACCTATTGGATTGTATGTTATCTTTTCCATGGTGCTTATCGTATATTGGCATGTTATTCCGTTGACAGCAATATTTTTTTCATAGTATAGTAACTTTGCTGGCGATGGGGTTCGCCCTTAACCGTCCTTGAAAGACTGATAACCCCTACCGAATGGTATAAGTTTCGGTAGGGGTTTTTGTATCCAGTCCTTGCCGGAGCTAAAAACCTCAGGAGGTTTAAGGGAAAACCAGTGGCTTCAGGCAGCATTATGGATCGGGCTCGCCCTTGTTGCAACCCTCCTTTCTTTGAGGATAGCGATATCTATTGCCTTGCTTGAAATATTAGTTGGTTTTGTCGGAGGTAATTTCCTTCCCCTTCAGAGAACTGAATGGGTGAATTTCCTTGCAGGGTTCGGAAGCATCCTTCTTACATTCCTCGCAGGAGCAGAGGTTGAGCCGGAAATTCTGCGAAAGAAGTTCAAAGAGAGCGCCGGTATAGGCTTCCTGAGTTTCTTGACGCCCTTTCTGGGCGCTATGGCATATGCATATTACATCGAAGGCTGGACATTCCCACAATCTGCGATTGCAGGTATTTCTCTTTCCACCACTTCTGTTGCTGTAGTTTATGCGGTCATGATCGAGACCGGATATATTAAAACGGAACTTGGCAAACTCATCCTTGCTGCTTGTTTTATATCACCGACCTGGGCACAGTATTAGCATTGGGTGTTTTTTTTGCAAATTATGACTGGCATCTGGCGCTCTTTATCGTGGTGACAATTGCTGTTCTCCTGTTACTGCCTAAGTTTACTCCCTGGTTTTTTGAAAAAGTCGGCAGTCGGATCAGCGAGCCCGAAACAAAATTCATCTTTCTACTCTTGTTTAGTCTCGGCGGTCTCGCTATGACAGCAAGGAGTGAAGCAGTGCTTCCAGCATATCTGGTGGGTATGGTACTCGCTCGCTTTTTTATTGAGAATAAAACCCTCAGTCACAGGATGCGTGTCATTGCATTTACCATGCTAACTCCGTTCTATTTTATTAAGGCAGGTTCTCTGGTAAAGCTGTCAGCTGTGTGGACAAGTGCTTTTTTAATAATTGTTTTTCTTTTGGTGAAGATGGCAGCAAAATTTATCGGTGTATTGCCGCCGACAAAGATATTCAAATTTAGAAAAAAAGAAAGCATGTATACTACTTTACTGATGTCAACGGGTCTTACCTTTGGTACTATATCAGCGTTATTCGGATATACGAATAAAATAATAGACCAGGAGCAATATACGGTACTGGTCACAGCAGTGATACTCTCAGCGGTGGTGCCGACGATTATTGCTCAGAAATGGTTCCAACCGGAGATGAAAAAAGAATAAGGAGGGGAATCATAAAGCAGCCGCGGCTTCAGCCTGCGAAGGAGGTCATGATGTTTAAGAAAATCTTGATAGCTAATGACGGTTCAACAGGGGCAAAACGCGCCTTACAAGTAGCGATAGACCTTGCGAAAAGATACAGTGCAGAACTTCATAGTATATCTGTTGAAGAAGGTGTTCCCCATTACGCAGTAACCGTCGGAGAAGTCGAAGAATTTAGAAAGGAGGCGAATGAATATTTCAAGAAGATAAATGATGAGGCAGTGGAATTAGCCAAAAAAGAAGGCATAAGGCTTCATATAAAAGTTCAGGCCGGACATGAGGTGGAAACTATTGTACATTATGCCAAGGAAGGAAAATTCGACCTTCTGGTTATTGGCTTTATGGGTCATTCAAAGATATTCGGAAGGGTATGGGGTTCAACTTCTCAGAATATTGCAAAGCTTGCCCCTTGCACAGTTGTTGTAGTAAAATAGCAGTGGCGATGGAGTTCGCTAAACTGTTCCGATTTGTCGGAACTGATAACTCCTACCAATACTGCATTTGGTAGGAGTTTTTTAGTTTTGAGGGGAAAATGGTTCTCGACAAATATTCTCACCTGAAAGATGAACTTTTAAGATGTATTGATTCCGTTGCCACTATTGAAGGCATCCCGGATTGTCCCTGCGAAGAACTGAGAGAGAAAATCCAGGATAATGTGTTTAACCTCGTTGTGCTCGGGCAGTTCAAGAGAGGAAAAACCACCCTCATCAATGCACTTTTAGGATCAGAGATATTGCCCACAGCAGTCGTCCCTCTAACGTCGATAGCCACTATTCTCAAGCACGGTGAAGAACTGAAAATTACTGTCTATTTCAATGATGGCAGAGAGACCGAAATTAAGCCTGAAAACCTCCCAGAGTTTGTCACAGAGAAGGGAAATCCAAAAAATGTTAAGGATGTCCAGGAGGTTATCATCAACTATCCTTCGCCATACCTTAAAGACGGCGTCAGATTGATCGACACTCCTGGTGTCGGCTCTATCTACCAGCATAATACGGACATTGCGTATCAGTACCTGCCTAAATCAGATGCAGCCCTTTTTCTCCTTTCAGTAGATCAGCCGGTCGGTCAGGCAGAACTGGACTTTCTGAAAGATGTACGGGAATACTCAAACAAGATTTTCTTCCTTCAAAACAAAGCTGATTATGTGGACGATGAAGACCTGAAGGAGTCTATTGCTTTCTCAAAAAAAGTTATAGAGGAGTACATGGATTGCGAAGTAAAGATATTTCCACTTTCGGCAAAACTTGCTCTTGATGGCAAATTAAATGGAAAATTAGAACTTCTCAGGAAAAGTTTTCTACCTGAATTCGAGAATATCCTGAATACCTTTCTTATGGAGGAAAAAGGCAAGGTGCTCCTCCTTTCAGTGTCAAATTCTCTCCTAAGAGTTCTCTCTCAGGCATTATTCGAGCTCGGACTAGAAATGAAATCGCTGACCATCCCGGTTGAGGAGCTCAAAGTAAAAATTGAGATATTTGAGAGCAAGAAAAAAGAGGTAATTCGGGAGAAGCAGGATTTTGATATCCTTCTTGACGGTGAGGTGGACAGGCTCGTGAAAAAAGGACTCGATGAGGACATCGAAGAATTCAAAAAAGAGACAGCAACTGTTCTGGTTACCGGTCTTGAAAATTTTTATAAGGAAAATAAGTCTCTGTCTTCACAAGAATTGAATAATGCTATGGAAAGATACGTTATGGAGGAAGTGAAGAATGCCTGTAACAATTGGTGGGCAAAAGAGGACGGGAAACTCGCTACTTCTTTCGAGGCAATATGTGGTAGATTTATTACAAAGATAAACGAGACCGTTGATGCCCTTTTCAAATTTTCTTCAGAACTCTTTGCGATACCCTTCGAGGTATTCAAGGCAGAAGAGTTATGGACAGTCAAACCAAGTTTTTATTATAAATTTAAGGAAGAGCCTGTTATGCTCGAGGTTCTTTCAAAGTCCTTTACACTCTCACTTCCAAAATTCGTTGGAGATAAAATCATTCTCAAGAAGATGAAAGACTATCTACATGAAATGATCGATACCCAGAGTGGCAGAGTTAGATTTGATTTTGCAGAGAGGCTTGATAAGAGCAAATTAGATTTCAGGTGGGAGATGTTCGAGAGAATTGAGGCTACTATTGAAGGAATTTCAAAAGCGATCCAAAAAGGCTTGAGTCAGAAATCAAAAGGCGAACATGCGGTTGAGGAACGAAAGGCGGTGCTTATAGAAAATGAAAAGAAGATGGATGAAATAAAGGATAGACTCATTCAGATGAGACAAAAAGTATCAGTATAAGTTCAAAAATTATTGCTTTCAAAATAACCTATAATATAATAAAATCAGAAATGCATTACCTTATTATATAGCAGGCTCATGGATATCAATAATGCCTGTTATTAAATTTACTGAACTTCATCTCTCGGTATAAAGCATGAACAATCAGAAAAGAACAGCCTTCCGGTTCATCCTTCTTCTGGGGATCGTAAGCTTTTTCGGCGACATAACTTATGAAGCTGGCAGGAGTGTCACGGGCCCCTATCTTGCCATACTCGGTGCGAGCGCGGGCATAGTGGGCCTAGTCGCGGGCCTTGGCGAGTTTATCGGCTATGCCCTCCGTATGGTCTCTGGGTATTTTGCAGACCGCACAAGATCCTATTGGCTTCTCACGATCGTCGGGTACGCACTGATCGCTTCGATTCCTCTCATGGCTGTCGCGGGACATTGGGAGATAGCCGCTGTCTTCCTGGTTATGGAGAGGATGGGGAAAGCTATTAGAACCCCCGCGAGAGATACCATACTCTCCCATGCCACCAAGCAAGTTGGCAGGGGTTTTGGCTTCGGCGTGCATGAAGCAATAGACCAGTTTGGAGCCATTATCGGACCTTTAATCTTCTCTGCGGTTTTTCTTTTAACGGGCGGCTATAGAGAGGGATTTGCTATTTTATGGATACCTGCTGTCCTGACACTGGTTACTCTTTTAATAGCAAAGAGCAAAGTCCCCTCTCCAGAAAAATTCGAAACAGGAGGTATCCAACAAAAGACAGAAGGCGGGAAGGTGCTTTCAGGGACTTTCTGGTTTTACACATTATTTATATTTCTGAGTGTTGCAGGTTTTGCAAACTTTCAGCTTATCGCCTATCATCTCAAAGTTAAGGAAATTGTTTCTGACCTGCGGATTCCCATATTCTATGCAATCGCAATGGGTGTTGATGCGATAGTAGCTCTCATTATTGGCAAGACATATGACAAAATCGGGTTTACTTCACTGATCACAATTCCTATCCTGACCCTCCCGATTCCTTTCCTTGCATTTTCTCATAATTATAGCTTTGTAATAATCAGTATTGTTCTCTGGGGCGCAGTTATGGGAATTCATGAAACCATTATGCGTGCGGCAATTGCTGACATTGTTCCAATTGAACGCAGGGGGACTGCATATGGCATTTTTAATACAGTATATGGCATATCCTGGTTTCTGGGAAGTGTCATCATAGGATTTTTATATGATATTTCCATGAATTTCATATTTTTCTTTGTAGTTTTCATGGAAATAATATCGGTTTTTGTATTTTTTATGTTAAGAAGGAAAAAATAGACCTGAATTGCGATAGGCCAGAACGAACCAGGGTTCGTTAAGGTCAAGTCCTTTTTCTCCTGTAAAAACGAGAAGGCCTGGTATCACACATTTATGGCCTCCGTTATCTTTCTTTTCGCCGTTTGTTGAACAGGAGCATCAAGCCCCAGTTCTTTCCTAAGGGCATCGATCTGTTTTAACTCCATCTCGTCCATGACGATTCTCCTCCATCGTTTGCTTGCTCGTATCAGAACCGAAAAGACGAGTTTCAGACAACTCTGTTCCGTAAAGAATCCAGGAATGATCTTGGTTCTTCTTCGCTCCTCTTCAAAGCTCCTTTCGATCAAATTCGTCGTTCTAACGCTCTTTCGATGCCGGACCGGCAGCCTCAGATGCCCCAGGATCGCCTCAAGAGAAAGATAAAAGGGGACGTTGTTGAATAAATTGACTATTAATAATATTGGATGTAGTATATGCAAAATTAAAAACGATGGAGCTTACATATGCCGAGGCAGGCAAGACTTGATTTTCCGGGGACACTTCACCATGTAATAGTGCGTGGGATAGAAAAGAAGAAAATCGTCTCAGACGATAGGGATAGAAATTCCTTTATTTCACGTTTAGGAAAAGTAGCTACTGAGACGGGCACTGTTATCTATGCGTGGACTTTAATGACAAATCATGCACATATACTGTTACGAAGCGGGAAAGAAGGACTTTCGCAACTTATGAGGCGATTACTGACGGGATATGCTGTTACTTATAATCTTAGGCACGGTCGTTACGGACATCTATTTCAGAACCGGTACAAGTCAATCATCTGCGATGAAGATGCATATTTGCTCGAACTGGTGCGATACATTCATTTAAATCCCATACGGGCAGGAGTAATTAAGAGCATGGCTGAACTTGATCGTTACAGGTACTGTGGGCACAGCGTTTTGATGGGCAGAGTGGCGCATGAATGGCAGGATCGTGATTATATATTGATACAATTTGGCAATAAAGAAGGAGAAGCGAAGAAAAGATATAGAGAATTCGTAGAGGCAGGAATAAAAGAGGGAGGGCGTCCGGAGCTGGTAGGAGGGGGATTAGTGCGATCACAGGGAGGATGGTCACAGGTTCTGACATTAAGGCGCAAAGGAAAAAGAGAGATGTCTGATGAAAGGATACTGGGTAGCGGTGTATTCGTTGAACGAATACTGCAAGAGACTGAGGAGCGGGTAAGGCAGCAATTCCGGGCATTAAAAAGCGGGAAGAATATAGAAGAAATAATTCGTGCTGCTTGTCGGAAAGAAGGGATAAGCCAAGCAGAGTTACAGGGAGGAAGTCGAAGGGGAAGAATACCGGAAGTTCGAACAAAGATAGCGCGCAAACTCGTGAAGGAAGACGGGGTAATTATGGCAGAAGCTGCACGTTATCTTGGCGTATCAACATCTGCACTGTCAAAGGCTATGAAATAGTGCAATTCAACTTATTCAACAACGTCCCCTATTTATTCCCACACTGTCAAAGGCTATGAAATAGTGCAATTCAACTTATTCAACAACGTCCCCTATTTATTCCCCCTATTTATTCCCCACCTATTTATTCCCCACTTATTCAACAACGTCCCCTATTTATTCCCTATTTATTCCGCACGACTTTCAGGAAGTTATCGAAGGATTTTTGCCGTAATTGTTTTTTTAAGATGACCGTTAGCTTTTTAATATCACCAATGCTTTTTTTGAGGACTCCATACACAATAGCATCATCAATTCTATCATAGCTATGAACAATAATATTTCTCATTCCAATCATTCTGTCAATCAGATTCATATATTCTGACGGAAATAAACCATTTTCTTCGAGTATCAGAAAGACCTCCCTGTTGTTCCCGGGTTCTCGAAGTTTTAAATTGGCAATGATCATTTTACCGATATCGATAATTGCCTCGATAATCTTTTGCAAATTTCTTTCTGCTGAATCCTTATCTTTCCATGAACTTCTGTATTTTTGAAAGCTCTGATTCCCCTTTTTTATCTCTGCAAGTCGCTTCAGGCATTCTTCAATCAGTTCAAGCTTTCTGGTATAAATCTCCATATTTCCTTTTCCTCAGATAGAGCAAATAAGGTACAAAGTCAAAATAATCCCTTTTTACGGCATTCTCGAAATCAATTCTCTGTGCCGTATCACGATCGTATATCAGTGCTCCTTCGGTAATAATCTTATACAAAAGTGTTAGTGATACATATCTGCCTCTCATATCAAGAACGCTCACTTCTCTATCAATATCCATGATTTTAAGCGCAGAAGAAATGATGGCAGCCACTTTGGATATAAGTTGTAATTTTTCGAAATCATTTATTTCAAAAGACGGAAGAATAGCGATATCGATATCACTCTCATTTCGTAATCTGCCCTGAACGATTGAACCATAGACATATATTGCAGCAATGCCATCAGGTACAGACAATTCTTTTAACTTTGACTCCAAAGAGTGAATTAAATTCTGATATATCATGAGGAGATTATAAGAATTGATGGGGAAGAATGCAAATTTGTCCCAGCAGTTTTGTTATGGATTCGGATTATCTAATGCCTTTAACATCTCCTCGATAGTTTCCCCGTCTTCCATGAATACAGCGGTTTTTAAAACAGGATTATATTCCTTCTCTTTTAGCACCGCGGATATCCTCGAGGCGGCATTCTCAATCATTTGCCTGTCGGCATCGAGGATAATAAGGTGATAACAACTACGGTCTTTATGTGTCAGGATTTCATGCCTGCGTATGGTTTTTCTGAGTATCTCGGAAACAGAGATGTAATCACTGTTAGCATCAACGCCGGCAAGTTTTATCTGCAACAAACCAAATTGTTTACCGCGCCTTCTGCAAAAGGAGTATATCCTTTCAAAATGTTTTAAAAAGTGTTTCCATGTAAAAAGTTTCGTTAAAGGATTGATTATCTGCTCAACAGGCTGTTCTACTCTGCGAGGTATTATGAATCTGAACGTACTCCCTTTGCCCCATTCACTTTCAGCCCATATCCTTCCTCCCTGGAGTTCCACCAATCTTTTTGTTAATATCAATCCGATTCCGGCGCCACTGTGTTTTTTGGTGTAGGGGGACTCAAGTTGTGTAAATTCCTTAAAGAGCTTGTCTATATCTTCTGGCTTGATGCCTATACATACGATCAGGGTTCCCGCTGGCACAATCATCCAATACCCTCTTTCTGATCTCTTCCCTGAATGCCGTATCCTCGTATATGGCGTCCCAAAAAGCGTCAGGGTTGGCAAGTTTCTCTTTTGTTGTCCGATAATATTTTGGAAAGTTATCGTTCATATACTCAAATTGAACAGTAGGATCGACAGAGTTTACCGCGATACCTATAGGAAGATTATCCATGACTGCCCGGATAAAGGCTTCTTTTTCTCTAAGCACCACTTCCGGGCGCTTGCGCTCCTCGCGCATTCTCAATGTCGAGATACCATATGCAAGGTCATTTGCAAGTTCAGTGAGCAGTATTAGTTCTTCGGTGTCAAAGGTATCAGGTTCACTTGCATATATTAAAAGTACTCCAAAAATATTTGAACTGGTTTTAAGGGGCAAACCAATAACTGAAGTGTAATCACGTTTTAGAGCCTCTTCCCGCCATGGCGTTAAAATCATATCAGTTGCGAGGTTCTTGAAAATTGATACCTCACCCTGGACCGCGACCCTGTTCTGAATCATCCCATGTGATGATATTCAATGTATCGAGATAACCCTCTTCAAACCCAGCTTGTGCTACCGGGCAAACTGTTTTCTTTTCATTCTGCTCAGCATACCCGACCCATGCTAAACGATATCCTCCGATAGTTACGAGGATCTGACATATCTCATGTAAATAAAGCTGGTTCTTCTGTGGCTCGCACTAATGCCTGGTTGCATTCACTGAGTGTTTTCAGAGCCCTGTTTACTTTTTTCAGTTCGACCGTACGTTCCTCCACCATTTCTTCAAAGCAGAATGAAGATAACTGCTGTGTGCAGAGCCATTTGGGTGTAATAACTTATCCCGTGTAGTGTACGGACACCGTAAATATAACCTATAAGACTCAGTAACCCAACCAGAATAATCGCCAATGCGAGAAAGTGTGCAATCTGATTGGTCTGCCTCCTCCTTATGTTCAGAAGAAGCAGGGCAACCCCTGTCATTGTAAAGTTGAGTGCAGTGTTTGGTGCCATACGACCCGGGTGAGAGGTGCCTACCGCACTGGATGATTCATAGAAAAGCAGCTGGTCTATACCAAAATCATAGCCAAAGATATACTCACTGAGCGTAAGGGCGCCCATCATCGCAACAACAAAAGAAAAAACTCCTGCAATCTGGTCTTCAATAGTTAATAGACCATCTGCCCGGTGATAAACTTGTATGCTCTTTCATCACGCGGATTTTCAAAGAACTCCTTTTTTGTTCCGTAATCCACAATTTTTGCGTCATACATGAACAGGACTCTGTCAGCGAGCCTCTGAGCCTGAAAAATGTTGTGAGTCACCATTATTATTGTCGGACCCCGGCTTTTTCTGATCTCCTTGATAATTTCCTCGATCATGGCTGTGCTGTGAGGGTCAAGTGACGCTGTGGGTTCATCGAGAAAAAGAATCTCTATAACAATCGCTCTCGCTATACCAAGCCGTTGCATCTCTCCGCTGGAAAGCCTTAACGCATTTAGATTTCTCTTATGATAGAGACCGACAAATTCCAGAGCCTCGCTCACTCTGCGGTTAATATCTTTTCGTTGAAATCCGCGTACCTTCAGACCGTAGGCTATGTTATTGAATACCGTCGTATTGAAAATTCCCACTTTGGGAAGCACCAGGCTTATCCGCCTCCTGAGCCTGACATCCTTTGTAACAATATTGTTGCCCGAAAAATAGTTCACCTTCCCCTCTTCCGGATCTTCAAGAAGGGCACAGATTCTGAGCAATGTGGACTTGCCGCTTCCGTTCGGCCCCATCAGCAGATGAATGCAATCAAAGTCAAAGGAAAAAGAAATATCTTTCAGGACAGGTTTGCCGTCGTAGTTTTTGTGGATGTTTTCGAGTACCAGTTTCAGTTTCATGATATATTTTACGATCCCTTCTTCTGTATAAACCGGAGCGCTATATTGATAATAAAGGAAAGCGCCAGGAGTATAACGCCCAGTGCTATAGCGAGTTCAAAATTTCCTTTGTCGGTCTCAAGCGACGATGGTTGTAGTCATCACTCTGGTATATCCTGCAATATTGCCACCCACAATCAGCACCGCGCCCACCTCTGCGGTCACCCTTCCAAACGAAGCGATCACGCCTGACATGATGCCATACCTTGCTTCCTTAATAACCGTCAAAGCCATTTGAAACGATGTGGCCCCGAGAGTCAATGAAGCCTGTCTGATAATCGGATCGACCCTGACGATGGCAGAATGGCAGAGGGCTGTCACGATGGGGAAAGCAAGTATGCTCTGCGCGATCACCATGGCTGACGGCGAATAAAGGAGTCCCATAAATCCGAGTGGGCCGCTTCGCGACAGAATAAGATATAAAAAAAGGCCCACAACGACGGGGGGCAATCCCATAAATGTATTCATAATATTTATTAAAACGTCTCTCATCGGGAAATGTTTTAATCCCAGCAGTGCACCGGAGAAAAGCCCAAGGAGAGACGAAATGATTAACGCAAGACCCGACACCTTCAGTGACAGGATTATTATTCCCATCAGTTCGGCATCGAGACTGATCATGAGAAAAAAGGCCTTCCTGAATCCCTCTATCAATGAATCCATATAAAGAAAATCAAGCCAGTGGTACAAATTTCATTCCCAAATCAAGCGACAAGATGGCAGAAACCTTGTCTAATAGTCATTGCAATCCTCTCCGCCTCAGGCGGATCACTTGCAATGACAACTCCTTATCGCCGGAATTGGGTCATTATTAAATAGTTATTTTACCCCAAAACCCTAAAAATGATTTATTATAATTCAGTCATCAAACCAGCAAGTAGATCTTTTCAAATCTTTCATTTTTCCTTCATAACTTCTTCATATCTTTTCGATATTCTTTAATCAAAAATTAAAGGAGGTATGTCACATGAAAATGAGAATCGGAATGGCAATGTTAAGTTTTTTCTTTGCGGTCTTTGGTTACCTTTCCTCACCGGCCAAAGTCTCGGCTTCAGATATTGATCTACATTTTGGCATAGGCATCGGTGTGCCGCCGCCTCCGCGCGTCGTCATATATGAGCCTCCGCCTGTTTTTCTGATTCCTCAAACCCCTGTCTATTACGCACCTTATGCTGGTGTTGACCTCTTCTTTTACTCCGGCTACTGGTATCTGCTCCGGGACGGGTATTGGTTCAGGGCCGCTCATTATTCAGGGCCGTGGGTCTCCCTTCCGCACAGGAGACTTCCAACGGTCTTTGTCCGCCTTTCTCCAGATTACCACAGAATTTCACCTGGACGGGCCTTGATTCCTTACGGACAGCTGAAGAAGCATTGGGCGAAAAGGGAAAAGGACTATCACAGAGGGATTAGAAAGCGAGAAAAGGATCAGCATCACGAATGGGAGAGAGAACACAGGACCTGGAAAAAGTGGGACCAGGAGAGGCATGACCGTGCAAAGTATAGGTTTTGATAGTCTTATTAATCCCCCCCTTACCCACCTTGCAAAGGGGGGCGGGGGGGATTTGAATTCATGAATATCGGCTAAAAAGAAATATTCACTTCGAAATAGGGCCACCACATGTGCCTTCAAAGTTAATAGACCATCTGGCCGGTAATAAATTTGTAGGCTCTTTCATCACCAGGGTTTTCAAAAAATTTCTTATTGGGACTGTTGTCGGTAATTCTTCCGTTATACATGAATAAAACAATATCAGCCAGCCTCTTAGCCTGAAAGATATTATGTGTCACCATGATAATCGTCATCCTGTTATTACTCTTCAGATTTGCGATCATTTCTTCAATCATAGCGGTGCTGTGAGGATCAAGAGAGGCTGTTGGTTCGTCCAGAAAAAGAATCTCAGGTTCTAACACTATCGCCCTTGCTATGCCGAGCCTCTGTGTCTCCCCGCTTGAAAGTGTTAGTGCATTCTGATCATATTTGTCATGAAGCCCGACAAATTTGAGAGCTTCCTC